>CANQUL010000012.1 GCA_947627015.1 uncultured Clostridia bacterium | reverse complement strand
GGGTTGAAGAGCAGGATGCTCCCGCGCGACGCCCCGACGGGCCCGTTCACGAGATTGATGGTGCACGTTCCGCCCAAAACGCAGAGCAGCTCCGTCTCGCTGTGCAGGTGGAAATTCCGATAGAGAATGTGATTCAAAAAGACGTGGATGTGCCGGATCTTGGTGTATGCCACGGTTTCGAACTGATTTTCGGCCATTTTTTGTCCCTCCGCTCTTATTGTAACGGATTCGGAGAGGAAAGTCCAGCCTTTCGGTGAATTTTTTTACAAAATCGCAAGATTGTCATGTTTTGAACGCGAAATAAACCTTGTATCTCTCGCCCAATGCGTTATAATAGAGAAAAACCAACGGGGGGCAGAATATGAATCAAGTTTTCAATCCGTATCTTCCGAGCTGGGAATACATCCCCGACGGCGAACCGCATGTCTTTGACGGACGCGTCTATCTCTATGGCTCGCACGACAGATTCAACGGCCGCGCCTTCTGCATGAACGATTACGTCTCATGGTCGGCGCCCGTCGACGACCTCAGGGATTGGCGTTACGAAGGGGTGATCTGGCGTCCGCAGGACGATCCGACGCATCCCAAGTGCCTTCTCCGGCAGATGTATGCGCCCGATGTCGTCAAGGGCTACGACGGCAGATACTATCTCTACTACTTCATGGGCAATCACGGCACCATCGGCGTTGCGGTATGCGACACGCCGGCGGGACACTACACCTATCTCGGACGGGTGCGCTATCCCGACGGGACCGTCCTCGGCCGCAACAAGGAGACCGACCTCCATCAGTTCGATCCGGGCGTATTCCGCGACGACGACGGAAAGATCTACCTCTACACGGGCTTTGCGCCCAAGACTCCCAACGTGTTCACCGCCTTCAAGCCCGTCAACACGCACGGCGCGATGGGAGCCGAGCTCGAAGAGGATATGCTCACCGTAAAGCTGCCGCTCGCGCGCATCGCAAAGTCGCAGCATTCGTCTGCGGGAACGGGCTACGAGGGGCATGAGTTCTTCGAGGCCTCCTCCATGCGCAAGTTCAACGGGAAGTACTACTTCATCTACTCCTCCGTCAACGGGCACGAGCTGTGTTATGCCATGGGCGACAGCCCCTTGGGTGAATTCCGTTACTGCGGCACCCTCGTCAGCATCGGCGACGTGGGGCTCTCGGAAAAGCCGTTGAACTATCTCGGCAACACGCACGGCAGCGTGGAGAAGATCGGCGAAAAGTACTATGTGTTCTACCATCGCCAGACCAACCGCCATTGCCATTCACGGCAGGCCTGCGCCGAGGAGATCTTCATGAACGGGGACGGCACCTTCCGTCAGGCGGAGATCACCTCCTGCGGGCTCAACGGCGGGCCCCTGAAGGCGGAGGGAAGCTACGAGGCGCGCATCGCCTGCAATCTGTACTCGCGGGAGGGCGTCAAGTTCTACACGATGAAGACCCCCGCGGGCTGCCATCCCTACTTCACCCAGACGGGCAAGGACCGCGAATCGGACGGCGACCAGTACATCGCGAACTTCTGCGACGGCGCGACGGCGGGCTTCAAGTACTTCCTGTTCGAGGGCGCCAAGGAGATCTCCGTCACCCTGCGGGGCGTGGCGGAGGGTACCATGTCCGTGACGGACGGTTCGAAAGAGGTCGCAAGCATTCCGATCTCCGCCAAGACGGGCGGAACGTTTTCGGCGCCGCTTTCCGAGATCGAGGGCGTAAAGCCGCTGTACTTTACCTTCCGCGGGAAGGGCAAGCCGGACTTCTTGTCCATCGCATTCCGATAAAAAATTCAACCGAAAATAAATTTCCGAAGAGAGGTTTTTATGAAACATTACAACGAGATCGGGAAAATTGCCTATGAAGGGCCCGGGAGTACCGACCCCTTCTCCTTCCGCTACTACGACGCCGGCCGCGTCATCGCGGGCAAGCCCATGAAGGAGCACCTGAAGTTCGCCATGAGCTATTGGCACACCATCAACGCCGCGGGCACCGACATGTTCGGCGGCGACACCATGGACAAGACCTTCGGCCTCGACGGCATGGCCCGCTACGAGAAGAAGGCCGACTTTGCCTTCGAACTCATGCAAAAGCTCGGCGTGGAGTACTACTGCTTCCACGACGTCGACGTTGCCCCCGAGGGCAAGACGCTCGCCGAGTCCGTCGAGAACCTTCGCCGCATGACCGACTACCTTCTCAAAAAGCAGAAGGAGACGGGGATCAAGCTCCTGTGGGGCACGGCCAACATGTTCGGCGACAAAAAGTTCATGGCGGGCGCGGGCACGAGCTGCAGCGCCGACGTCTTTGCCGCCTCTGCCGCCAAGGTGAAGGCCGCCCTCGACGCCACGATCAAGCTCGGCGGCGCGGGGTATGTGTTCTGGGGCGGCCGCGAGGGCTACGACACGCTGCTCAATACCGACATGGGGCTCGAACTCGACAACCTCGCGCTGCTTCTCACGATGGCGCGCGACTATGCCCGTGCGCACGGTTTCAAGGGCGACTTCTACATCGAACCCAAGCCCAAGGAACCCACCAAGCATCAGTACGACTTCGACGTTGCGACCTGCGCGAACTTCCTCCGCAAGTACGGGCTCATGGACGACTTCCGCATGAATATCGAGGCCAACCATGCGACGCTCGCGGGCCATACCTTCCAGCACGAACTGCGTGTCGCCCGCGTCAACGGCATCTTCGGCTCCATCGACGCCAACCAGGGCGACCTTCTTCTCGGCTGGGACACCGACCAGTTCCCGACCAACGTCTATGACACGACGCTCTGCATGTACGAGGTCTTAAAGGCGGGCGGGTTTACCAACGGCGGGCTCAATTTCGACGCCAAGACGCGCCGCCAGTCCAACACGCTTGAGGACATTTTGCTCGCCTACATCGCGGGCATGGATGCCTTTGCGCTCGGCCTCATCAAGGCACAGGCCCTCATCGAGGACGGCCGCATCGACGCATTCGTCAAGGAGCGCTATGCCTCCTACGAGACCGGGCTCGGCAAAGAGATCCGCGCCGGAAAGGTCACCCTCGAGGGGCTCTCCGATTACGCGCTCACCGTCAAGGAGTTCTCCGTCCCCAGCGGCAGGCAGGAGTATCTCGAAGAAGTGCTCAACACCGTTCTCTTCCGCGGCTGAGCGCTCGGGAGGTTTTCATGTATTACATCGGCATCGATCTGGGTACGAGTTCGGCCAAGGGCATCCTCACCGATCGCTCGGGCGCCATTCTGCGGGAGGCATCGGCCTTTTACGAGGTTAGTTATCCGCATGACGGTTGGAGCGAGCAGGACCCCGCCGATTGGCTCAAAGCCTTAAAGGCTCTCCTCGCGGAACTTTCGGCGGACGTCTCGGACAAGGTGGAGGGCATCTCCTTCGGCGGCCAGATGCACGGGCTCGTGCTTCTCGACGAACACGACGCGGTCATCCGTCCCGCCATCCTCTGGAACGACGGCAGGACGGAGCGCGAGACGGCCTATCTCAACGAGGTCATCGGCCGAAAGAAGCTGTCCGAACGCACCGCGAACATCGCCTTTGCGGGCTTCACCGCGCCCAAACTTCTCTGGGTCAAGGAACACGAGCCCGAGAACTTTTCCCGCATCAAAAAGATCATGCTGCCCAAGGATTACCTCGTCTGGAAACTGACGGGGGTGCATGCGACGGACTACTCCGACGCCTCGGGCACGCTGCTCCTCGATGTCAAAAATAAACGCTGGAACGCGGACATGGTAGCCGCGTGTTCGGTCAAAGAGGCATGGCTTCCCCGTCTCTATGAGAGCTTTGCGCCCGTGGGAAAGGTCCGGCCGGAGTTCGGGCTGAAAAACGCCGTCGTGGCGGCGGGTGCGGGCGACAATGCGGCCGCGGCGATCGGAACGGGCACCGTAAAGGGCGGGGACACCAACATCTCGCTCGGCACGAGCGGCACCGTGTTCATCGCACAGGACACTTTCTCGGTGGATCCCGACAACGCGCTTCATTCCTTTGCCCATGCGAACGGGAGATGGCATCTCATGGGGTGCATTCTCTCGGCGGCAAGTGCCAACAGCTGGTGGCTTGAGCGCATCTTAAAGACAAACGACTACGAGGGCGCCGTCGCCGGACAGGAGCGGCTTCTCGGCGAAAATCAGGTCTTTTTCCTGCCCTATCTCATGGGGGAACGTAGCCCGCACAACGACGTTTTGGCCCGCGGCGCCTTCCTCGGCATGCGTCCCGACACGACGCGCGAACAGATGTCCCTCGCCGTTCTCGAAGGCGTGGCGTTTGCTCTCCGCGACTGTGTGGAGATCGCAAAAAAGAGCGGCGTCAGGGTGAATGCCACCAACCTCTGCGGCGGCGGCGCCCGGAGCGGCCTTTGGCGCAAGATCATTGCGAACGTGCTCGACGCGGACGTCTATCTCACCAAGACCGAAAAGGGCCCGGCATTCGGCGCTGCCATGCTCGCCATGGTTGCGAGCGGAGCCTATGCCACGGTGGAGGATGCGGCGAAGGCCATCGTCGTATCGCGCTATGCCATCGGCCCCGAGCCCGCTCTCGTCGAAAAATACAACGACCGCTATGCCGTCTATCGCAGCCTCTACCCCGCCTTAAAGCCGTCTTTCGCGGCCATGCGGGTCAAGTGAGGCGCGGCGGTATTCTCCGAAAAATTTTTCGGAGAATACCGGTGTTTCCCGTTTGGTTTGCCCGCGGGACGGGTATATATCAAGTAAGAAATCCACGGAGGCAATCTTATGTTAAACAAAACCATCGCCGCGATGCTCAACGACCAGATCAACAAGGAACTGTATTCCGCCTATCTCTATCTTGACATCGCAAACTATTATGCCGAGGAAGGTCTCGACGGTTTTGCGCATTGGTACGAGGTGCAGGCGCAGGAAGAGCGCGATCACGCCTTCATGTTCCGCCGCTACCTTCTCAACAACGGGGAGACGGTCACCTTCGATGCCATCCAAAAGCCCGACAAGACGTACCCGAATCATCTGTCGCCCCTCGTGACGGGCTTCGACCATGAGCAGTATGTGACCTCGCTCATTACCGAGATCTATCACAAGGCATTCGAGCAGAAGGACTACCGCACCATGCAGTTCCTCGACTGGTTCATCAAGGAGCAGGCCGAGGAGGAGACCAACGCCGACGATATGGTCAAGAAGTTCAAGCTGTACGGTTCCGACGCAAAGGGACTGTATGCGCTCAATCAGGAACTTGCGGCCCGCGTCTATACGCCGTCCGCGACCGGTCCCGCCATGTAAGACAGAGCGATTTCCAAGGGCTTCGGGGGCAACCCGGAGCCCTTTTTCTATTCGGAAGAAATCGTTGGGACGCGGCGCTTCGGGAGGCCGAAAAGGAGAGAAAAATCATATTTCGAAATTTTTCGAAATAAAATTACGCGTAAGAATGGCGGAAATTCAAAGAAAATTCGGAAAAAATCATATATTTCGAAAAATATCGAAATAAAAAACATGGATGAAACCTTCTCCCTATGGCCGCGCCCCTTGCGCCGCAAGGGGCGCGGCCATAGGGCTCTTTTTCAAAAAACGCCGTAAAAACGTTTGAAAAGGGGCCATACTGTGTGATATAATAGGGAAAGAAGGTTTATCATGACAGAATACGACGTCAAAATTTTATCGGTCATTCCCATGCGGACGCAGGTCGTGTTTCCGAACACGACGGTAGGCTTCGACATCGGCCGCGGGCTTTCGCTTGCGGCGGTGGAGCGGGCGCAGTACAACGATTCCTACGTCTTTCTCACCCGTCAGAGCGTTGAAAAGGAGCTCCCCGAGGCGGACGATCTGTCCCTCGTGGGGACGGTGGCCGTCATCCGGCAGAAGATCCGTATGCCCGGGGACAAGCTCCGCGTGGTCGTGGAGGGCGTCTACCGCGCCCGTTCGCGGGGTTTCCGCTTCGAAGGGCCCTATCTCTACACGGTCGCCGAGCCGCTCATGACGGTCCATGGCGACGCGACTCTTGAGGAGGCCCATCTCCGCACGGCCCGTTCCATGGTGAACGCGGTCATGGCATCCGACCCCAAGCTCGCGCGCGATCTCGAGGGTCCGCTTTCGCATGCCGCGGACGGGGACACTTACATCAACGTCGCATCGCACTTTCTGCACTTCCGCGACGAACAGAAGCAGGAGCTCCTCGAGGAGCCCGATCTCGTCCGCCGCTTCCTCCGCTTTGAGGAGCTCGTCTCGGGCGAACGCGAAATCGCCGATCTCGAAAAGAAGATCGCCTCCGACGTCAGGAAGTCCATCGACAAGTCGCAGAAGGAGTACTACCTCCGCGAGCAGATCAAGGCGATCCACACCGAACTCGGCGAGGACGAGCAGGAGATGGACGGTTTGCGCGATCGCATCCTCAAAAAGGGCCTCCCGCCCGCCGTCGAAAAGAAGGCGCTCTCGGAGCTTTCACGCATGGACCGCATGCAGCCCTCGTCGCCCGAATACACCGTGCTCCGTAACTACACCGATTGGATCCTCGACCTTCCTTGGAAGGAGGAGACCGCGGACACGGTATCCCTCTCTGAGGTCGAACGCATCCTCGATGAGGATCATTACGGGCTGGAAAAGATCAAGGAACGCGTGCTGGAATACCTCGCCGTCCTCAAACTTACGGGCAGCTTAAAGGCGCCCATCCTGTGCCTCGTCGGCCCGCCCGGCGTGGGCAAGACGAGCATCGCGCGGTCCGTCGCCCGTGCCCTCGGCAGAAAGTTCGTCCGTATGAGCCTCGGCGGTCTCAAGGACGAGGCGGAGATCCGCGGCCACCGGCGCACCTACATCGGTTCCATGCCCGGCCGCATCCTCTATGAGATGAAGAACGCGGGCACGATCAACCCCGTGTTCCTGCTCGACGAGGTGGACAAGATCTCTTCCGATCTGCGCGGCGATCCCGCCGACGCCCTGCTCGAGGTCCTCGATCCCGAACAGAATTCCACCTTCCGCGACCGGTATCTCGAAGTGGAGTACGACCTCTCTAAGGTGATGTTCATTGCGACGGCTAACACCCTCGACGGCATCCCCATGCCCTTAAGAGACCGTATGGAAATCATCGAACTCAGCGGTTACACCCCGCAGGAGAAGGCCGAGATCGCCAAGCGGTACCTCATCCCCAAAAAGCGGAAGGAGAACGGGCTCGCGGACGATGCCGTCACCTTTACGGACGACGCCGTCTTTGCGCTCATCGAGGGCTATACGATGGAGGCGGGCGTGCGTTCTCTCGAGCGCACCGTCGGTTCCGTCTGCCGCAAGATCGCGGTCAGGACCGCCAAAGAAGAGGGACAGGCGCCCGTCACCGTCACGGCGGACGATCTCGAGACTTACCTCGGGGCACGCCGCTATAAGGAGGGCGACGGCATGCTCCCGCGCGACGAAGTGGGCATGGCAACGGGGCTCGCTTGGACGGCGGTGGGGGGCACGACGCTCACCGTCGAGGTCACGGCCATGCAGGGCAGGGGCGACGTGCTTCTCACGGGTCAGCTCGGCGATGTGATGAAGGAATCGGCCCGCGCGGCCATCAGTTTCATCCGTTCGCACGCCGTGGAGTACGGTATCGACGCGGAGGACTTTGAAAAGAAGGACCTCCACATCCATGTCCCCGAGGGCGCAACGCCCAAGGACGGGCCCTCTGCGGGCATCACCATGGCCACGGCCATCCTCTCCGCCTTTACGGGCCGTCCCGTGCGGCGGGACATCGCCATGACGGGCGAGATCACGCTCCGCGGGAAAGTTCTTCCCATCGGCGGACTCAAAGAGAAGGCTCTCGCCGCGTCGAGGATCGGCATCCGTGACATCATCATTCCCGAAGAGAACCGCAAGGACGTCGAGGAGATCCCCGACGAGGTCCGGAGCAATCTCAATTTTATCTGCGTGAACGAGGTCGGCGAGGTCTTTGCGAACGCGATGGCGGAGACGGGCTATGCAAATTAAGAACGCGACCTTTCTGACGAGTGCGGCACACGAGTCGCAGCTATTGACGTTCGACAAGCCCATGATCGCCGTCTGCGGAAGATCCAACGCCGGCAAGAGCACGCTCATCAATCTCCTCGCCGGGCAAAAGCATCTCGCCAAGACGAGCGCCGCCCCCGGAAGGACGCGCCTTGTCAACTATTTCGACTTCGGAGAGTTCGTCCTCGCCGACCTTCCCGGCTATGGCTATGCGGCCGTCTCCAAACAGGAAAAAGCGGCATGGGGTCGGATTTTGGACAAATTTTTCGAAAAGAAGCAGGCGATCGCGCATGTCTTTCTGCTCTCCGATATCCGCCGCGATCCCTCGGAGGACGACGTCTCGATGGTCACCTATCTCAACTATCACATCATTCCCTTCACCGTCCTTGCGACCAAGAGCGACAAGCTCTCCCGCATGAAGGGCAAGGAGCGCGTGCGCGCCGTCGCCAATGCCTATGGGCTTGGCGCGGACAACGTGATCGCCGTCTCCGGCCTTACGGGGGAGGGGAAGGACGCCGTCCTGCAAAAGATCGCCGCCGTCTGCGCGCTGTGACGGGGTTCGCGGCGCAAAAAAATACGCCGGAGACCCGACGTATTTTCTGTCCGCGGTTCAAGACGGATCTTCGGCCGAATCGCGTTCCCGTTCCCCGTCGCCGAAGCCGAGGGAAATGAGGATCGCACGGTTGACCTTGGACATGGTGGCGGCCGGGAGCTCCCCGATTCGCGCCATCAGCCGTTTTTTGTCGATGGTCCGGATCTGTTCGAGAAGGATGACGGAATCCTTCTGCAATCCGAACGCCTGCGGGAGCTCGATGTGCGTGGGAAGCCGCGCCTTGTGGATCTTGCTCGTGACGGCGGCGGCGATCACCGTCGGGGAATATTTGTTCCCCGTATCGTTCTGCACGACGAGCACCGGCCGCACGCCTCCCTGTTCGCTGCCCACCACGGGACTGAGGTCCGCATAATAGAGTTCGCCGCGTTTGACGGTCATAAGGTTCTCCTTTGTGAGCTGCTCCGCTACTCTATTGTATGTAACGGGCCGTACCGTTTGCCCACGCCTCTGTTTTTGACCGCATCGGCCGCTTTTATACTCCCCGATTTTTTTCAAAATGGGGACAGGGGGTCGTAAAATCGCGGAAAACGCGACAAAATATTTTTTGAAAAGGAAGCCGTTCTATGTACTGCATCACAAAAATCGCCCAAGATATCTGCTACGTCGGCGCAAGCGACCGGCGGGCGGGCCTGTTCGAAAATTCCTACCCCGTCCCGCGGGGCATGTCCTACAATTCTTACCTTCTCACCGACGAAAAGACGGTGCTCTTCGACACCGTGGACGCGTCCGTCGAGGAGCGCTTCTTCGAAAATCTCGAGGCTGCGCTGGAGGGCCGTCCGCTCGACTATCTCGTCGTGCACCACATGGAGCCCGACCACTCCTTCTCCGTCCGGCGGCTACTCGAGCACCACAAGGAGACGACGGTGCTCTGCTCTTCCAAGGCAAAGGATATGCTGTACAACTACTTTGCGATTCCCGGAGAGCGGGTGCAGGTCATCAAAGACGGCGACACCATGTCCGTGGGGAAGCACTCCGTTCGCTTTGTCGCGGCACCCATGGTGCATTGGCCCGAGGTCATGATGAGCTATCTCGCGGAAGAGGGCATCCTCTTCTCCGCCGACGCGTTCGGGACCTTCGGGGCGCTCGACGGAAGCATCTTTGCGGAGGCTTCGGAGAGTTTTTGGCCCGAGGCGAGACGGTACTATTCCAACATCGTGGGGAAGTACGGCGTGCAGGTGCAGAATGTCCTCAAAAAGGCCGCGGCGCTCCCGATCCGGACGATCTGCCCGCTGCACGGACCCGTTTGGCGGAAGGACATTCCGCTGCTTCTCGAAAAGTACGGTCTCTGGAGCAGATACCTGCCCGAAAAGCGCAAGGTTGCGGTGTTTTACGGCACCGTTTACGGACACATGAAGAACGCGGCCGAGGTCCTTGCCGCGGCGCTTGCCGAAGAGGGGATCGAGACGGTTCTTTACGACGTTTCCCATACCCATGTCTCTTATTTGGTGTCCGAAGCGTTTGCGTGTTCGCACCTTGTCTTTTGCAGCGCGACCCAGAATGCGGGGCTGTTTCCCGCGATGGAGACGTTCGTCCGCGACCTTGCCGCACACAATTTCGGCGGCCGCGGGTATGCGATCGTCGAGAGCGGAAGCTGGGCGCCGCAGGCGGGGAGTATCCTTTCGGCGGAGCTCTCTTCCATGCGCGGCATGCGGCAGATCGGGCAGACGGTCAAGTTCATCTCCGCGGGAGGGGAGGAGACCCGTCTTGCGCTCCTTGCCCTTGCCCATGCAATCGCGTCCGATCCCGCATAAATTCGAATCTATTTTAAGGAGGCAAATAATATGGCAAAGTATGTCTGCAACGTCTGCGGATACGAGTACGACGAAGCGGTGGGCGATTCCGACAACGGCATTGCTCCGGGCACCCCGTGGGAGGAGATCCCCGACGACTTCACCTGCCCGCTCTGCGGCGTCGGCAAAGAGGACTTCTCCGCCGAATGACGGAAGAGCCTGCGCAAGAACCGCCCCGTCCGGATTCCCCGGACGGGGCGGTTCTTGCAAGAAATTGTGCGAAGTGCTTGCATCTCATTTAATTTTATGATATAATCATAGGACAAGGAGAGTTGCGATGTATAAGATTATCGTCGTGGACGACGAGGACCGCTCCGCCGAGGAACTGACCGAGCTCTTGGAGCGGTACGCGGCCGCCAATGGGCTCCTCTTCTCGGTCCGCCGGTTCAAAAACGGGCTCGAGTTTCTCGAAGGATACGAACTCGATTCGGATATCGTGTTCATGGATACGGACATGCCCATGATGGACGGCCTCGCCGCGGCGCGCAAACTGCGGCAGATCGATCCCGTGGTCACGCTCGTGTTTACTGCTCCGACGGAGGGCTGTGCCGTGGAAGGGTACGAAGTGGACGCCGTCGATTACCTCGTCCGCCCCTTCAAATTCGTGAGTTTCTGCCACCACTTCGAGCGGATCCTCGCGCGTTCGGACCGCAAGATCGGCCGAACGGTCATCCTGACCACCAACCAGGGGGCCTTCTGCATGCCCATCGCCTCGGTGTACTATGTCGAGATCAGCGGCCACAAGATCGTATGGCATACCAAACAGGGCCTTTACAACGCCTATGGGAGCATCAAGGAGCTCGAAGAGCGGCTGCCCGCCGGGCAGTTCTTCCGATGTAATCAATGTTACCTCGTCAACCTCCGCCACGTTGCGCGCATCGGCGCGGAGACCGTCTCGGTCGCGGGGACCGAACTCCAGATGTCGCGGCCCAAGAAAAAGCCGTTTGCACGCGCATTGTTCCGTTACCGTAAGGGGGGGGACATATATCAAGAAGAAGATTGACCTCCTACAAGGGGGGCATGTCCGCGATCCGAGCTTCGGAACGCGGTGCATGCCCCCTTTTTTGACGCGAGGGGGCCTTGCGGACTCCGTACTTCGGGATCCTTCGGCTCCGCTACTTCGCCTTCGGCTCGTGCCGACCTTGGACTACAGTAGAAACCTCGGTCGGGGCAGGATGACGCGGAGGAACAAGGCAGAATGACGCGGTGACACCCCTTCCGTCACCTTCGGTGACACCCACCCCCCTTGAGGGGGTGGGCAAGAGTGCCGGAGGCCCCCACACGGCTATATGTCAAATAGGAACGCGCATCGCGTGCGGGAGAGCATGTTCAAACATTTCAATCTTTTTACATCGGGTGTCAGAAACTCACCCGCAGACGAAAAACACGGAGAAGGCTGCCGGCGCGGCCTTCTTTTTTTGCGCAAAAGAGGGGAAAGAGCACCTTGCAAAATATGCTGAAAAAATGACAAAATACGTTGCGGGTCATTGACGGATTGAAAAAAATGAGTATCCTCTATTTTCGGTCCGCAATTGCCGTTGGAGGGCGGAAAAGCGCGGACCGAATGTAACAATGTCACCCGGCAGCGACCCTGCCACAATCTCACAAAAAAATATGTAAGGAGAAATGTGTATTCATGAAAAAGGGAACCAAAATCAGGATTGCCAAATTCGGCACGCTTGCCGTGGCTCTGACCCTTGCGTCGAGTCTCGGCATCTCTTCCCTCACGGCGTTCGCAGCGAACGACCAGGCGAGAGAGGGCAAAGTTTCCACCACGTACGGCAGCTTTGACGATGTTCTTAAGGCAGAACAGAGCCTCAACCTCAAACTTGCGGAAGAAGGCTTTGCACTCCTCAAGAACAAAGGCGGCGCTCTCCCTCTCGACGCATCGGCCAAAGTCACCCTCCTCGGCGGCAATGCGTATTCCATTCAGGATGGCGGCGGCGGATCGGGTGCGGCTTCCCGTCCCGGCAATACGAGTCTCCACATCGGTGACTTCGTGCCCCGGACCGTTTCGACCTTTGCGGACGGCGTCAAGAAGGGCCTTTCGATCAACAAAACGGTCGAAGACCTCTACATGGCGAGCGGCGTGGCGCAGGCCAACGGCGAGAACAAGACGTATATGACGCCCCTCACCGAGGGCAACGGCGTGGTCGAGTTCGACGGCGAAAAGTACAACACGGCGGCCGAGGGCTACCTCAAGGACGTCGAGAGCTCCTATACCGAGTTCGGCGATGCTGCCATCATCAACATCATGCGTTCGGGCTCCGAGTTCAACGACAACCTGTCCTCCGGAGTTCAGAACCACGCCGACGATACCGAGCACTATCTCACGCTCAACGATTACGAGCGCCAGCTCCTCGCTTACGCCAAGTATCAGAAAGAGCAGAAGAAGTTCTCCAAGATCATCGTGTTCATCAACGCGGCCTCCCCGATGGAGATCGGCATGCTTGAGGACGACGACGCATTCGACGCCATCCTCTGGATCGGTACCACGGGCTGGAACGGCTCCGAAGTCATCGCCGACGTTCTCACCGGCAAGATCAATCCTTCCGGCCATGTCGTCGACTTCTGGATGAGAGACTTCAAGACCGACCCCACGTATTACAACTACGGGTCCGCGGGCAACGCGAACATCATCTATGAAGACGCCGCCGAGATCCAGACCGAAGGTCTTGCACTCACCTATTCCGAAGGCATCTTCATGGGTTACCGTTACTATGAGACCGTTGCCGCCGACCTCGGGGACAAGGGCGAAGCATGGTACAAGAAGAACACCCTCTATCCCTTCGGCCATGGCCTTTCCTATACGACCTTCGAGCAGGAAATGACCGTGAACGGCACGCTCGGCAAGGACAGCGAGCTCACCGTGACCGTCAAGGTGACGAACACGGGAAGCAAGGCCGGCAAGGACGTCGTCCAGCTCTATTCGACCCCCGACTATACCGCGGGCGAAGTCGATAAGGCTGCCGTCAACCTCGTGAGCTTTGCAAAGACCGACATCATCCGGCCCGGTGCAAACGCGACCGTGACCATGAAGATCGCCTCCAAGGATCTTGCTTCCTTCGACTTCAACGACGCGAACAAGAACAGCCACTACGGCTATGAGATCGACGCGGGCAACATCGTCCTCTCCGTCCGTACCGATTCGCACAACCTCGCGAATGCGGATGAGAGCAAGGCGACGGCGACCCTCACCGCAGCCGCAGACATCCTTTGGGACGAGGACAACGATCCCAACACCCCCAACAATATCTTCTCGCAGACCGAAGGCAAGTGGGAGATGTACAACACTGATGTCAGCCACTGGCTGAAGAGTGGGAAGGATCATGACCTCCACCGCAACGCGCTCCTCAACGACGCGAAGGACGGCGCGGCAGACGTCTCCAAGCTCCATTGGCTCAAGGGCGAAGGCAACGACAACGTGTTCACCGCAGAGGCGGGCCTCGTGCTCTCCTACCGTGAGGACGCGACCGCAGCCAAGGACTTCGACGACCAGACGACGGAAGCCGTCGAAACGAACTATGCAAACGTCTGGACCAAGACGGCCGCAGACATGCAGGGCCGCAAGCAGGGTACGGGCGTCCCCGACCAAAAGACCGGCCTCTATCCCATCACCCTCAAGGACATGGCGGGCAAGAGCTATGACGACGCCAAGTGGGACGAACTCCTTGACCAGCTCACGTGGGATGAACTCAAGAACTTCGTCGGCAACACCGCAGGTTCGTATGCCAACGCTCCCATCGACAGCATCGGCAAGCCCCGTGTCACCGACCAGGACGGCCCCGGCCAGCTCAAGGCCAACGGCATCAACGGTTGGTTCTGGGTCGGCGAGACCGTGATCGCCGCAACGTGGAACACCGAGCTCGCACATGAGCAGGGCACCCTCGTCGGCAACGAATCCATCTGGAACAGCGGCGGCGGCTGGTACGGTCCCGCCATGAACAACCACCGCAACCCGCTTGCCGGCCGTAACTTCGAGTACTACTCGCAGGACGGCGTGCAGGGCGGTCTCATCGCGGCGGCGGTCGTCGGCGGCTGTGTCGAAGCAGGCGGCAGAGTTTACATCAAGCACGCCTTCCTGAACGATCAGGAAGCCGGCCGTATGAACGGTCTCGCGACCTTCTGCAACGAGCAGGCCATCCGTGAGATCTATGCCAAGCCCTTCGAGCTTGCGATCCGTCTCGGCCATGCGAACGGCATCATGTCCGCATTCCCGAACATCGCGCTCCAGTCCTCGGCAAGCTATGCCATGAACATCCAGCTCTTCACCAATGAGTGGGGCTATCGCGGCGCGACCGTCACCGATATGTACATGGGCGCTGCCAAGACCGGTTGGAGTGCAGACGCCATGGTCCGCGGCTGCATATTCCCTCTCGGCAACTCCGTCAGAGACATCTCCGGTACGTGGAATGCGGAAAAGAGCTACGTCGAACTCGACGGTCAGCCGAGCTACACCCAGTGGTATTGGGTGCGCGAGACCGCAAAGCGTCTCCTCTTCACCTATGTGAACAGCGCTGCCTACATGGAAGGCTTCATGCCCAAGCTTGCGACCGCCGGTGCCGCGACCTCCTACACGGGCAACGTCGGCGAGGATGTCGGCGAGCTCAAGACGTTTGACACCGAGTACCTTGACAAGTACTTCGGCGAAGGACAGTACACCATCACCGGCGACCTTCCCGCAGGGCTCACGATCGATCCCGAGACGGGTATCATCACCGGTACGGCTCTTGTCCCGACGTTCGCTCTCCAGCAAGGCTCGAGCGGGCGGCCCGCCACCGTCAACCTGTACCGTGACTACACGGTCACCGTTGCAGGAACCGCAGAGGGCAAGGAGTGGATCACGACGTCCGTGACCATCCGCTTCTCGATCCTCGATCCTCGCGCCGATTATCTCCAGGACCAGGTCGATAAACTCAACGCCACCATCGAAGAGCTTCAGGAAACCATCGAAGCACTTCAGGCGACCGTCACCGAACTTCAGACCGCGATCGAAGGCAAGGCCGACGCCGAGACCGTCACCGCGCTCGAAGCCAAGGTGACCGAGCTCCAGACCAAGGCGACCGAACTCGAGACCAAGGTGACCGAACTCACCGGAAAGCTCAGCGCGGCAGAGTCCAAGATCACCGAGCTCGAGGCTGCGATCAAGGCCCTTCAGGAGAAGGTCGAAGCCCTTGAAAAGAAGGGCGGATGCGGCGGCGTCATCGGCATGGGTGCCGCGGCCGTTGCGGCGATCACCATCCTCGGCGGGGCATTCTTCGTCACGCGCCGCAAGGAAAACAAATAAGTTTTCCGTGAGATAACAACCCGTTATCACCGAATAACCGAAAAGACTTCGGTGGACATCCGTTCACCGAAGTTCTTTGGTTATCGGGAGTGAATTTTATTGAAAAAGAGGAATTGAATGATGATGAAAAGCAAAAAAATCATGGCGCTTCTGATCGCGTCGGTCTTTGCGCTTGCGCTTCCTCTGTCCGCATGTGTTCCCGACGACCCCGTGACCCCCACCCCGGGCGGGGAAGATGAGTATACGGTCACGCTCGATTACAACGACGAGGTCTCGCGGCCCCGTCTCGTCTATGTGGAAAAGGGCAAGAGCATGGAGGAGCCCGCGACCCCCCTTCGCGAGGGATACGAACTCTCCGAATGGACGGGAGAAAAAGAGGGAGGAACGCCCGTTACATTCCCGTACACGCCCACGGCGGATACCACCATTTACGCGCAGTGGGAGGCGGCGAATTTTACCGTAACCTTTGACTATAACTTCACGGGAGCGCCCAAGGTCGAACGCTCCGCCGCTTACGGCGCGACGGTCGAGGCTCCCGCGGATGACGAAGCGCCCGAATATCCCGGGTACTTCTTCCTCGAGTGGATGACTGCGCCCGATGCGGCGAACGGGACCGTCGTCTCCTTCCCGTACACGGTCGAGAGAGACGTCACGCTCTATGCGAGATGGCTGCCCGAGGGAACGGATATCTATCAGGTCACTTTTGACGCCAACTACCCGCAGGCGGAGGCCATTCCGCCCGTCCGCGTCATCGAGGGCGAGACCCTCGGGCTCGACAAGGTGCCCCGGATCAGCCGCGTCGGCTTTGCGCTCGTCGGCTGGTCTACGACGCAGCAGTCGCAGACGGCGGACGTCGTATTCCCTTACACGCCCACGGAGAGCGTACGGCTCTACGCGGTCTGGGAGGAAGTCACCTACACCGTCAGCTTCTACTACAACTACACGGGCAATCCGGGCGGCAGAACGGGCAGGATCGGCGATCCGCTCACCGTACCGGGAGGCACGGCGGTCACCGAGGACATGATCGAGACGCCCACGCGTGTGCAGGACGGCTATGAGTTCGAGTTCGACGGCTGGTGGAACAGCGAAGTCGGCGGAACGCAGGCGGAACTTCCTTACACGCCCACGGGGACGACGACCACCATCCGTCTCTATGCGCACTGGAAGGCCAAGGCTGTGACGCCCGCGGACAACAAGTTCGACGCGGAGTTCACGCCCATCGATCCTACGCTCGTCGGCCCCGGATATTCGGGCAACGTGCTCGGCACCGGCATCATCCAGAGCGACCTTCCGAACGCATATTCGGCGCCTTATCCGCTCCTCGGCGGCAATGCCGATCAGAGCGCGCACATGCCGCATTACGTCACCTATCTGTTCGCAAAGGACATCACGCTGACCTTCAACATCCGCAGCGACAAGGACGTCTCGGGCGTCACGCTCTATCTCGCCCTGTCCACGGAATTCCGGCAGACCATGACCTTCTCGCCCACGGGCAGCTACGGCTATGCCATCAAGGTCAACGGGACGGAGCTCAACTATGCGCCCATCACCGTGAACGGCGGCCCGAACTTCGGCGGCGACCTCTACAAGGGCACCGTGTTCACCGAATACCGCGTCTCCGTCACGATCGACCTCAAGGCGGGCGATAACGTCATCGAGCTCGTGACCAACAACAATACCGTGCTCGGCGGCACGTATCAGGCGATCGCTCCCGTGGTGGACTACATCCGTCTCGACGCTGCGGGCGCCGTGCTCACATGGCAGCCGGAATACGACAACCTGTACAGGAAAGCATAACGGGAGGAACAGGATATGAGTAAAAAGAAAAAGAGCGGCGTGGGCGGCGTCGTGACATGGGCATCCGTGTCCGTGGTCGTCATCGCGCTGCTGATCGCAGTCACCATTCTTTCGCAGGGGATCTTCTACTCCATCGCCGTGACGTTCCTCGGCGGAAAAAAGCCCATCCTCGACGATACGTACGAAAAGATCTACACCTCCGCTTACGACAGCAAGGAGGCCTCCGTCGAAGCGGGCAACAACCTCAACGTCGAGATCGAAGGGGAGGGCGCCGTGCTTCTTCTCAACGAGGACGACGCGCTTCCCATCGCCAAGGGCAGCAAGGTGAGCGTGTTCGGCAAGAACTCCGTCAACCTCGTCTTGAGCGGTTCCGGCTCGGGCGGCGGCAGCAGCGAGGGCTCCAAGACCGTGTTCGACGGCCTCAAAGCGGGCGGGATCGAGTACAATCCCACGCTGAAGTCCTTCTATGAGAGCGCGGAATCGGGCGAAGGCCGTTCGGCCAACCCCGCTTTAGGCGACACGAGCTCCTCCTCGCCCACCCTCAAGATCGGCGAAGCGCCCGTCGCAAACTACACGACGGCCGTCCGCAACAGCTTCCGGGAATACTCGGACGCCGCACTGGTCGTCATCTCCCGTCTCGGCGGCGAGAGCTGGGACCTTCCCCGCCTTCAGAATACCGCCGCCGGCGGCATTGAGGGCAACCACTATCTCCGGCTCGACAAGAACGAGTACGATCTTCTCGACATGGTGACCGCTCGCTTTGACAAGGTCGTCATCCTTCTCAACACGCTGACCTCCTTCCAGTGCGACTTCATCAAGGAGTACAACAACACCGCGACCGACAAGCGGATCGACGCCGTGCTCTGGATCGGCGGTCCCGGCAAGACGGGTGCAGAAGCGCTCGGCTCCCTCCTGAACGGCGACGTCAATCCCTCGGGAAAGACGACGGACATCTACTCCGCCGACTTTACCAAGGATCCCACCTATGTCAACTTCGGCGACAACTCGCAGTCCAACGGAGACGTCAAGAACACGGCCTTCCTCAACTCCGAGGACGCGTCGAGCGCGCTTGCGGGCTACAACATGATCACCTACGAAGAGGGTGTCTACCTTGGGTACCGGTATTATGAGACGCGTGCTTACGAAGAGCTGCGGGCAAATCCCTCTTCGCAGTGGTACGAGGAGAACGTCATCTTCCCGTTCGGCTACGGCCTCTCTTACGGCACCGAATTCGAGCAGGAGATCACCAAGGCCGAGGGCACTTTCGAAAACGGCGGCTCGGTGACGATCGAGGTCAAGACGACCAACAACGGCACCAAGGCCGGAAAGGACGTCGTCGAGCTCTATGTCGGCAAGCCCTATACGATGGGCGGCATCGAAAAGTCCTTCGTCGAGCTTGCGGACTTCGCCAAGACGGACACCCTTGCCCCCGGCGCTTCGCAGACGTTCACCTTCACCGTCGAGGCCTATGACCTTGCCTCCTATGACTACAACGACGCCAACAAGAACGAGTTCAAGGGCTACGAGCTCGAAGCGGGGGACTACACCTTCTATATCAGTTCGGACTCCCATGTCGTGGAAAACGCGTACGACACGACCGTCGTCACGCTCGGCGAGGGCAAGGACCTCAAGTTCGAGAACGACCCCAAGACGCAGAACAAGGTCGAGAACCGCTTCACGACGAACGACTATGACGACATCCAATACCGTCTGTCCGACGTCACCGTGAACAACGAGACGCGCAAGGGCATGTCCCGCACCGACTTCGAGCGGACCTTCCCCACGCCCCTCACCGTCGCCGACCGCGTCGTCAAGGCCGAGACCCTCAACGGTTACGCCGAAAAGGATAAGCTGGCGAGCTTCGACCACAACAACACGGCCATCGCAGGCAAGACCGAGATGCCCGCAACGGGCAAGACGGACAGCGAGCTCGTTCTGCACGATCTTTTGAACAACGGCAAGGTCGCCTACGACGACGCCCGCTGGGACGAGATCCTCGACAAGCTCACCTTCTCCGAGATGCTCGGCCTCGTCAACGACGGTGCATTCAAGACGCTCGGCATCGAGTCCGTCGGCAAGAACCTGACCAACGACGGCGACGGGCCCATCGGCTTCGTCAACTTCATGAAGGGGAGCGCCACGGAGCGCATCTTTGCCAACAACACCAACTTTGCGAGCGAGATCGTCATCGGTTGCACATGGAATAAGGACCTTGCCTATCGCATGGGCGAGATCGTGGGCGAAAACGGACTCTGGGGCGACCAGAGCGGCGAGAACGGCCTTCCGTACTCCGGTTGGTACGCTCCCGCGGTCAACCTGCACCGCTCGCCCTTCTCGGGCCGTAACTTCGAGTACTACTCGGAGGATCCCATCCTCTCCGGCAAGATGGCGGTGAACGTCGTCAACGGCGCGCGCACCAAGGGCGTGTACACCGACCTCAAGCACTTCGCGCTCAACGATCAGGAGACCAACCGTGCGGGCGTTTCCACCTTCTGCACCGAGCAGGCCTTCCGCGAACTGTACTTAAAGCCCTTTGAGATCGCAGTCAAAGGCGACGACAGCGTGGATCTCGTCAAGTCGGCGAAGCAGGCGGGCCTCACCTCCTTTGTGGGCACCATCGGCGTCATGTCCTCCTTCAACCGCGTCGGCAACAAGTGGACGGGCGGCGACTATCGCCTTCTGACCGAAGTCCTGCGCAACGAGTGGGGCTTTGAGGGCCTCGTCATCTGCGACTACAAGACGGACAACGCCTTCATGGATTCCCGTCAGATGCTCTACGCAGGCAACGACCTCATCCTCACCTCGACGGGCAACTGCCAGTGGACGGATGCCTCGGCCTCCGACGTACAGGATGTCAATATCCTCCGTCAGTCGGCCAAGAACATCCTCTTCACGGTCGCAAACAGCAACTCCGTGCAGATCAAGATCACGGGCTATCAGACCGAGTGGTGGATCATCATGGAATACGTGCTCGACATTGCGGTCCCCGTGCTTCTTGTCGTATGGGGCGTGTTCGCCATCCGCGGATTCGTCAAAAAGAAGAACGGCGCCAAGACGGGCAAGGCTTCGAGCAAAAAGTAACAACGTTCCGAGCAAAGAGACGGCCGCGGAGTTCCGCGGCCGTTTTTCCGCCCGAAAAAGGACAGAAACTTTGCATTCCCTCTTGCGTGCGGCAGAGAAATGTGGTATAATGTTGATAAGGGTCCCGCAATGAAACGCAGAATTGTTTCCATCTTTATCCTTCTTCTCTTTCTTTTGGCGATGCCGCTCGCTCTGGCAGGCGTCGGTTTCGGCTTGCCCGCGCAGTACTCCAAGACCTATTATGCGGAGCTGCCGCGCCTGTTCGGAAAGCTGAAGGAGACGGAGGGCAAAAAGATCGTCGTCATCGGCAACAGCGGCGTGGCGTTCGGGCTGGATCCCTATCTCGTCGAACGGGAAGTGGACGGCTATGCCGTCTGTCCCTTCGGCCTGTACGGCGCCATCGGCACCAAGGCCATGATGGACCTCTCCCGCGTCAACATCGGAGAGGGGGATATCGTCCTCCTCGCACCCGAGCAGACCCGTCAGTCGCTCTCCCTCTATTTCAACAGCGAATACGTCTGGAACGCCGTCGACGGCAACTACGGGCTTTTGCGCTATCTGCGGAATCCCGGCGAGATGGTGGGGGGATTCCCGGGCTTTGCAAGCCGGAAGTTCGGCTACTTCACCCAAGGCAACGCCCCCGATCCCACCGACGTCTATGCCGTCTCCTCCTTCGACAAGAACGGCAAGATGACCTACGACCGGCCGTACAACCTGCTTCCGCTCGGCTATGACGGCGTGTCGCGCATCTCCTATGACCCCGCCGTGTTCTCGCCCGACTTTGCGGAGTACGTCAACGCGTTCAACCGCTTTGTGACGGGCCGGGGCGCTACGCTCTACTTCGCATTTGCGCCCGTCAATGCCTCGGGCATCGCGGTGGGAACGACCTCGGAGGGGATCGATGCCTACTACGATGCCGTCGACGCCCTCCTCGACTGTCCCATCCTCGGGGATCCGCACCGCTATATCTTCGAGAGCGATTGGTTCTACGATTCCAACGTGCACATGAACAGCGCGGGTTCGGAGGTCTATACCGCCCAGCTCATCCGTGACATCAAGGTGGCCGTGGGCGATCCCACCGCGGTCGAGATCGTCCTGCCCGAAAAGCCGCAGCGCCCCGCCGGGGAGGAGCCGGATGACGACGGTCCCGACGCCGCCTTCTTCACCTACGAGGAGAGCGGAGACGGCTGGAATATCACGGGTCTCACCGAAAACGGCCGTACCATGTCCGTGATACGCATTCCCGATTTCTATCATGGGAAGAAGGTCCTGTCCTTTGACGAGACCGTCTTTGCGGGTAACGATCGGCTGGAAGAGCTGCGGCTCGGCAAGTACATCTATGGGATCGCCGACCGGTCCTTTGACGGGTGTATCAACCTCAAACGCCTCTACGTCTGCCCCGACAACGAGCCCTCGCGGTGCGTCGTCTACTTCGCATTGCTCGACGGCGCGCCCCAATGCAGGATCTATGTCCCGAAGGAGCGCGCATCGGCCTATGCCAACGACTATTTCTGGTCGCGTTACGGCGCGTACCTCGAGGAGTACTGACATGAGAAGAAGGTTTTTGTCCCTGATCGGCCTCATCACGGCCCTCTGTCTGCTGCTCGCGGGCTGCGTCTTCGACCGTCCTCCCGAGGACCCCGTCTGCCGCGTAATCCTGTCCCGTTCCTACTTTTACACCTGCGCTGACGCCGTAAAGAACGTGCAGCGGGGGAGCGACGTCTCCTTTGCGATTGTCCTCGCCGACGGTTACGCCGTGAGCGACGTCTCCTACGGCGATTCCACCCTTACTTTGGGCAAGATAGACCCCGAGTCGGGAACGACGTCCGCCGTCCTCACCCTGCACAAGGTGCTCTACCCCGTCTTCGTCGAGCTCACGGCCGAACACGTGGGCAAGGCCTATACCGTCTCCCTCGCACCGTCCCGCTTCTTCCGCTGCGAAGAGCCCGAGCAGACGGTCAGGGAGGGCCGCGCGGTCCAATTCACCCTGTGGTTTGCGAGCGGCTACACCTTTGCATCCTGCGACTACGCGGGCACCATGCGTGCCGACGGCGCCGACAGCGATCCCAACGAAGCGGGAGAACGCAAGGTGACGCTCACCCTCGAGGACGTCCGCGCAAGTTCGACCGTCACGGTGACGGAATGCGAGGCGGACGGCGGGATCGTCCTCATTCCGTCGGGCGGCATCGCAAAGATCGCCTACGCCTTCAACGGCGGAAGCTACCTCGATCCGCAAAAGTCGGGCACCTATCTCACGGTCAACGAATCGCTCCCGCACGGCTATCGTCCCAATGCCTCCATCGGCACCGATCTCATCGCGAGGGAGGGCTATGTGCAGACGGGATGGAATACTTCACAGCGCGGAGACGGCACCCATGTCGGGCTCGGGAGCCGCGTTCCCGTGCGTTTGGGGGAAGCCGTCGTCCTCTATGCGGAGTGGGCAAAGTGCGCCGACGACGGCCTCTTTTCCTTCACGCTCATCGAGAGAGGGGACATGCAGGCGCTCTATTCGGAGAAGAAGGACAAGGCGGCGCGGCTGCAAACGCTGCATGAGGCGGCAAGGGAAAATCTCTGCGCCGTCATCACCGCCTATACCGGTCCCGACACCGAACGCCTCGTCTTCCCGCGGACGCTGAACGGCTACCCCGTCGCGGCGGTCATGACGGGAGCGGTGGAGGATCTTCCCTCTCTCCGGACCGTCGTATTCCCCGAAAGTTTCCTCTACATTGCCGAAAATTCCTTTGCGGGCTGTCCGTCCCTTGCCGAGATGTACCTCTTCGACAGTCTCCGCAACATCGACTATAACGCCTTCGGCCGCATAAGTCCCATCCGGACCCTGCATATAAACGCCGCCGTGCTGCCCGTATTCGGGGGCGAAGAGAACGCCCAGCTCGCCAACAAGCTCGAGCTCATGATCGCGGAGAACGACCCCAAGATCGTCTTTTTCGGGAGCTGCTCCACGTGGTACGGCGTCAACGCCGCGCAGTTCTCCTCCGCCGTCAAGGTCCCGGCCTACAACTTGGGCGTCATCGGAGGGACCTGCGCCCTCTATCAGATCGACCTCATCCGCTGCTTCATCCGCGAGGGCGACACCCTCGTCTATCTCGTGGAGACGGGCTCGGAATATCAGGTCCTCATCGACTTCGAATTCGACCTCAGGGTGTACGAGACGGTGGAGAACAATTACGACCTCATCGGCATGCTCGACCTCAGCCGTTACGACAAGGTCCTCTTCTCGCTCAATGAGTTCCTCATCACCAAGTACAATCAGCTCTCCAAGGGCTATGGCGACACCTACGCGAACTTCCATCTCTACTACATGACCGAACGCGGCGACCTCAACAACTTCCGCGGCAACTCGTTTGCGGGGGACACAAAGGGGTATACGCCCGTCGGGGCCGACAAATTGAAGGCGGGCAAGGCGTTCGAGCGGTTCAAGACGGAGTTCGACGCGTTTTCCGCCCTCGGCGTCGGGCTGTACTTCGGATTCGGTCCCCTCAACGAGAGCGTGATCGATGCGGAGACGGCAAATTCCCTCGACCGCGTCTATGCCGAGGAGTTCGAAGCGAAGGGCATTCCCGCAAAGCTGCTCGGCAAGTTCAGCGACTGGCTGTACCCCCAGAGCTGCTTTTACGATACGCACTACCACCTCTCGTCGATGGGGTCGGAAATTTTTACCAAAGACCTCATCAAGGCATACCAAGCCCAAAACGCATAGGAGAAAAACGATGAAACAGCCGACCGAAAAAAGCCTGTATGCCTACCTTGCGGCATTCCGCGACGCACGTCCCGACGCGATGTTCCTGCGTGACGAGCGCCGCTCGTATTCCGTGCGCGAAGTGTTTGACGAAGTGACCGCGCTTGCAAACGATCTGTGGGATTGCGGCGTACGGGAGGGGAATCTTGTGGCCTTCCGCGTCTCGCGTTCTCTCGATGCGTGCATGCTCTTTTATGCGCTTCTCTCGGTCGGAGCCGTTGCGGTCCTCTGCGATCCCCACGGCGACGCCGAAGAATTTCTGCGGGAGAGCGGCATCGCCATGCAGCCCGATTTTGTGCTCTGTGACCGCGGAAACACGGGGCATGCCCGAAACGGGGAGTGGATCTTGAAGAAAGAGAGCACGCAGTTCCCGATCGATGTCGCCTATCCCGCCCGCACGGCCGCACGCCGTTTTGTTCCTGTCGAAAACCTCATGGGACCCTCTGCCGTCGTGCTCACCTCGGGGACGACGGGCAAGAGTAAGGGCGTTGTCCTGAGCCAATCGGGCATTCTTTGTATCTCTATCGCGACCGCGCCCCTCGGCTGGTATCTCCACGAGGACATCGCCGCGGCCGCCGTTCCCCTGTATCATGTATTCGGCGTCTCGCTTATCGTCACGGCTGTCGTCACGCAGCATGCGATCTTTTTCCCCGAGCGCGTCGATGTTCCCTATCTGCTCGAGTGCGTGGAACGCTACCGCTGTACGCGCATGAACGGCGTTCCCACGTTCTATCTCGCCATGGCGCATGAAAACGAGCGTCTGCACCATGATGTGAGCAGCCTTCGCACGGGGCTCATCGGCGGCGCACCCGTCACGGTAGAGCAGTTCCGCTATATCGAAAAGACGCTCGGCATGACGCTCGTCCCCATCTATGGGATGAGTGAAAGCATTGCCATGGCCTGTGCCTCGTGGCAGGACAGCGAGATCGTCCGTGCGACCACGAACGGCCGTTTCTATTCCATGAGTACGGGCTACATCCTTCGCGACGACGGAAGCGAGCTTCCCGCGGGCGAGGAGGGCGAAGTGTGCGTCAGCGGTCCCTCCGTCATGCTCGGTTACTTCGGCGACGAGGAGGGGACGCGTGCCGTCATCGACGAAAAGGGCCGCCTGCATACGGGCGACCTCGGCTATCTCGACCAAGACGGCTACCTGCACATCACGGGCCGGAAGAAGGACATCATCATCCGCAACGGGAACAATCTCTCGGCGCGCAAGATCGAGGAGGCCCTCATTTCCCTGCCCCAAGTGCAAAACGCGGTCGTTGTCTCCGTGTCGCACAGCCGCTTCGGCGAGGTGCCGGGCGCGCTCGTCGTCTGCGAAAGGGGATACGCTCCCGACGCGGCCGCGATCCGGGCGTCGCTCGGGTCTGTTCTCGTCAAAAACGAGATCCCGGAAGTCATTCTGTTCGCGGACGAAATTCCGCTCACGGCGTCGGGGAAGGCGGACAAACAATCGGTCAAGGAACTGTTTCGGGAATGGAAAGCATAATCTTTTCGACGCCGCTGCTCCTCATCCTGTACGGCGTCGCCCTGTTTCTCTCGATCTTCGACCTGTTCCGTCGGGCATCGGGCTATCTCTTCTCCATCCTCTCCGCATTGCTCTTTACGGGGGCGACTTGCTATGCCCTCCTTCTCGGGGCGAGCTATGAAGAGGCGGGCCTCGTCACGCTCGTCTTTCTTGCCCTGCATCTCGCGGCGCATGCCCGTTCGGGAGGGAACCGGAAATGAATTTCAACTCCCTGCAATTCCTCATCTTCTTTGCGCTCGTTCTCCTGCTCTATTGGCTGCTCCCGCATAAGTTCCGCTGGATCCTGCTGCTTGCGGCGAGCTACTACTTCTACATGAGCTGGAACCCGGGGCTCATCTTCCTCATCGTCGGGACGACGGCCGTCTCCTACGTCGCGGCGCTGCTCATCGCAAAGACGGACAAGCGAGCCGTGAAAAAGGCATGGTTCATCGTGACGCTCGTCGTCTGCCTCGGCGCCCTGTTCTTCTTCAAGTACTTCGACTTCCTTGTCGCGAGCGTCGTCGACTTCCTCAGGCTCTTCTCCCTCCGGCTCGACGGCTTTGCGCTCGATCTCATCCTGCCCGTCGGGATCTCCTTCTACACCTTCCAGACGCTCTCCTATGTCATCGACGTCTACCGCGGGACCATCGAGCCCGAGCGGCACTTCGGATATTACGCGCTCTTTGTGAGCTTTTTCCCGCAGCTCGTGGCAGGGCCCATCGAACGGGCGGACAGCCTCATTCCCCAGCTCCGCGCCGAACACAAGCTGTGCACCGCGGACATGGATGCGGGATTCAAGGTCATGCTGTGCGGATTTTTCCGGAAATGCGTCGTGGCGGACTTCTGCGGCATCTTCGTGAACCGTGTATTCGGCGACCTCGCGGGCGCGAACAGTCTGTCCGTATTCCTCGCGGCGGCGCTCTTCCTCGTGCAGATCTACGGCGACTTTGCGGGCTATTCGGAGATCGCCATGGGGGCCGCCCGCATGATGGGCATCCGCCTCATGAAGAACTTCGACCGTCCCTATTTCTCCGTTTCCTTTGCGGAGTTCTTCCGCAGATGGCACATCAGCCTCAATAAGTGGTTCACGGACTATCTCTACATCCCCCTCGGCGGCAACCGGAAGGGCAAGGCGCGCAAGATTCTGAATGTCTGGATCGTGTTCCTGCTCTGCGGCCTGTGGCACGGCGCCAACTGGACTTACGTCCTGTGGGGCGCCTATGTGGCCGTCTTTGTCTCGCTCGAAAATCTCTTTGCAAAGCCCGTCGGCGCCTTCTTCGAACGGCATGGCGTCGATTTGAAGAACGAGGCCGTGCTGCTCCTTCGGCGCGTGCTCTTCTTCGTGCTCTCGACGTTCGGGGCCGTGCTCTTCCGTGCGGCCGACGTACAGCAGGCGGGGGAGGCCTTCCGCATCCTCTTTACGGGCTTCGGCGGCGCCTTTTTCGACACGGCCTTCTCGAGCCTCGGAATGACCGCCCTCGACATCTTTACGGTCGTCCTTTCCATCGTCTGCATGGCGATGCTGTACGGCTATTCATCGGAGCCGGAAGATCCGCCGCATACGCCCATTCTGAAAGCGGAGGAGCATACCATGTACGCGCAGAACGTTTCGGTTTTCTTCTATCTCATCGTTGCGATCGCCGGATTCTGGCTGCTGCTTCTCGCCTCGTCCGACGTCTCCGCATTCCTCTATTTCCAATTCTGACATTTTCGGGCGGGCTGCGGTTTCAGCTCGCTCAAGACCATAAAAAGGAGAGTTGATATGCTCGGAAATTTCACCTATCACAATCCCACCAAGCTGTATTTCGGCAAGGGCGCCCTCCAAAACCTCAAAGAGGAGCTCCCGCGGTACGGAAAGAACGTCCTGCTCGTCTATGGCGGCGGTTCCATCCGGAAGAACGGCATCTATGACGAGGTGACGGCCATCCTGCATGCGTGCGGAAAGAACGTCGCCGAGGACGCGGGCGTCATGCCCAATCCGACCACGGAGAAGCTGTACGAGGGTACCATGCTCGCGAGAAGACACTCCGCGGACCTCATTCTCGCCGTCGGCGGCGGCTCGGTGTGCGACTATGCCAAGGCGCTTTCCGTGTCCGTCCATTGCACCGAGGACCCGTGGAAGAAGTACTACCTCGACGGGGAAGAACCGACCTGTGAGATCGTCCCCGTGGGGTGCGTCCTCACCATGGTCGGAACGGGGAGCGAGATGAACGGCGGCGCCGTGCTCACGAATCCCGCGCAAAAGCTCAAAATAGGACATGTGTTCGGCAGTGAGGTCATGCCGCGGTTCAGCATCCTCGACCCGACGTACACGTACACCGTCCCCAAACGGCAGATGGTCGCGGGCATTTACGACGCCTTCAACCACATCATGGAGCAGTACTTCTCGGGCACCGACGACAACGTGAGCGACGAGCTCTCCGAGGCTCTCATGAAGTCCCTCGTCAAGAATTCCTACGCCGCCCTTGCCGATCCCACGGACTACGAAGCGCGGTCCAACATCATGTGGGCGGCTACATGGGCGCTCAATACGCTCATCGCCGCGGGCAAGACGACGGACTGGGAAGTCCACATGCTCGGGCAGGCCGTGGGAGCCTATACGGACGCCACGCACGGCATGACGCTCTCGGCCGTCTCGCTTGCCTATTATCGGTACATTTTGCCATATGGGGTCAAGAAATTCAGGCGGTTTGCCGTGGAAGTGTGGCATGCGGCGGACGAGGGGACGGACGAAGAAGTGGCGGAAGCGGGCCTTCGCGCCATGGAGAAGTGGATGCGCGATTTAGGCCTTTCGATGGACCTCGGCTCGCTCGGCGTTAAAGAGGAGATGCTCGAGGGCATTGCCGACGCGACCCTTGTCATGGACGGCGGATACAAGGTGCTTGGCCGCGGCGACATCCTCGCCATTCTGAAGAGCAGCTTATGACCGTCATCCGAAACCGGATCTTTTCGTCGGAACGCGACCTCTACAACGCGGAGGACCTGCTCCTCGAGGACTGCCGCGTCGAGGGCGAGGAGGACGGCGAATCCTTTTTGAAAGAGAGCAGAAGCATCACCTTAAAGCGCTGCCGGTTGGATCTCCGCTATCCCCTGTGGCACTGCCGGGACATCCTTCTCGAGGACGCCGTAATGACCGAACACTGCCGCGCCGCACTGTGGTATTCGGAGAACGTCCGGATCGTCCGCTCCGCGCTCTCGGGCATCAAGGCGGTGCGCGAGTGCAGGAATGTGTCGCTGGAAACCGTCACGGCCGCATCGCCCGAATTTTGCTGGCGCTCCCGGGACGTCGCCCTCCGAGGGGTCGACGTCGTGTCGGAATACGCCTTTCTCGCAAGCTGCAATATGCACGCCGAGGCGCTTACCCTCACGGGCAAGTACTCCTTTCAGTACACCGAAAACGTGACCGTGGAGGGGAGCAAGCTCACGACCAAGGACGCCTTCTGGCATGCAAAGAACGTCACCGTGCGCGATTCGGTGATCGACGGCGAGTACCTCGGTTGGTATTCGGACGGTCTCACCCTCGAGCGGTGCCGCATCCGGGGCACCCAGCCCTTCTGCTACTGCAAAAATCTGCGCCTCGTCGATTGCGAGCTCACGGACTGCGACCTTGCCTTCGAATACAGCGAGGTGGAAGCCTCCGTGCGCGGGAAGATCGCATCCGTCAAAAATCCCCGCAGCGGGACGATCGTCGCCGACGGCTACGGCGAGATCATCCTGACGGGCGCGAAATATCCCTGCACCGCGGTGATCCTCGTGCGGAAGGAGGGGGAGCCTCTCACGCTTTTCGGAAAGAAATCGGGTTAGTTTTTCATTCCCGACGTTGGTTTTTTCAACGAATTTCCGCGCGGGAAAATTCAATTTAACAAGGTAAGACAGAACAAATCGGGATTTCCTATGAAGTCCCGATTTTTTACTTGCAGCTTTAACGGAAATGGACCCCCGGTTATACCGGGAGAAGCAGAAAGACTTTAGTAAATAAAGACCGCGAGATATAATGGAGTGAAGGTTTGGCGACCGCATCACTATCAAAAATATCAGGAGATTTTTAACGAAACGAAGAATGAAGTAAGGCACACAGCCCATTCGACGTACAGATGTGAGTATCATATCGTGTTTGCGCCGAAATATCGAAGGAAGGAGATATACGGACAGCTAAAGAAAGACATCGGGGAGATATTGAGGAAGCTCTGCAAAGAGAAGAATGTAGAAATCATCGGAGCAGAAGCATGTCCGGATCATATCCACATGCTGGTAAGTATACCGCCTTACATCAGTATAGCACAATTCATGGGATTTCTCAAGGGAAAAAGCACACTAATGATCTTTGACCGACACGCAAATTTGAAATATAAGTACGGCGGGAGGAGTTTCTGGTGCAGAGGGTATTATGTAGACACGGTAGGGAAGAACGAACGCATAATACAGGAGTACATCAGGAACCAGTTGGAAGAAGATAACAAGCACGAGCAAATCAGCATGAAAGAGTATATGGACCCGTTCACGGGTAGCAAGAATAAGTAGGCAAAAAAGGCAGCCGCTTGAAGCGGCTGCCTGAGATAGTGATGCGATGCCAAATTTCGGCGCCCGTTTACGGGCCAGCCGGCATCATCCCCTTTTAGGGGTTGTGCAAACCACCAGTTCACTGGTGGTTTTGACTACGAACCCGTGACGAGGCCTGAGGGTGGAGGAGATCGCGTGAGCCAGTCTCCTAACGTTATATAGTTCCTTGGGCGGCGCGATCGTATGGCATGAAGTTGCAGACCGTGGGTGAATGGAAGGGCTACGGAAACAGATTGCCGCAAACTTGTTATTGTCCGGGGGCGCCTCGAAAGGCGTAGGTCGCGATTATCTCAACAGAAAATTCAATTTCGATTTGTTCGTTGAAGATGGATTTGTGGGCTCTGGAAAGTCTGTTTTTTTGCTTAAAGTCGGTGCCGAAAGGCCTTTAAAATCCAACAATTTATAAAAATTCAAAAAATTTGCAAAAAACAGTATCCTTCTCGTTCATTTTGTGATATAATCAGATTAAAATCGGGACGGAACGCGAGGAATCAATTCAAAGCCATTGCGTCCGTTTCTTCACAAAAAGAACAAAAGAGAAGGAGAAATCAAGACAATGGGCCGTAGAAAAACGAACATATCCACCACGGGTCTGATGGTCATCTTCATCATCATTTTGGCCGTCGCGCTGTATTTCGGGGGTGCATTTTTTGCAAGCGGCTACGTCGCGGAGGCCGATCGGGCCGCGGAAATCGTGAACGCGTATGTGGACGAAAACGGCGATCTCATTTTAGAATTTTCAGACGGCCGAACGATCGATTGCGGACATGTACAGGGGCAAGACGGTCAAAACGGGAAAAACGGCGTCGATGGGAAGGACGGGAAAGACGGCGTCGACGGCCAAAACGGCGTCACGCCGCACATCGGCGAGAACGGGAACTGGTGGCTCGGCGCCAGCGACACCGGCGTTCC
>CANQUL010000011.1 GCA_947627015.1 uncultured Clostridia bacterium | reverse complement strand
GGGATATAGCTCAGCTGGTAGAGCGATGCGTTCGCAACGCATAGGTCACGTGTTCGAGTCACGCTATCTCCACCAAATCAAAATAATCCGAACTCAACAAAGGTGATTGTAACCCGCGATTGGTTCGGATTTATTTTGTATCTCGGAGATGGGAACGCATAATTGGATCCGCCGAGGGAAGAATCCCTCGGCGGACTTTATCATGAAATCTTTGGGGGGATGCGAGGCCTCCCTTTTTTGTAACTACGCACGTCTTCTATTACCCGATGACAATCTTCAGATATTCGAGTTCACCCGTATAGGAGTAGTTGTTGTTGCCGCCTCCGTTATACGAAGAGCCGAGGAGATGGGTAAATTCGAGATCGGCGTTCCAATCGAGTTTGCCCTTTGACGTTCCGTCCTCAATGAGTTCGATCTTGTGCGTTGCCGCGTCGTAAACAAGCTTCCAAACGTGCGAGGTATACATGTCTTCAAGGTCCATATTGGGCCCGAATTTCGCCGTGACATTGCCGTTGCGCACGTAGATCCCGTTGGCATCCTGGAAGGTAATGAACACGTCCGATCCCTTGGAGAGGAGCACACAGGCATGTCCGCTCATCGTTCTGCCGCTGAAACCCTTCCACTCCACCGTCCAATTCTTCGAGGCAGACAGAGTGACGGACCCGGAGAGCTGATAGTAGCAGGGCGTCGTCGCGTCTTGATAGCTGTACTTGTTTCCCGTAAAGCTTGGCGTGCCCGTGCCTTGGTGTGTGGCGGTGAGGGTCCCGTTCTTCTCGGCAACTTGCCCTTCGAACGTCCATTCGTACGACGTCCCCGCAGCGCTCTCGGCCGGTTTGGGAAGCCCGATTTTCAGATATTCGAGTTCGCCCGTATAGGAGTAGTTGTTGTTGCCGCCTCCGTTATACGAAGAGCCGAGGAGATGGGTAAATTCGAGGTCGGCGTTCCAATCGAGTTTGCCCTTTGACGTTCCGTCTTCAATGAGTTCAATCTTGTGCGCTGCCGCATCGTAAGAGAGGATCCAAACGTGCGAGGTATACATGTCTTCGAGGGACATATTGGGTCCGAATTTCGCGGTCGCCGCGTTGTTGCGCACGTAGATGCCGTTGCCATCCTGGAAGGTGATGAACACGTTTTGTCCGTTGGAGAGGAGCACGGAGGCGTGTCCGCTCATCGTTCTGCCGCTGAAGCCCTTCCACTCCACCGTCCAATTCTTCGAGGCAGGCAGACGGATGGACCCGGAGAGCTGATAGTAGCAGGGCGTCGTCGCGTCCTGATAGCTGTACTTGTTGCCCGTAAAGCTCGGCGTACCCGTGCCTTGGTGCGTCGCGGTGAGGGCCCCGCTCTTTTCGGCGACTTGACCATCGAACGTCCACTCGTAGGTCATCTCCGTTGCAACGGGTTCGGACGGCTCGGACGGCTCGGGTGCACGGTCGTATGCGGGTTCCTCGATATAGGTGACGGGATCGATCCCCTTCTTGGTCTTATCCTTGCCGAGGCCGAGGAAGTTGGCGACGTTGGTTGCGGCGTTCGTCCCCACAAGTCGAAGCCCCGTTGCATTGAGATGGGTATCGTCATTTGCCGACATGCGGAGATACTCTTTGCTGTCGCGGTACATGAGCGCGGGCGACTTTTCCGCAACGATGATGTCATCGTGCTGTTCGGCAAGTTCCTTCTTGGCGGTATTGATGGTGCGGATCCCCGCCTCATTGAGCTGGGTATTCTTGCCGATGTAGATGTCCGCGCCGAATTCAAAGCCGAACTTCTCCTTGACGGCGTTATGGTAGCTCAAAAACCGTTCCTTATATTTCTCTCCCGTCGATCCGTTCGTTGTGTCCGATTCACCTTGATAGAATACATAGAAGGAATGCCCGACGATCATATCCTTGTCCTCCATGGCTTGGAGGCACTTGTCGAATTTCTGCAAAATATCGCGATGGAGCGCGCCGCCCGGGACAAAGTAGCTGATCTCGCGGCCGCCGCGGGCAACGTGAACGGCAATCACTTTTCTGCCCGTCTCCTTGGTATACGTTTCGCAGAACGCGGGGACGATGGAGGACCCGCTTGAGGCTTCCGATTCCCCAAACGCCTCCCCGACGGGATTTTGAACGGCAACGAATTGGTTTTGGTTCATCTTATATTCGAGCGCCATGCCGTTTGCAATGTTCACGCTGTAGCGGGACGTTTCCCGCCCCACCATGTTCGATTGCCCGGTAAAGAGGATCACGTCGTATTCCTTTTCGCCCTGAACGATTTCTTCATCGGGCTTCCCGTCATCGGGGTCGCCGTCCGTGCCGCCGGGATTTTCGGGGACACACCCCGCCAGCCCCGCAAAAGCGGAGAGAGCAAGGCAGCCCGCAAGGAGAATTGTTGCAAGTTTTTTCATAATTTTACCTCCATCTTTTATTTTTTTCATAGGACGATGCCTATTGAAGCCGATCGTTTTATTCCGGGGTACTTGTTGCAGTCCGAAGCCTCGGCGGCACAACGAGCAAAAAAGGTTTATCGGATCGATCCTTTCGGGCACACAGTGATGGCTGTGTGCCCCCTGCGGAAATAAAAATTTCCGCAGGGACAGAATGGTCCCGCATGAAAGTTTGAAAGATTCCCCGACGTTTTCCCGTATTTTTACTCCTTGTCCATATGGATTTACGGCTCGCGCCGCATGGCGGGCTCCCTCGCAAGGGACGGCTTCAATATAAGTTTGTGCAACTCCTCTTGTCAATGGGGTCGGCAAGATTGAACCGAAAAACGGCATAAATAGAAAAAGAAGAGCAAAAACGCTCTCCTCGCCTGCGGCGCCTCCTCTTCCCAAAAAATCTTGCTCCGCAATCTTTTTCGGGAACCCTTTTTAAAATTCCAAAGGGCGGCACGAGCATCCGAAGGATGCGAAGTAGTCACGCTTCTGCCACGAAGGGACGGAAAACCGTCCCTTTTTTGTACAAATTTTATGTCGGGATATACCCTCATTCCTTCAAAAAATCGCGGGAGAAGCCCGTCACGGCGCCGTGCAGAAAGCCGCACTCCCCCATGCGGATGGGGACGACCGCCCCATCCCGCGCTTCCGCCTCCGAGACCGAGGCATTGGGCAGAAAGGCAACTTCCTTGATGTCCCGCAGAGGGCGGCCCTCCCAAAGGCACTGCATTGCACGGAGAAACATGGCATGGGTCGCGATCAGGACAGTCCTGCCCTCGTTCTGTGACGCGATGCGTCCGATCGCAAGACTGCCCCGCTGCCGGAGTTCCGACAAGGTCTCGCCTCCCGTGCAGCGCGCATGCGCGGGGTCGGTGCGCCATGCCATACTGTCCTCGGGATAGCGGCGGGAGATCTCCTCAAAGGTCGCTCCGTCCCATAGGCCGCCGTCCATTTCCCGCAAGGCACGGTCTGTCCGGATGGGCAGGCCGACGGCGTTCGAAAAGGGCAGCACCGTATCGTATGCGCGGGACAGATCGCTCGAATAGATCGCATCGATGCGGTACTGTTCCAAAAGATACTCTTTCAGAAGTTCCGCCTGCTTCTTCCCAAGGTCGGAGAGCGGGATATCCGACTGCCATGCGAACCGTCCGCTGCCGTTCGCCTCGCTCTGTCCGTGCCGTACCAAGATGAGTTTGGTCATGTTGTGATCTCCGAATGCGTTTTCCCCATTATACCACATCGTCCGCCGTTTGGCAAGTTTTCGGAATTGCAAGCATAAGGGCCCCGTCTTGTGACGGGGCCCGAACTGTTTATCGGAAGCCGGTTCGAGAGAAAGAGAGATCAGTCTCCTTCTCCGCTCTTTTCGGGCGCGATCGTCTGCACGGGCGCTTCCCGCACGAGCGATTGCGGGGGATAGACGGCAGCCCCGCTTTGAGCAGGGAGCATCACGTTGCCGTTGTATCCCGGACCGGAGATCAGAAAGACGTTGCCGGGAAGGCGCACGATATCCTTGCCGATCTGTCTCACGGGCGAGGACATGACTTCAATGCCGTACGCGCCCGTCTGGTCGCGATAAGTCACCTCCGCCACCTTCTTGCCGACGGTATCCGTCCGGGGGGCCTTGACGGTGAAATCCGTGACCCGTTCGCGGAAAGGAGCTTCGCTGTACACCGCCGTGACGATGAGCCCGCTTGGATCGAAGGCCTCGCCGGGAGCATACGTCCTCTGCGCACCGCCGGCGTCTATTTCGAGGCCGACGAGATTGCGCTGCTTTTTGCCGCGGCGCCGCATGAGGACGACGAACACGACGATGAGCGCGAGGAAGGTGACGAGGATGAGGGCCGCCTGAATGATAAACAGGAAGAGCATGGCGCCGTCGGCGTCGTCCCCGAGCGGGATCCCGAAAATGTTGACTGCTTGCAGGATATTCATATCAGTTCTCCTTGGATTTTTTTCTCTTTACGATCACGGCGACAACGATGGCCCCGATCAGGACGATCTGCGCCGCCATGACCGCGGCGATGACGCCGATCTCGAGCTTGATCTCGTGAGGGCGGAGCTTCTTTTCGGAATAGGACACCCCGCCGAACGAGCTGGTCGCGGTGAACACGGTGTTCTTGTCCTCTTCCTTTGTCTCGACGGATGCCTCCGCGGTGTGCTGCCGTCCGCACCGTGCGCAGGAATAAGTTGCAACGGCGAGGCTCAGATCCTCCTCCCATGTGAAGAAGGGAGCGCCGTAGGCGTGGCCGAGGGCCGATCCGCTGTGCGCGGCATGTACGATGTTCTGCTGCTCCGCACCGCCTGCATATTCGCCGAAGGACACGCGCGCCGTGTAGATGGTGTAGCCGTCCTCTTCACAGGTCGGAAGCACTTCGCTTGCGGAGATCCCGCCCCGCGCCTCGTGCGTCTCTCCGCACACGCCGCAGATAAACCGTGCGGTCGCGGCGGTATAGCCGTCGTTCCAGCTCCAGACGGGAGCGCCGTAGCTGTGGCCCGTCGCGGCGAGATCGGCAACGTCGATGCTCATGCGGAAGGTCTGCTTTCCGGCGGAGAATACCGCGGTGTAACGGGTCGTTCCCCGCTTCACGCAAGTCGGCGCGGAGAGAAGCGCACCCGTGATGCTTCCATGCTCGTTGGGCGTGGTCGTCAGACGGACGGTGAGGCCTTCGCCGCAGATGGCGCAGGTGAGCTCCACGCGGAGCGATTTGCCGTCCGCTCCCCAGAAGCAGTCGTCCTCCCCGGGCAGGGAATAGGAGTGTCCGCTTGCAGGAACTTCCGTCCCCTTTCGGACATGGGTATGCGTGCGATCGTCAAACTCGACCGAAGCGGTGTACGTCGTGTAGCCGTTCTCCTCGCAGGAAGGAGGCGTCACCCGGCTTGCGATCTTCCCCTCTTTCTGCACGAGATGGCCGCAGACGGAGCACTCGAAGGTCGCCGTCGCCCGTTCGGATCCCGTCCGGTTCCAGACGGCTTCGCCGAAGGTGTGGCCCGTGGCGGGATCGCCGGGAAGCATCTTTTCGGCGCTGTAAATGCCGTTGAACACCGCCGTCGCGCGGAATACGATCTCGCCGTCCTCCGTGCAGGTCGCGGCCGTCTCCGTCCGCTTGACTTCGGCGGCGACGGTCAGCTCGTCCTCGCAGCGGGTGCAGACGAGATGGACGAACGCCTTCATCACATCGTCGGCTTCTGTCCATTCCCAACCCGCTTCGTACGCTTCCGAGATCGTGTAATCGTGCGACGAGGAGGTGTAATTTTCCCGACGGACATAGCCGCACACGCCGCAGGTGTATTGGGTATAGCCGACTTCCTCGCAGGTGGCGGGAACGACGACGGGCGAATCGTCCGTGCAAGGCTCCGCGTCGCCCGACTGTTCGCCGCAGACCGCACAGACCTTGCGGTGCATGTGCGTGCCGTCGGCGTCCGTGAAGTGCTCGACGCGAAGGTCGTGCCGTCCGCCATTGAGGGCGGGGATCGTCTCCCTGTGCGTTCCGGTGTATTCCGCGGAGAGGAAGTGCACGGTCGCGAACCAAAGCATGACGCCGTCCTCTTCGCACGTCGCATTGCTCTCGACGGCCGAAGTGATCGCTTCGGCGATGACGGTCTCGACCTTTCCGCACTCGTTTTCACAAGGGAACACGGCCGTTACGGCAAACGTGTCGCCCTGCTTTTCGAAGGTCCAGACGGGATCGCCGTACCGATGGCCCGTGGCGGGGATGTCGTCTGCGCGCATCGTGGCGGTATACGTCTTTGAACCGAATTCGACGGTCGCGGTGTATTCGGTCGTACCCGCCTTTTCGCAGGTCGCCGCAGCGACTTCCGAAGCGCCGATCGCCGCCGTCCGCGTCTCGATGTGCCCGCAGACGGAGCAGGTGAAGGTCGCCGTGACGAGGTATCCGCCGCCGCTCGCTTCCCATTCGCTCCAGACGGGGCCGCCAAACGTGTGGCCCGAGGGATCGGTCTCCCCGTCGTCATAGAAGTATCCGCACACTTCGCAGGTGTGACGCGTGAAGCCCGCGCTCACGCAAGTCGGCTTTACGATCTCCTCCGTCCAACTCACGGCGGGAGCCTCCGCATCGATCGCATTGCAGACATGGGTGCCCGATCCGTCGTCATCGGCGATCTCGCGCACACAATGGCGTGCATGCGTATGCGCCGCTCTTTCGCCGCTCATTTCCCACGCGCCCCAGAGGTGGCCGAGCGCCTCTCCGCGGACGACGTGGGTGTTGGTGTACTTGATGTCGCCAATCCAGACTTCGGCGTGATAGGTGACGTCTGCCGCGAAGGTGCAGGTCGCCGCCGTCTCGTCGTAAGTCACGACGTTCTCGTGCTCCGCTACGTCGAAGAGCATGACGGCAGCGGCGGTCTGATGGGCATCCTCCGTCGTGCTGCGTGCCTCGCAGTCGGGGTTGGTGCAGCGGAAGTGTGCGACGGCGTAGTAGGCGCCGGTCTCGCCTTCCCGCTTCCATTCCCAACCTTCGTCGGCGACCGAAGTATCGAGCACATAGTTGTGTCCCGTTGCAGGGATGTCGAGGACCGAGAGGGAGGACGTGAAGCTGCTGTCCCCCACCGCGACGGCGGCAAGATAGACCGTCGTGCCCATACCTTCGCAGGTCGCGGGGTGCGTTTCGTCGGGCCGCGCCGTGATCACGCCGTATTCGTTGGGCGTGTGGGTAAGCGTAACGGAGATCGTATGGTCGCAGCGGTCGCATTCCACCGTCACGGAGACCGAACTGCCGTCGGACACCCACTTCCATGCGGAAGCGTCGGGCTCTTTGTAGCTGTGGCCGAGCGCGGGCGCGCCCTCCACCGTCTTGCTGTCGGTGAATACGGCGCCATCGATCGTGAACGTTGCCGTGAACACGGTGAAGGCCGAACTTGTGCAGGTGGCGTCGGTCGGGACGCTTGTAACGTCCTTTACTTCCATGACGACCGTAGGCGCGTCCTCTTCGTAGAGACACTTGATCGCCGCCTCGACCTTGAAGCCGTCGCCCTGCGGCGTCCACTTCCAGCCGCCGACAAAGCCGTCTTTCGCATAATCGACATCGATCGCGCGGTTGTGTCCGTGCGCGGGCGTCGTATCCCTCCGCACGTCGGTGTATTCGGCCTCCGCATCGCCCGTAAGACGATCGTTCCCGAAGGTGACCGTTGCGGTATAGGTGAGCGTGGAATCCTGTTCGCAGGTCGCGGGGCTGCCCGAGACGGCGACTTTTTCCGCCGTGACCGAGACGACCTGTCCGCATTGAATGCAGGTGAATACGGCCGTTGCGGAGCTGTTGTTTTCCGTCCAGACCCACTGCACGGCGTACTTCCCGTCCGTCTTTTCGCCGTAGTCATGATGTCCCGCCGCCGCGATGGGAACGACCTTTTGTGCGGTAGCTGTCTCGGACATGGTGCCGTCGTCGAAAGTCACGGTCGCAGTGTAAGTCGTATTCCCGTCGTCGAGACAGGTGGGCTCCACCGTGCGGGATGTGACCTCTGCCGCCGCGGTCGAAGAGTCTCCGCAGTCTTCGCAAGTACGGGTCGCCGCAGCGGAGTATCCGCCGCCCATGTTCTCCGTCCAACTCCATGCGATGACATAGCGATGCGGGAGTTTGTCGTCCGTCTTTTCGAATCGGACAAAGGTGCGGTCTTCGGCCGTGAGGGCGAAGAAGTTATCGTATTCCGTAAGGCCCTTGTACGATTCCGTTGTGAGCGTGGCCATGTAGACGGTCCCGCCCTCTTCGGTACAGGTCGCAGCTTGCCCGGAACTCGTCGCCGTGCATTCGATGGAGTGCTTTGCCTTGCAGACCGAGCAGATGAGGTGCAGTGTGGCCGTGTTCGTCTTGCTGTTCCACGTCCACGCGCCCTCCTCCGAATACGAGATGTCCGCCTTCCAGCTGTGACCCTTCATGGGAGCGCCCGTGAGCTCGTGCGTATTCTGTGCCGTCCCGTCGTCCCCAAAGAGGGTCCCGAAGTCGTCCCTGTCGGTGTAGTATCCTTCGTCCGTGGGCACGGGTTTTGCCGCCTTGCCCGTATAGGTGAGGACTTCGTCCTTGTCGCAGGTCACGGGAGTCGTTTTGAGAGAGGTCTCGACGGGCACGATGCGCGTCTCGCCGCAGGTTTCACATTTAAGGTGCAGGCCGCACGTCCAATCGGCGCTGCCCGTTACGGCGCTCCAGAGCCAGCCGTCGCCGTCGTAGGTCGTATCTGCGATCCACTTGTGGCCGAAATACGGTTCGGGCGTCCCCGACTTGGTATCGGTAAAGGTGAGTTCCGCCGACCCGTTTGTAAGGGTGACCGTGGCGGCCCACTGCTCCGCGCTGTCCGCGGTACAGGTAGCCGGCGTAAAGCTGTACTCGACCGTGAGGGTTGCCGTGACCTCGTAACCCGTATCAAAGGTCTGCGTGCCCTTCTTGACTGTGATCTCCTTGCCGCAAGCCGAACACGTGAGCGTGAGGGTGACGTCGTAAGCGGCTGCACCGCTCTCTTCGGCGGGAGTCCAGACCCAACCCGCCGACGCGATCGTCCAGTCGTGCGCACCGACGGTGGGAACGGTCTCCTCTTTCGTAAGACCTTCATCTTCGAGTTCCGCGCCGTCCTTGTATTCCGCAAAGGAGATGTGCGCGGTGTACACGTTGAGCCCGTCGCCCACGCAGGTCGCGGCCGTCTTCTCTACCGAAATGTAGTTGCCGCTCTCGGGCGCCGTATCGGCGAGCTGTGCCGTTTCGACATGGGTCGTTGTGCAAGCCGAGCAGGTGAACGTGACCGTCACCATGTGATAGTCGGGCGACCAGACGACGTCGAACGCCTCTTGCCAACTGTGGCCCGTGGGATCGACGGCAACTTCCTTGGTCGAAGTAAAAGTAAACTTCGTGTCCGTGACCGTTGCGGTCGCGGTGTAAGGGTCGGTTCCCGCCGTCGTGCAGGTGGGAAGGATCTGTTCGCCGAGGGTTACCTTGACCGTGTAGGAATCCGCCCCGAGATGATTTCCGCACGTCTGGCAGATGATGTACGGATCCGCGGTCCATCCGCCGTCCGACGTCCACTTCCAACCGTCGACATAACCGGCCTCCAAGGTCTCCGTATCGACCGTCCAGCTGTGGCCCAAGGCGGAGAGCGTGACGGTGTGATCCGAGGTGAACGCTTTATCGGTCACCCCAAGTTCGCCCCGGAAGTCGGCGGCATGGGCAGTTGCACGGTACGAGATGCTCCCTGCGGTTTCGCACGAGGCATCCGTGCGCGCGGTCTCCTCGAGGAAGCCGATCTCGCCTGCACCGCACTTGATGTCGCTCGTCGCTTTACAATCGGAGCAGACGAGGTGCAGGGTGGCGGAAGAGCCGTCTTCCGCCCAATCCCAGCCGGAAGTCCCCTTGCTCGCATCGGCCTCCCATATGTGTCCGAGCGCGGGAAGCGTGACGATATATTGTTGCGTAGGTGCATATGCGGGATATGTCTCGAAATCGGGGATCGGGACGATATGCTCTTCTTTCCCGGGTATTCTTTGGTTGAAGGTGTCACGGTCGGTCAGACGCGCGGTCGAAGAGGTGATCTTGAGCGTTGCGACAAAGGTCCTTGAGCCGGCCGCAACGCACGTTGCGGGTTTTACGGTCGGCTCTCCGACTTCGGCATTGACAGAGTGAACGGCTTCGCACGTCTCGCACTTGAACTGCACGGTCACGCGATAGCTGTCGCCGTCGGGAGTCCAGAGCCAGCCGTGTGCGGCGACCGCATTGTCGATGACCCACTTGTGGCCCGTGTAAGGCTTGGCGCCGTCGGTGTACGTTCCCGAGAGCCCGATCACGGCGGTGAAGTTGTCCTCGACGGAAACGGGTTCGCCGCTGTGGTTCGTCTTGTCCTCTGTGCTGTGGCAGGATTCCTTTTCGAACGTTGCCTGCCAGATGGAATCGTACCCATCCTCGGAGCAGGTGACGGCCTTGGAGCCCGCCGTCTGTTCCGCATTCACGGTAACGGTGTGGCTCTCCCCGCACGCCGTGCAGCGAAGATGCAGACTTACGGTATAGCCGCCGTCCGTCTTGATCCACTCCATGGCGCCGAGCTTGACGTTGCCTTCCGTCGCCGGGAACGATTCGTCGGCCATCCAGGTGTGGCCCGCGGGGTCGGAGCCCTTTACATAGTTCTCGCCTACGGCAAAGTCGGCTCCTTCGGAAGGAACTCCCAATGCCGTGCAGTCGTCGGAGACGTGCTCCTCGTTAAATTCGTTGAACGCGCCGCGGAGGTCGGCCTTATAAGTGTTGCCGCTCTCCTCCGTGCAGGAACCGGGGAAGGACGACTTTTCCGCCTTGCCCGAAACGGTCGCGGACGAGGAGCAGGTCGAACACTTTAAGGTGAGGTAGGCCATGTAATCGGCCTCGCTGCCGCCCACGTCCCACGACCAGCCGTTGGAGTTGATCGCCGTGTTCACGATCCAAGTGTGACCCGTGGCCTGCTTGATTTCATTTTCGCCGCTGCCGTGGCCGAGTTCGGCGTCGGTGTAGGTGCTCGTGAAGGCGCTCTCGGGCAGCGAACCGGCATTGTTCTTGACAAGCGCGCCGCCGAAATTCTCTTGATAGATTTCGAAGTAGTTCTTGTCGATATCGCCGAGATAGGCAAGGAGCTGCGAATAATTTACCGTCGCCGTAAAGAAGTTGCTTCCGCCTGTTTCGCACGTTTCCGGGGTATGGACCACGGACATGGTGCAGGTGTACGCGCTCTCCGTGCTTGCGCCGCTCTCCTTGACGGTGATTGTGTGAGACGCACCGCAGCCGCTGTTGGAGCAGCTCACGGTGAGCGTTGCCGTCCAGCCGTCCGCGGCATAGTTCCACGTCCACGCGCCCGCGCTCCAGTTGTGGCCCATGGGACCTGCGCCAGCGCCGTAGTGCGTGCCTTGGGCAAGGCCCACAAGTTTGTCCACGTCGTCCTCTACGCCATCGCCGAGGCCGCAATTTTCTACGAACTCCGTGAATTCATCGCAGGAATCCATGTCTGCCGAGTAGATGTTGTAGCCCGGCTTGATGCAGCTGCGGGGCGAGGATTGGATGCCTTCTTGCCTGAACACAAACTCGTGCGTTTCTTTGCACCCCTCGCACGTTACATGCAGGGTCGCGGTGTCGGTGCCGTTCCACGTCCAACCGAAAACGGTAACTTCCTCGGTGACGGTGTCGCCGCTCATGACGTACTTGTGATAGGTCTCATTGTAAGTGCCGTCGATGACCCAAGTGTGAGCAATGCGGTCGCCCTCGGAGAAGGTGCGCGTGTCCGAAATTTCCGTCTGCGCGCCGAAGAGTTCTTCGAGACGGTCGGCAGCGAACTGCTCGGGGCTCTCGATGTACGTCTTACCGCCCTGCTCATACCCGCCGCCCTCTGTTTCGGTCGCCGTGAGGAGCGTTTCGAGCAGTTCTTTCGTGAAGGTCGCCTCGATGATGATCTGCGCCTTTTCCGTATGGGTGGCGGGAATGTAAGTCCCCGACGCCGCATAGGTGTGTTGACGAAACGTTTCGATCTCCTCCGAAGAGAGTTTGATCGTGTAGCTCCACTTCTCGTTGCAGTTCTCGTGCGTGCAACGGATGAAGACGGTGATGTCCACCTCGGAGATCTTTTTGTCGTCGCCCGTTTTCGTCTCCCATTTCCAGCCCGTGCCGTTGTCGCCCTTGGTCAGGTCGAGCGTCCAGTGGTGGCCGAGCACGCTGCCGCCCGTGATCTTGTTCACGTTTTCGTAAGTGATTTCGGTTTTGAGGCTCGCATCGCCCTCGCCGCGGAACCGGTCATAGGACGTGATCACATCGTCGATGCCCGCGCGGAGAGTCACCGTGGCGGTATAAGTCGCCGTACTCACCGTTTCGCAGGTGGCGAGCGTGGTTTCGAGCGTGATGGAGCCGTATGCCGCGCCGCCGTAAGTTCCCGCACTCGCGCCGCCGTATTCCACCGTGACGGTGTGCGCGGTCTCGCAGGTTTCGCAGATCAGGTTGAGCGTTGCCGTCCAGCCGTCGGACGTCGTGCTCGAAGAAGCCCAAGTCCAGCCGTCACCGTCGATTTCCGTATCCACCTTCCAGACATGCCCCGTGGGAACGCTGCCCTCTTTTTCGATCTCATGGGTGAAGGAGAGCGATTCCACGATGGAATTTCCGTCATCGACGAGCGTGTCGATATCGGCGATCGGGGCGGGTCCGTCGGAGCCGCCGACCACCGCTTTGTGTGCCGATTCGACCTCTTCGAGCGTGAGCGTTGCGGAATACACCGTGTGGGCGCCGCGAAGGCAGGTAGCGGCCTCATCCTTCGTCTTCGTTGCGGTCAATTTGACTTTTACGAGCTTGCCGTTGTACGATCCGGAGTCCGGATGGTGCGCACAGCCCGCACGGGTGCACATCATGGCAACCGTGACGGACGAGCCGTCCTCCTGCCAGAGGAGGCCGTCTTCGAAGCCGTCTTCCTTGTAATTTGTGTTGACCTTCCAGACATGGCCGAGGGCGGACTGCCCTTCGGCGATATGGACATTGGTCGCGGTGCCGTCCGTAAAGAGATCGGCAAGCGAATCGTAGCCTCCTTCTCCGTAGACCTTGAAGGTATCGTTGTCGGTGAAACCGTCATTGGCCCCTGTGACCTCCGGCCTATGGGCCGTACCCGTATAGGTGAAGCGCTCCGCATCCTCGCAGGTCGCAGGGGTTGTTTCGGGCGTGCCCGGGTCGACGGATATGACTTGCGTTGCCCTACAGGTATCGCAGATGAGGTGCAGCTCGCTCGTCCATTCGTTGGTGCCCGTCGTGGCGCTCCACAGCCAGCCGTCGCCGTCATAGGAACTGTCCGCAACCCACTTGTGGCCGAGGTAGTCGCTTATGCCGTTGATCGTTCTCGTGGAAATGTACTCCGCATCGCTGATGCCCGAATAGTTCTGCGAAACGTCCTTCATCCGAGAGGTAATATACTTCCCGCAGATTTCCTTGTACTCGGCGCTGCTGATGTCGATGGTGTAAGTCGTCTGACTGACTTCTGCGCAGGACGCGGTTTTCGTCACCACGGACGTGAATGTGATATCCTTTAATCCTTCGGGCGCGCCTTCGCCGAATTTCAGCTCGAAGGAGGTCTCCTTACCTGCTTCGCGGCAGACACTGCAATAGAGGTGCAGAGTGATGGTCGTCGGTTTGCCATCTTCCCATTCCCATTCCCAGCCGCGTCCGATATCGCCTTTGTTAACATTGACGACCCAACTGTGACCGAGGGCGGGAATGGTCTTGGACGTCGTTGCGGTCTCGCTGTAGGAGAGCGTCTCGTAAGCGGTCTCCCCCTTTTCGCCGAGGGATGCAAGATAGCTATCCGTGAGCGATGCGGAATATTGGTCGAGACCTTTTGTATCGCAAGTAGCCGACTCCGTAATGCCGTGGACGACGCGGACGTTTTGGGAATCGCCCTCCGTCTTGAGATCGTCGCCCGTCAGCGTAATGGTGTGGCCTTCCACGCCAACCATGCAGCAGTCGCGCGTGCAGGTGAGTGTGACGGAAGTCACCGTCCACTCTTCGCCCGATTCGTCCCACACAAACGACACCTCGTATTGGTGTTTGAGGGCGGGGGCGCCGTCGTCGGAATCGTAAGGGGTCTTCGTCGAGAACGTCGTCTTGTAGTCCCCGGATTCCAGGTCACCGTCATTCCAATAGTACTTATCCGTCGTTTCCGCGGGGACCGTGACGGTGGCGTCCCAAAGGTTGACGCCCACTTGGGTGCAGGTAGGCTCGGTCGTGTCTGCGTTCTGCGTGACACTGCCGCCGTGGTCCGTCTCGATCGCGACGGCCTGCTCGCAGTGTGCGCACCTGAAGGTAAGACGGGCATGCCAATTGTTATCGGAAGTGTCGGTAGGCTTATACCACACCCAGCCGTCGCCGTCGACGTCGGTGTTGACCACAAAGCTGTGCCCCGTGGCGGGTTTACGATCCTCGGAGAACTCATGCGTCACGAGAAGGCGCTCTGTGCCGTTATAGGGCTCACTGCCGAGGAAGTGGTCGTTGGCCGTCGGATGGACGGCATCCGTTCCGAATTTCTCGGCAAGATACTTGGGCGTAAACCATACCGTGTACACCGTGTAGCCCTCGGAAACGCAGGTCTCCGGGAATTCTTCCATTCCGTAGAACACTTCGGTCTCGTTTGTGCCGAAGGGGATGGTGACCTCAAGCCGTTCGTTTGCGGGTTTTCCGCCGCTCAAAATGTTTGCGCAAGTGAGGAGAACCGTGACGGAATCCTTGCCCCATTTCCAACCGTTGAGATAGCCGTCGCCCGTGACGGAAGCGTCGACCGTCCAGTTGTGATAGAGATATTCCTCGCCCTCGTTGTTGACCGTCAGCGAACCCTCAAGCGTCGTGAGTTTGATGCTATCGCCCTCGGTGTTGGTATAGGTGAGTTCAATGGAGACGCTGTAAACGCCCTTGGACCACTGAGCCGAGCAGCCCGTGGCGTCGGTGGTGTAGATCGCCCGCGCAGTACGGACCATGACGGGAGAACGATGGCCGCAATATCTGTCGTCGCACTTGAGGTGAACGGTCACATCAAATGTTCCGAGAGAGGGATTCCACACCCAATCCCAACCGGGCTGCGCGGCCGCGTCTGCCGTATTCGGCCTATCCTCGCCCGAAATCGTTCCGGGGTATTCCTCCGTATCGACGACCCAATGATGGTCCTCTTCCGTCGATTTGATGATATGGTCGCAATCCTTGCAGGCATGGTAGTGCCGATAGTCGGTAGAAGTCCACACGTCCGCAGGCTCGCAGGGCGTCCACTCCGTGGGCGCGTTGCAGAGCTCGCAGCGCTGAATGTGGCCGTCCTGTCCGTCCTGCGCACGGTAGATATATTCATTCTCCTTATAAACGTGATTGGTCGCCGGAGCTACGGTGAAGGAGTACTCGCCTACGAGCTCGTCATAGTCCCCGTAAGTCTCTTCCGCGGGGATGGTGACCTTGACATAATAGATGCCCTCTTCGGTCTGCCAGCCGAAAGTCTTGGGATAGAGCTCCTTGTAAGCCGCGTCCGTAAAGTACTCGATTGTGAGACGGTCGGTTCCCCACTTGGAGACAGGATAGGTGACCGGGGAAGCATCTTCATGCAGCCGTTCCCAACCCTCGCGTGCGTATTCCGTGGTCCATTCGTTCTCACCCGTCGTGATGGTGTACTCGCCGCCGTCGTAAGACCCCTCGGTCTCGATAATAAAGTTGTTGGCATGCTCGCCCGTAAGCGCAACCCTGCCTACATACGTCCCCGCGTGCAGAGGTGACCCGAAGATGTCCTCGTAACCGCCGCCGTCCTTTTGACGAAAGTACTTTACGGTGAGCTCATCTTTGAGGAACTCGGAGAGAGGGACGCCCATCCATTCGCCCTGATCTGCGCCGGTTGCGTCGGTAAAGGTAACGGTCGCGTCGTGGTTGGTGCTGTCGAACACGTCCTCGCCCGAGAGCGACGCCGTGATCTTGCGGGCGACGATCTGATAGCTGACCGTGGCGGAATTCGTCCCGTCCGGGAACATATAGTTCTTAAAGATTTCGTCTTTCAGCGTGAGGGTGACGGTGTAAGGGTCGCTGCGGGCGTCGGTCCAACCCTCGCCGACGTAAGAAGCCGTGGCGATGTCCGACCAGTTCGCGCCGGTGACACCGTCCGATTCGCACAGCCCGTCGGCCAAAGCGGACATCGCCGCAAAGTCCGGTCGCTGTTCGTCGCCGTTATAGATGAACTGTTGGCCCGCGGGCGCAGTCAACGTTGCCTTTGTGATCTGATAGGTAAACGTCGCGGACTGCGGATTGGTCTCCTCCGCACCCTCTGCCCATTGATAGTTGGAGGAATGATCTCCGTTCAGGGTGATACGGAATTGATATTCCCCGACATCCCTCGCACTCGGCGTGGATTCCCAACTCTCCGTTCCCTTGTTGTAATACTCGACCGTGGCGACCTCGTCCCATGTGGAATACGTTCCGTTCTGCGTGAGGACGTCGGGAAGGGCGCCGAACATCGGCCCCTGCGCAGTCGCATTGTACACGGAAGGACTGAACTCCGGCTTGCCGAGATAGGCGGGCGTGATGATAAACTGTCCCGAGTGGCTGCCCGTCACAAATTCAAAGTTCTCTGCCGCTTGTCCCGTGAGCGTCATCTCGACTTCATACGTCCCCTGCGCGGTCGTGTAATCGGGGGTAACCGCTTCGCCCGTCTGCGTTTCCCAGGAAAAGCTGTACTGCGGTATCCCGTCCGGCGCAAGATAGCGCAGGATCTGCATGTTGTTCCAAAGGGTCCCCTCGGAATATGATCCATCGGCGTCGAAAAAGGAGACACTGGGCGCAAAGGAGCTGCTGCCGTACATGCCCGACCCGCCGACGAATACACCGATTTTACGCGGACGGATGCGGAGCGTCAGCCCGTAATCTTCAGAAGAACTGCTGCCGTCCCGCCATATGTAGCCTTTTTTCAGTCGCAAGTCGATATGGTACTCGCCCGCGTCGACGTTCGTCCCCGTCGAAAAGACATTGCCCCCGTACGTCGTCCCGTCCGACTTGCTGCCGGAGACTTCAAAGGGAAGATTGGCCGCGGCGTTGATCCTGATTGCCCCGGGATTGCCGTCAAAGAATTTCTCATAGACGAGCTCGTCTGCGTTCCATTTGACGCCGTCCTGCCCCTCTGCGAGGACGCCCGCGTCCACGACTGTTGCCGAAGCGGCGTCCGCCTTCGTCAAATCAAGGTGTAGCGCGGGACGGACGTAACCGGTTCCGCTCACGGCTTGATTGGAGAAAAATCCTTCGGGAGTGAGAACATGGACGGTACCGTTTGCCTCGCTGGTACGGAGCCATGTAAATTCATCGCCGCTCAGCCCGAATCCCGCAGAGGCCTGAGACTGCGTATCGGCCCATATTGTGTTGGGATAGAGATCGCCCTCGTATTTGGCGGCATAGCCATTATAGTTGGTCAACGCCCATGACGTGGTAGCAGACGCCGTATAATTGTACCTCGTCCGGATGCCCGCCTCATTGTACGAGGGGATCCAAAGCAGATCACTTTCCCAACCGGTATGATTTTCGTTCGTGTACGTCTTGCTCGGCGTATCGACTTGGTTTGTTGTGTCAACGAGATTTTCGTTTTCCTGATACTTCACCGCTCCGGGCGTTACAAGATAGTCGGAGAGGTCGTTGGAATTCCCGGAATCCTTTGTGAACGCTTCATAGGTAGGGCCCTTCAAGAACTCCCGAATGGCGCTGTCCGCATAGGAGACGCTGTTCCCGGACGCCCACCGAATCGTTTCCTCCGTCTCCGCAAGCCAAAGGGTAAGGATGATATGCGTATCTCTCCCCACAGATGTAGCGTTGTCCTTCGTAGTCAAAAAGACGGGGTACCAGGCGCGGCCGCCCAAATGCACAAGGTAGTTCTTGGAAGAAAAGTCCCGCGACCCGGTACCGTGATTCTTGTCATCCATAGTGAAATAAGTGCGAACATTTTGATACTTATTATTAGTGGCAATGGCATCACCATTTACGGGATCAACCGAAGCAATCTCGGTACTTCCAGGTATTATGTGACCACTCGGTGGAACACCCTCTTGATCATCGAACAACCCCCGCCAAGCAGTAGAATCTGTAAACTTTGTCTTATGGATGATGCGTGTGTCTGTTGCCAACGTGTTCAAATCGGAAAGATTTGTCACACTTTCTCCGCCGATGGCCTTGTAAAGATTTAACAAAGCGTCCTTATCGAACACGTTCCCGTCGGAATCTTCGTTGCCGATGTAGAGCTCCCCTACGTCGGCCGCGGGCACCGCCGCTTGCGCCGTTTTGCCCGCCTTGCCCCAAAAAGCTGCAGACATCAGAAGCAGCCCCGCAATAAGCAGAGCTGCCGCCAACATCATGCGCTCTTTGAATTTTTGTTTCCCTAACATTTTTTTCCTCCAAAGTTGGGATTTTGCAGTGGGTTTCTCCCCGCGCGCTCCCGCGCAAAAAGAACAAAATGTGAACAGTAATTCGACATTACACAATCCATTATACCCCCCCCCGTATGATTTTGTCAAGTAGCTGAATGAAATTTTTTCGAATTTCTCAAAAATTTTTTTGTTTGTTACACCTGCTTTACAATCCCAAGCCCCTTTTCCGCCCAAATTTCCCCCAAAATCCCCTTGGGCCGGTGGATTAACCCCTCACCGCCTTCGGCGGAGCCTCACCCTCGCAACGCGAAGGGTAGGCCTTGGCTCCCGATGTCATACCGACGACCGAAGGGAGGAGTGTTATCCCCTTGGTCGTTGTACGGACTTCGTATCAGGGGATTCTCTCCCTCGGCGTAAACGACTCGGTCGGAATGACAGCGTGAGGCATGCGGGGCGAATGGTAATCGTCAAAAAAAGAGTGCGTACGAGACGCACTCTCTTTTATGTTGCTTCGGGTTTCCGAAGCCAAGGAGGGAGGAAGGATGGTCCTTGTTACGACTTCTTTTCCTTGCGCTTGGTAAGGATGAAGTCCTCTGCCGTCCAGACGACGGCCGCTCCGGGAAGCATGCCCGCAATCGGGGCCCTTCGATCACTTCGATTTTTTGGACAGTGTGAAGAACCCTGCCACTGCGCCGATTAGCGTTGCAACGACATACGTCACAATACTCGCTATCCCTAACCAGCAAGCCCGTTCTGCCGGCGGATACCCCTTCTCAAGGGCAGAGAAGATAACGCTACCAAAGACGTCCGTTTTTCCGCTAAACGTAAAGTAAACGCAGAGAGCGGTAACAATAACGGCTGCCAACAAAACGATCGCCGTGATGCGTCCGTCACCGATCTTCCCGCTAAGGAAGAATGCGGCGGTGAAAAGGATGATAGAGAGAACCGAGAGGACGACAACGAGAGTGGACCCAACCATGACGTAGTTCGGGTCGGCATTGCTTGCAAACAGAATGATCATTGCAACAAGCGAAACAACCGCGCTTACGGGAAGCAGATATGCGGGAATAGAAAGTTTTTTGAAAAATTCCTTCATCTTAATTATTCTCCTTTTTCTTGAAGATATATGCGGCAACGCCAAGGATCGCGGATACGCCCAGCAGAGAAGCGGAGAGACCGATACCAACTCTGTAAGCCATTCTCCACCAGGTCATATTCCATTTTGAATACGACGAACCGTTGACAGTATTCATGTAGTTGGAGTTCGCAAACACCCAAAGTTTTTGGTGAGCGATCTCTTTCATTGCTTTGAGGAGTTCTGCGTCATACTTGAAGTCCTCGGAATCCTCGCAAATCGTCAGATCCCCCGCGTCACGCCAGTCGTATCCACCGTGACCTGCCTTAAAGAGCTGAGGAGCAAGGTCGAGGTCGTCTTTCAGGTCGGAAACGATATAGCCGCGGTAACCCCATTCGTCGTGAAGGATGCCGGTGAGAAGACCTTTGTGTGCCGTCACTTCGATGCCGCCGAGCTTATTGAAAGCGGTCATGACGCCCAACGTCCCGACATCCTTTTCGGGAGTGTCATACTTGTTCATTTCGAACGCGATCTGGAAGGCATGCAGTTCGATCTCTCTCGCCTTCTGCTCGGTCATGAACGTGCTAACGCCCGAACGGCCCATTTCTTGGTCATTGAATGCGAAGTGCTTCACGGTGACGATACAACCCATCTGGAGCGCGCCATGCGACTCTTCCATGGAGATGATCCCGGTGAGGACAGGGTCTTCGGATTGATACTGTTCGCTTCTGCCGCCGTAAGGGGTACGGTGAATGTTTGCACCGGGGCGCCACATCATGGGCTTCCCGCTGAGGACGGAGTCGTTCCCCAGTCTTCTTCCATACTCATGGGCGAGTTCGCGGCTGAAAGTCGATGCAATAAGAGCGAAGCCGCTGAAATCGCCGGCACTTCCTTTCCCGTCATCGTTCCAAGGCGCATTGCTCACAGAGGGGGTGCCGGGACCGTTTTCGGCAAGGCTGCCGCCGGGGAAACCGATAGAGTTTACGGCTGCAAAACCGCGTCCGGACTGGACACACAGATCGATAAGTTCCTCAAGCGTCATTGCGTCAATAAGCTCTGCCCAACGTTCGTCGTCGAAAGAGGCAAATCTCATGTGACCGAACTTGAGTTCGGTCTCTTGACCGAATTTCACGCCGGCAAGGTTAGCGGCGGTATCGGGCTTATCGGCCGTATGCACATCGATATAGTTCCCCGTAACGTGCTGGAAGAGTTTTCCTTCCGCTTTAAGACTCGTGACGTAATTATTATCCGTCACGGGAGACTTCGGGAAGGTGCCCACCCAATCCTGACGGGAGAGGTAGGTAGTGCTATAACCGTCGTAATCGTTCAAATCGGCATATTGAAGTTGGTTCGTGATGGTAACGCCTGCCTTGGACTGGCTGAAAGTGAAGGCGTCTACGCCGTTCTCTGCCCTCTCGGCATCATACGACCATTTGTAGGCGGCTTGCTTCCTTCCGTCGTAATCCATACCGTCTGCCGTCGTCTTACCCTGAACGGCAAGGATATTGTTGAGCGCGTCATGCGCACCGTTCCCGACTGCGAAGTAATAGTCGCCGGTGTCCATGATATAGGTCTTTGCTTTCTTGTAGTCGTAGCTTGCAAGATCCTGAAGATCGACGTCAATCGTGAGCGTCTGCGTTTCATCCGGTTGGAGAAGTTTCGTCTTCTCGAAGGTGAGAAGTTGGATCGCAGATTTCTCAACGAGGTTGGTTTTGTCGTACTGGGTATAAGGAGACTGACCATAGACCTGCACGGGAGTTTTGCCCGCCACGTCGCCCGTGTTTTTCACGGTGACGGTGAGATGGGCGATCTGCTCGTGCGCCTTTTTGTCCCAAGTAAGACCTGTAATGTTCATTTCGAAGGTGGTGTAGCTGAGACCGTAGCCGAAGGTCCATACCATTTCTTCGGAGTAGTTCCATTCGGTCTTGGAATCTTCATAGACGCCCGTGGTGTCCGTCTTGGTTTTAGCGCCGAACTGATTCATAACGGTGTCATAATAACGGGTCTCGTAATAGCGGTAGCCGTAATAGATACCTTCCTGCTGTATGACATAAGCGTCGAAGCCGCGGTCGGTACCTCTCGTCCCTCTGGTAGTGGTATCCAAACGGGTACCCGTCTGACCGTTACTATCCGTGAAGGTATAGAGCCAGCTGGCAGAATTATTTCCTATCCCTTCTCCCGTGAAAGTGTACGGCGCTCCGCCTACTTCCTTCACATTCGCATAAACGTAGCGACCGAAGTTACGCATTGCGGGCGAAGACATCGAGTTGCGGGCATATACGTCGGCGAGACCGCCGGACGGGTTCGCCTTGCCGGAAAGAAGGTTCGCAATCCCGGCAGCGGCAGGTTCGCCGTTATTGTTGCCGACCCACATGACTGCGCCGACTTTCGGGTCGTCCTTCAACTCGCCGAGCTCCATGGCGGAGATGGTCTTGATAAGGACGATGACCTTCTTGAAGTTATCGGTTGCGAGCTTAATGATTTCCTTTTCGTTGGGATAGAGCGCAAGAGCCGATCTTGCGACGCCGCCTTGGGTGCCTGCGGTACCGGGTCTGTAATCGGCGCCTTCGCCGTTCCCGCGGACGAGCACGATGATTGCCGCATCGTTGTATTGCGTGAAACTCGAATCAAAGTCCGGGTCCACCGCTCTAAGTTCGGCAACAGAGGGTTCGACGAGATTGTAAGTGAACTCAAGCGTTTTATTGAGTGCCCAACCGGGGTTGGGAGCGCTATACTTGAGGCCACTATTACTATAGAGTTCCGTTACCGTCGGATTGACATCAAAGACCTTCCCGAGCGCAGTCCTGAGGTTCGGATAGTTCTTGTTGATGCCGCCGCCGAGAAGCGTAACCTTCGGTTTCTCGGCCCCCTCTCCGGTCAAAGGAAGAGTTTTGTTCTCGTTTTTCAGAAGAACAGCGCCCTCTTCATGGAGACGGGTATACAGATCGGTATGCGTATTCGCATTCTTCGTCCGGTCGAGTTTGCCGTCCGTAAGAATATCTTCGTCGGGCGTGAACGCCGTGTACAGCGTGGGGTTTTCTTCGTCCTCTTCCGTGATAATGATTTCGCTCTTGGTGCCGAGCGCTTGGTCTACCATAGTTCTGTTGGCTTCAAGCAAATCTGCTGCAAGAAGCGTAACTACAAGGAGGAAGGCGAAAATCGCCGTCAATCCTCTGAAAATAGCCGGTTTCTTGAAAATAATGCTGAATTTTTTTAACATGGTTTCTCCTTTTAATGATTTTTTAATGATTTTTGAGTCCATTTTGCTTGTTTCTTGGGTGGATATGCTTTGGCATACCGAATCTTTTACTGCACAATCTCCTTAACCATCATGGCTCCTCCCATCTGTTTCCCCGAAGCGCTTCTCAGCCAAACGTTGTTTGAAGTTCATAGGTTTTCCTCCTAAAAAATTTTTTTGCCCCGTTTGCACGGAACTTTTAACCCTTTTTCATCGCCTTGAAGACCTAACAGTCTTCAAGGCGGGGCGGTATAATAGAAAATACCGCCGAAATTTTTCTTCCCGCACAAATTTTATTACAATCATAATTATACACGATAATTTAAACAAAGTCCATTGCAATTCTTACTGAAAACATTGCGTTTCTTACTGAAAACATTGCATTTCTTACTGAAAACATTGCATTCTTTCAATACTCATTCCTTGAAATACAAAATAAATCCGAACCAATCGCGGGTTACGATCACCCTTGTTGAGTTCGGATTATTTTGATTTGGTGGACTTGTTCGTGTCAAATACGCACCGCCCACCCTGTGCGTATTTGCTTGTTATGGTGGACCTGCGGAGAGTTGAACTCCGGTCTTACAAGGTTCAAACGCGGACACTACACGCTTAGTCTGTGGTCGGTCTCGCCCATGGGGAGTCCGCAGACAACCTCCTTTGGGGCATACCTCCGAAATTCATTCCGCTGCGGGGGAGGTCCGCCGCCGTGGAACGTTCCCTACTCGATTGACGCCCTGCTCCCGTGCCGTAGGCAACACGGGGAGGACGGAGCGTAAAAGGTTACGCCGCAAGCGCTAAGCGACGCGCGGAAGCGCGACGGGAAGCGGGTCTTCTGCTTTTATTATCAGCAATTAAAATTTTTCCGTTTTTACGGAGCCGAGCCTCCGGCGTGCGTCCGTCGGGATCCGCTTGCAATCGAATCCGTAACAGGCCCATTGGGTCATTTATTTTATACCATTTTACCGCGCTTGTCAAACGTTTTTCGGAGCGTTCCGTTAAGATTCGGGCCTTACCACTCCGCTCTTCCGCACAAAACGTCGATGGAAACACCGAAGAGGTCGGCAAGCCGCCAGAGTGAAGAGAGCGTAGGCTCCATATTTCCCCTCTCCCATTCGCTCACGCACTGTTGGGTCACGCCGACCGCAGCCGCAAGGCTGCCTTGCGACAACTGTCTCTCCTTCCGCAGTGCCTTTAAGTTTTCCGCAAATTGATTCTCCACAAAAAAAATTTTACAATTATAGTTGTAAAATTATTTGACTTACAAGTATACTTGTGATACAATAAAGAAAAAAGGAGGTCGGACGGTATGGCTTTGAAACGATGCCCCGAATGCGGCGGTATGATGTCGTCGACGGCGAGCACCTGCCCGCATTGCGGCTGGGTGTGCGATTGCACGGGCTGCCGTTGGGATACCCCTGTCGATGATGGCTACATTTGTTTCCTCGGACACAGATACGGCAAGAAATGCGAGTCATATGAAGATGACGACTGAGCCGTGAAGCACTCTTTGCAGCCGAAACGCACGCAGAGTTTGCCTTACAACGTTTTCATGAAAACGCCTCGGAAACATGTTCCGAGGCGTTTTTTCGTCGTATCTTCAGTTCATTACGACGTCCTTGAGGCTCTCGTACTTTTTGATGGCCGCCGCCCGTACGGCATCGAATTCAAGACGCCGCTCAAAGGTCTCGTCCACCAACTTTTTGGCCGTAAAGATGACCTCCGTGCCGTACTTGAGATGCTTGATGTCGTTGAGCAGCCTTCCGCTCTGACGGGTGCCGAGGAAGTCGCCGCTGCCCCGCATTTCGAGGTCCTTTTCGGCGAGTTTGAAGCCGTCCGTCGTGTTCTTTAGCACGGACAAACGCTCGAGGGCGGTATCCGTCTCGCTGCCCACGAGCAAAAAACAGTAGCTCTTTTCGCTTCCGCGCCCCACTCTGCCGCGGAGCTGATGCAGCTGCGAGAGGCCGAACCGCTCGGCATTGTAGATGACCATGACCGTGGCGTCGGGCACGTCCACTCCCACCTCGATGACCGTCGTCGAGACGAGTGCATCGTATTTTTTTGCCTTGAACGCGGACATGGTATCCGCCTTTTCCTTGTCCTTCATCTTTCCGTGCAGAAGCGCAAAGCGCACGTCGGGGAGAGACGTCCGGAGCCGTTCGTAGAGTTCCTCGACGGAAGTCACTTCTCCCTCGTCGTCCTCGATTTTGGGACAGACGAAATACGCCTGCCGTCCCTTTTTCACCTCGCTGCGGATCCACGCGAGCATGTCCTCGTACCGCCGCTCGGGAATGACGGAGGTGGAGACCTCCTGCCGCGCCTTGGGCTTGTCGGGAATGGTCGTGACGTCGAGGTCCCCGTAGAAGATGAGAGAGAGCGTTCTCGGAATGGGAGTTGCGGACATGACCAGCACGTCCACGGCCTCTCCCTTTTCCGAGAGCGTGTTGCGCTGGGCGACGCCGAAGCGGTGCTGCTCATCGCAGACGCAGAAGGCGAGGTCCCGGAAGTGCACGTCGGATTGCAGGACGGCATGCGTTCCGCAGAGGATATCCACCTCGCCCGCGGCGAGCGCCGCCTTCAGATCGCGCTTTTCCTTGGCCGTCGAGGTGCCCGCAAGGTACCCCACCCGATATTCGGGGAAGAGCTTTTTGAGAAGGGCGAAGTTCTGCGCGGCAAGGACCTCCGTCGGGGAGAGATAAACGGCCTGAAATCCGCTTCCGACGGCCATGTAGATGCCCGTGAGCGCCACCGCCGTCTTGCCGCTCCCCACATCGCCCTGAAGCAGCCGGTTCATGCGGAAGGGACCCGTGAGGTCGTCATAGACGGCGCGCACCGCCCCCTGTTGGCCGGGCGTAAATTCAAACGGGAAACGGCGTTCGAAGGCCGCGACCTGCCGTTCGGTCACCGTGTATCTGCGCAGGCGCGCCTCCTCTTTATCCCCCTTGATGAGCTTGAATGCGGCGATGAGCGTGAAGTACTCCTCGAGGGCGATGCGCCCGGCCGCCCGCTGCATTTCGGAAGCTGTCTTTGGGACATGGATGGCACGGAACGCCTCTCCGAGAGAGGATAGCGCATATTTTTTGCGCAGGACTTCGGGGATAACGGAGGGAAAAGTCTCCACGGCGAGCGCCCGTTTGACGGCGTCGCGGACCACCCACTGTGCAAGGCCCGCTTTGAGCGGATAGACGGGGACGAGCCCCTTGAGCCGGTCGGCCGTTTCCAGCCGCTCGAAGGTGGGATTGATAAGGGAGATGCGGTCGTAATAGTTGCGGACGCGGCCGTAGAAGAGATATTCGCCCGGTTTGAGCTTGCCCGCGACCCACGGCTGGTTGAACCAGACCGCGGTGAAGTTGTCCCGTCCCTGTTCGAGAAGGGCACGCACCGTCTTGAGCTTGCCCTTGGTGCGGACGGGTTCCGCCGAGATGAGCGTACACGCGATGAGCGCCATGTCGTTGTGCAGGACGTCGCGCACGGAGACGCGGTTGGTCATGTCGAGATAGGTGCGCGGAAAATAGCGGACGAGCTCCTCCGTCGTCGTGATATTCAGTTTTGCGAAATCCTTGGCGCGCTTTTCGCCGAGGCCCTTGAGTTGGATGAGCTGCATGATGCGTACCTCCCGCTTTTACGCAGTCCGCGGAGAATAAAAAGGAAGCGGGGAATTCCCCCGCTTGTCTCTTGTCATTTACTCTAACGATAACAGATAGTAGTAGACGGGCTGGCCGCCATTATGGAAATCGACATCGCAGTCCGGGAAGGCGTCCTGCACCTTGCCCGCAAGCGCCGCCGCCTGCTCCTCGGTCACCCCTTCGCCGTAATAGAGGGTGATGACCTCGTGCGAGTCCTCCTTGAGCTTGTCGAGAAGGGTGAGGACGGTATCGTCGATGTTGTCGCTCTTTGCGAGGATCTTTTTGTCGTCGAGGCCGATGATGTCCCCTTCCTTGATCTTGAACCCGTTGACGTTGGTCGTGCGCACCGCGTGGGTGACCTGTCCCGCCTTGACGTTGTCGAGGGCGTGGATCATGTTGGTCTTGTTCTCTTCGGCGCTCGCTTCGGGATTGAAGGCGAGCGCGGCCGCAAAGCCCTGCGGGATGTTCTTGGTGGGGATGACGTGGATGATGCGGTTTTCGACAAGGGCCTTGGCCTGCTCGGCCGCGAGGATGATGTTCTTGTTGTTGGGGAACACGAACACGTTGTCTGCGTTAATCTTCTGCACGGCCGTCGCGATGTCCGAGGCGGAGGGATTCATGGTCTGGCCGCCCTGGATGACACGGTCCACGAAGAGGTCCTTGAAGATGTCGGAAATCCCCTCGCCGGCGCAGATGGCAAGCATGCCCTGCTCCTTCTTTTCGGCGGCGATCTTGGCCTTGAGGGTGCGATTCTGCTCGAGCATGTTCTCGATCTTGGGACGGTCGAGTTCGCCGAGTTCCAGCGCATAGGTGAGCGCAATGCCGGGGGTATTGGTATGCACGTGCACCTTGATCATTTCGAGGTCGCCGATGCAGATGACGGAATCGCCGATCGCCATGAGCTTTTCGCGCAGCTTGTCAATATCCGCAAGGGTCGTGCTCTTTTTCAGATTGATGACGAAGAACTCGGTGCAGTACGCGAACTGGATGTCGCCGAGGTCCATGTTGATGATGTCGGAATTGTCGCCGAAGTCGACGTCCATGGAGTTTGCGGCAGGATCGGCCGGCGTCTCGGAGACGACTTCTTCGCCCATGAGGGCCGCGAGGAATCCGCGCATGATGGTCATGAGGCCCACGCCGCCCGAGTCGACGACGCCCGCCTTTTTGAGGACAGGCAGCAGTTCCGGGGTCTTGGCGAGGGCACGGTCCCCCTCCTCGATCACAGCGGGGAGGAAGGTCTCGTAGTCACGGTATTTGCCCGCATTCTTGACGGCGAACTCGCTCATCATGCGGACTACGGTGAGGATGGTCCCCTCCTTGGGGATGGAAACGGCGTTGTACGCGACCTTGGTACCCGCCTCCATGGCCTTTGCAAAGGTGCGGGTGTCCACTTCGGGCTTCGCGGTGCGAAGGACGGAACAGATGCCGCGGAAGATCTGGGAAAGGATGACGCCCGAGTTGCCGCGCGCACCCTTGAGAGCGCCCTTTGAAACGAGGTCGCACACCTCGGCAAAACTATTCGACGCGGAGGAAGAGAGTTCCTTTACGGCCGACTGCATGGTGAGCGACATATTGGTGCCGGTATCTCCGTCGGGTACGGGGAACACGTTTAAGGCATCCACCTTGGCCCGATTGTTCTCCAGCGTCTTTGCGCCCGCAAGCACCATCTTGCGGAATAACGCGCAGTTGATCGTTTTCTGCATGAATTTTCTCCTGGGAAATACAACGATTGCCCCACCGGACGGCTGCGCCCGACGGGAAGGGGCGAAGTTACAGCTTGAGTCCGATGACGTTTACGTTCACGGTATCGACGATCATGCCCGTAAAGTTTTCTACTTTATATTTTATCGCCTCTTTGAGGGACTCGGCGACGGCCTCGATGGAGACCCCGTACTTGATGATGACGGAGACATCGATAAAGATGCGGTTGCCCTGCGTGGTGATCTTGACACCCTTGCCTCCCGCATCCTTTTTGAGCAGTTCCGCGACCGTATCGGTAAAGCGGCGCGCGACGGTATCCACGATGCCATAGCTCTCCACCGCGGCCTGCGACGCGACCTTTGCGATCGCCAGATCGGATATTGAAATTTTACCGTATGCATTGGACGTACTGACCGACATATGCCTTGAACCTCTTCCTTTATTCTACTCTTTCCTTTCGGTTTTTGCAAGCGATTGCGGGCGTTATTAGAAAAAATTCGCCTTCTCGCAAAAAAATTTCCCGAAACGGGGCGTTTTTAATTGCTTTTTTTTCGGCGAAATGGTATCATTTTGATGGTTGGAAAGGGTATGACCCTTCCGGGCACAAAATTCGTCTCAGCGGAGGTAGAAATATGTCGAGAGTTTGCAGTATTTGCGGAAAGGGCCGTACGGCGGGCAACAATGTCAGCCACTCCAATCGCAAGACCAAGAGAACGTTCAATGCGAACGTGCAGAAGGTCACATATCTCGAGGACGGCAAGGCCGTCACCGGCTACGTGTGCGCCAGATGCATGAAGAGCGACAAGATCGAGCGTGTCTGACCCTGTATCGTAAATTCCCCGCGTTGCGGAACGCGGGGAATTTTTTTATGCTCTCTTTTTGGAATTTGTCCCGATTGTTTGCATCCTGTCATCTCCGGAAGATGAGCACCGAATAGCTGTAAGGCGGGAGCACGGCCGCAGCGGAGGCCGCGGGCGCGATGTCGCGCGGGACGATCGTATCGGGCGAGGAGAACGTGTTCTCCGCCTCGGGCGAAGCCGACGTCACGAACACCCGCCGGAGCGTTCCGATGTCGGAATCGGACTCCACCTCGACCTCCTGTTCCTCCCCCGTCGGATTGATGACCGAGAGGAAGGTGAACGCGTCGCCCTCGCTCCCGAATACCGGGAAGCGCGCGTCCTCCGCCGCCGTGGGGAGCTCGAAGTCGCCCGTGAGCAGGCTCCGCATGCGCATGACATGATATCGTGCCGTGGGGACGGCCCGCTCCGAATCGAACCGGATGAGCGCGCTCTTGGTCTGCATCCGCCCTTCCCGGCCGAATGCGGGGAGTTCGAAACCGCGCGGCGCCTCCTTTAAGACGGAGGCCCAATCGGGTTCGGGATCCCCTCCCGCAGCGACGGATTCACGGATCCTGACTGCGGGATACGCTTCGGTCACGCAGCGGGCGAGCCGACGGGCCGCGAGCCCCGTGACACACAGGGAATGAAGCTTGAAGGGGGTACCATGTCCGAGATCGGCACGCAGTTTCCCCCACATGGTCTCCGTTCCGCCGAGGGCGAACTCCACAAGATCCAACGCGTCCTGCACGTCCGATTCAAAGTCCGTGCCGCGCGCTTCCACCATGGGAACGGGCTCCGCGTCGAGGTACTCCGCAAGGCGGAAAAGCTCATAGACGCCGATGCCGAACGTCTGCCCGCTGTTGGGGAAGTCCTCGCTTACGGACGCCGAGGGAGCCTGCACGCGGTGCATGGGATCGCCGACCCCCTGCTTCCACGAATAGCCGCCGGCGCTCGCCGCAAAGCGGATAAAGCCCGGCTTCATGTCCTTCATGAGGCGGACGAAATCCTTGCGGAAGATGCCGTGCACCGCGCTCTGCGGCATGACCGAGAAGCAATCGGCATGCACCATGCCTGCCTTTTTGAGCAGCAGCGCGGCCGTCACGCCCTTTGCAGCGGCCTTGGCCTTGAGTTTGAACGCATAGCGGTGCCACTTGCCGTCCGCACGCACCTTGAACTTCTTTTCGAAGAGGATCTCCTCCCCGCGGCAGAAGGCGAGGGAGAGCTTTCCCTTATAGTCAAAGGCACGCAGCCACAGGGAGACGCGCAGTTCCTCATGCCGTTCGAGGGAGAATCCGCCGTAGGCAAGATTCCGCATGCCGGCGCCGCCCTCATGGGCCGTGATGCGCATATAGTGCGGATTTTCCGCCACAAGGGGACGGTCCGTCTTGATCTTGAGGGCCACGTTGGCGCCCTCGGGGAAGGCCTCCCATGCGTATCCGCCGTCGGGAACGATGCCCTCATCCGTCAGGGTCTTGGACTCGAAATTGCGATTCTCGAGGAGCTCGGCATAGAGCCCTCCGTCGATGGCGCCGTTGATGTCGTCCAAACAGACGGTGACGCCCCGTTCGCGGATGGGCTGCTTCCCCTCTCCGCTGATCGTGATCTTCATGTCTGCCTCCTGTTACTCGATGGAGTGGGCGATATAAGTGATGTGGTCGGCGGCACGTTCGAGGTTGCCGACGAGGTTGATGAACACGCTCGAATTCTGGGGCTGGCACTTCCCCTCATTGAGCCGCTTGATGTGACGGTCCACGAGGTCGCGGCGGTCCGCGTCGATCTCATCCTCGAGCTTGTCGACTTCCATGAGGCTTGCGCGGTCCTTGTAGAGATACGTCGCAAGGGCAAGCACATAGAGCCGCTTGATCTTTTTGTACATCTCCCCGATCATCTCGATGAATTCGCCCGAGAAGATGAGCTCGTCGTCTACATAGTGACGGGTGTACTTGGTCACGTTGTCGGCAAGTTCGCCGATACGCATGATGTCGTTGAGGACGTAGTGCAGGGTGGAGACCGTCTTTTCCTCCTCCATGACGAGGGAGGCGCCCGACAGTTTTACGAGATAGGCAACGGCCGTTTTATTGGCCTCCGCAAGCTCCGTATTGTGCTTGTTGACCGATTCCGAGGCACCCATGTCCTTGTCGATGAAGGCATTGAAGGAGACATCGAGGGTCTCCATCGCGTAGGAGAACATCTTGCCCGTCTGCTGGTAGAGATAGCCGAGCGCGATGGACGGGGAGCGGAGAAGTCGCTCGTCGAGGTCGCCGAAGATGGGCGCTTCCTTGCGGGCAGCCTTGCGCTCCGTCTCCTTGACGGGAACGATCCGTTCGGCGATCCAAACGAAACCCTTGATGAAGGGCAGAAAGAGCAACGTGTTGATGACATTGAAGAGGGTGTGGAAGAGCGCAATCTGCATCCCGGGCGCCATGTCCATTCCGTTGAATACCATGGACCCCGTGGGGATGATCGTGCCGAGCACATTCTCCGCAAAATCCCTCCAGCAGACGAGGACGATCATGAAGATGACCGCGCCGAAGAGGTTGAACATAAAGTGGATGAGGCCGGCCCGCTTGGCGTTGGGAGAGGCCCCGAGGGAAGAGATGAGCGCCGTGACGCACGTTCCGATGTTGGAGCCGATGATGATGTAGAGGGCTGCGTTTCCGCCCGCACCGATCGTGAGCCCGGAGGATACCATGGTGAGGATGATAGCGTTGACGGCCGTCGAGGACTGCACGAGCGCCGTAATGGCAACACCGATGAGAAGCAGCAGCATGGGATCGGTGATGATGTGCAGCACGCCCGAGACCGCATCATATGCCTCGCTCCCCTTCTCGAACGTCAGCGCGCCCGACATAAACTTGAGTCCCACAAAGATAAGACCGAAGGCCGCGATGACCGATCCGACGGTTATGACACGTTCCTTTTTTGAGAACATCGTCATGAGGACACCGATTGCCGCAAGGCACAGAAAGACGACGGTGATGTCGGAACCGCCGAGGGCGATGACCCAGGCGTTGAGCGTCGTTCCGATGTTGGCACCCATGATGATGGCCGTTGCCTGAAAGAGCGTCATGATGCCCGCGTTGACGAGGCCGACGACCATGACCGTTGTGAATGCAGAGCTCTGTCCGAGCACTGTGACTGCGGCGCCGATCCCGACGCCGGCGACACGGCTTCCCGCCGTCTTGCCGAGCATCGTCCGGAGTTTCCCGTGCGCCAGCTTGGTCATGTTCTCGGAAAGCATCTTCATGCCGACAAGGAATGTTCCCATGCCTCCAAAGATCTGCAGGATGATTTTAATAATGTCCCATGCTCCCATAGCTCAACTGCTTGTCCTTTGCATTTTTCTATTCGCTTTGTCCTTATCCATTATACCAAGGAACCCACCGATTTGTCACGCATTTTTCGGGATATTGTATAAAATAGTTTTGCGGACCCGTTCCGAACTCCCTCCACCGGGCAATTTGCGTAAAAAGGCACTCCGTTCCTTCCTTTTTACAATCCCCCCCCGTTATAATAAAATCCCCCGGGGATCGTCCCCGGGGGGATACTGTTATAATATAAGAATAAAAACTTGCCCCTTGGCGCCCCTCATAGGGGAGCTCCGCCCGCAAGGCGGTGAGGGGTTAAAACCCTTTCCC
>CANQUL010000010.1 GCA_947627015.1 uncultured Clostridia bacterium | reverse complement strand
TGCGCGAGTATGTCGGCGAGCACAGTCTCGACGAGATCCTCCGCGGCAAAGAGGAGATGTCCGCCTACCTTCTCGACGCGCTCCGTGCGCGTGCGGGAGAGTTCTTCCTCGAGATCCGCTCGGCGGCCGTCAAGGATATCATCCTGCCCGGGGAGATCCGCGACATCATGAACACCGTGCTCATCGCCGAAAAGCGCGCACAGGCAAGTCTCATCACCCGCCGCGAGGAGGTTGCATCCACCCGTTCGCTTCTCAATACGGCAAAGCTCATGGAGGAGAACGCCACGCTCTACAAGCTCAAACAGCTCGAGTACGTCGAGCGCATCTGCGAGAAGGTCGGCAGCATCCACATCGGAAGCGGAGACCTGCTCGGAGAGCTCACAAAGACACTTGCGGGCGGCGGTGAATGACCGTCCCGAAGGAGGACCCATCATGGTGATCGAGGGAAAATACAACCGGGCAGTCGTCTTTCAGACCGCCATCGAAGAGGAGGCCGCGGTGCAGCTCAAGACGCTCTGCGACAGCCCCTTCGTGCGCGGCGCAAAGATCCGCGTAATGCCCGACGTCCATGCGGGAGCAGGCTGCGTCATCGGATTTACGTCCGACCTTACGGACATGGTCGTGCCCGATTTGGTCGGCGTGGATATCGGATGCGGCATGCTCACCGTCGATCTCGGGAAAAAACGTCCCGACTTCGACCTTCTCGACCGGGCGGTCCGCACCCGCATCCCCGCGGGGATGGAAGTCCGCGACGAGCCCATTGCGCCGTTCGAAGAGTTGGAGACCCTCCGCATCGCCTCTTCCCTTTCCGACGTCGGGCGGCTGCGGAGAAGCCTCGGCACGCTCGGCGGGGGCAACCACTTCATCGAGGTGGACGTCTCCTCCGGCGGGACCTATTATCTCGTCATCCACACGGGCAGCCGCAATCTCGGCAAGCAGGTCGCGGAACGGTACGAACGGCTTGCCGTGTCCTGCTGCAAGGGGAAGATCAGACGGCGCGCCATGACAAAGGAACTGATCGCGCGGTACCGTGCAGAGGGCCGTGAGCGGGAACTCTCCGCGGCGCTTGCCGTCCTCGACGGGGAGCCGGAGGCTTCGGCGCTTCCCGACAGCCTCTGCTATCTCACGGGAGCCGAACGCGAGGACTATCTCGCGGACATGGGGGTATGCCAGCGCTTCGCATGCGCCAACCGACGCGCGATCGCCGGGGAGCTCCTCACCGCTTTGGGTCTTCCCGCCCTCGACGACACGGCGCACTTCGAGACGGTGCACAACTACATCGACCTCGGGGAGGGCATTCTCCGGAAGGGGGCGGTCTCCGCACGCCGCGGCGAGATCCTTCTCATCCCCATGAACATGCAGGCGGGGAGCCTCCTCTGCAGGGGAAAGGGCAATCCCGAATGGAATTTGTCTGCGCCGCACGGAGCGGGACGGGCGATGAGCCGTTCCCGTGCGAGAAGCCTCTTCACGGTGGAGGAATTTGCGGCGCGGATGCAGGGCATCTATACGACCTCGGTGAGCGCCGCCACCGTCGACGAGTGTCCCATGGCGTACAAGGATCCCGCGGAGATCGCGGCTCTTCTGGAACCCACTGCGGACATCATCGACCGACTTGTTCCCGTCTACAATTTCAAGGCGGGATGAGGGGAATGCCGTCTCCGGAAAAGGAACGGTCCATGTCCGAAACCGCAAAGAAGGAGGCCGCCCATGTCCGCGGCCCGGGAAGGAAAAAGCATAAAAAAAGAGGGGTCGCGTAACATTATATAGAATGGCAAAAAAATTCCCCTCGCCGAAGGCCCTGTTCCGAAGGGCCCGCAGGGCGCATGCCGCCCTCTCCCGCGCCCGCTGCACAACGCTTGCGGGCACGCTTGCGTTCTTTCTCGTCACGGCCGCCCTTCCCTTCCTCTTCTGGCTGACCCTGCTCGCGGGGCGCATCCCGGGAGGGGACGAGCTCACCTCGATGGGACTCTTTTCATGGGCAGGGGAGCTCTTTTCCTATTTCGGGGAGCATGCCCGCGAGGCGTCTGCGGGAGCCGACCTTCTCTTCCTCGCAACGACGCTCTGGTCCTCGTCGAGTTTCTTCTATCACCTCAGGAGAAGCGGGGAGATCGTCTATGCGTACCGCAGGGAAAAGCGCGGCTGGAAGGTGCGGCTCTCCTCTCTCGTCGTCACCTTTTTCGTCCTCTTCTATTTCGCCTTTGCGGGCGCGGCCCTGCTTGCGGCGGCCGGTCTCGGGCGCATTCTCCCCCTGTGGCTGTTCCGTCTCACGGAGTACGCGCTCGTCTTTGTGCTCGGCTTCTTTGCGGCATGGATCCTGAACGGCTACATCTGCCCTTACAAGGTCCCTGCTTCGGCGACGGCCGCGGGCAGCGCTCTGACCGCCGTCCTGTGGCTTGCCGCTTCGGCGGTTTTTTCTCTATACGTCCGTTTTGCGGATACAGGCCGTCTTTACGGCGCATTGTCCGTCGCGGTGGCCGTGCTCGTCTTTGCCGATTGGATGGCCGTATGCCTGATGGCGGGCGTCACGCTGAACCGTACGCGGATCGAGACCGGGCGACTTGCGCATAAGCGGCTGTAAAAAAAGAGGGAAAATCCCCCTCATTCGGACACGGTTGCCCTCTTCGGCGGCGAAAAATCCCGAAAAAGCCGCCTTTTCAAAAAAAATCTTGATTTTTATTAAAAAATTTTCCGTGAAAGTATTTACTTTTCCCGCGATTTGTTGTAAAATGGTAGATAGAAAAAAATTAGCTTCAAGCTGAGAGGTGAAATTATGGCAGAGAACAACAAAAGTAACGAGGTCTTGCTTCAGGGATTCTACAAGGGGATCACGAAGAAGATCGAAGATGCGCAGACCGCGGTAAACAAGGAACTCAAGGCCAAGAATTCCGAGACTGCCGCAAGCGTCCGTCAGGGCACGGATACCGTCGTCCGCGAGATCCAGTTCCTCCTGCAGCAGGGCAGCGCGATTTACGACAACGCGCAGAAAGCCGATGCCAAGGTCAAGGATGAGATCATCAAGGCCGTCAACCGCCGCACCGACGAGATGACCGTCTATCTCGAAAAGAAGATGAACGAGAGCTTTGCTGCGCTTCAAAAGAAACTTCTCGCATCTCTCAGTGTCGCAGCGCTCGAAGCCCGTCTCTCCAAGCGTCTCGAACTCGTCGAAGAGAACATCGTCGAGGCAGTCGAGGACATTGAGGACAGGATGAACGAGAGCAACGAAGAGCACGAGGCCAAGATGGCCGGCGGCGCCGCGGCTTACGACGACAGCGAGCTCCGCGCCCAGATCGAGGCGATCAAAGAACAGCTCGACGCGATCAAGGACGAGATCGTCCGTGTCAACGAGGACGAAGAGGCCAGAGCCCAGAAGGCGGAGGACATCCTCGCCCGCGAGGAGGAGATCTCCGAGAAGCAGACGAGCGATGAGGAGCGCATCGAGACCATGATTGCCAACCTCGACGACGAGATCGGTTTGGTCAAGGCCGGCATCGAGGTGCTTCAGGAAAAGGTCGAGGCGCTCACCGCCCAGCCCGAAGAGGCCGCCGAGGAAGCTCCCGCCGAAGAGACGGAAGAGGCCTACGAAGAAGTGTCCGTCGAAGATCTCTTCGATTACGACACCCTCGCCCAGAAGATCGCGGCCATCCTTCCCGAACCCGACTACGATCGCATCGCCGAGAAAGTCGCCGCTCTTCTTCCCGAGACCGACTACGACTTCATCGCCGAAAAGGTCGTTGCGACCATGCCCGTCATCGACGAGACCGCCGTTGCCGACAAGGTCGTCGAGATCCTGCCTCCGCTTGACTATACCGCAATCGCCGGCTATGTTGCCGAAGCGCTCGAGAACGAGTTCGACCTCACGCTCGATGATGAGGGCGTAGAGGCCATCGCCGCCAAGTTCGTCGCCCTTACCGAGGAGAAGCGTCTCGCCGCCGAAGAGGAGGCCGCCGCGTTCGCCGAGGACGAAGAAGAGCTCTATGACGAAGAGGACGACTTCGATTTCGAAGCGTTCGCAAACCGTGTCGCCGAAGTCGTCGAGGAGCGTCTCAAGGCCGCCGAAGAGCCCGAAGAGGAGATCGACTACGAGGCCATCGCAAACCGCGTCGCCGACATCGTCGAGGAGCGCCTCAAGGCTGCGGAAGAGCCCGTCGAGGAGATCGATTACGAGGCCATCGCGACCCGTGTTGCCGACATCGTCGAGGAACGCCTCAAGGCCGCCGAAGAGCCCGAAGAAGAATTTGACTACGAAGGCTTTGCGACGCGCGTAGCCGATATCGTCGAGGAACGCATGGAAGCCGCCGAGGCCGCAAGAAAGGCCGAGGAAGAGGAGGCTGCCCGCCTTGCCGAAGAGGAAGCGCAGCGCGCCGCCGAAGAAGAGGCCGCACGGATCGCCGCCGAGGAAGAGGCTGCCCGCCTTGCCGAAGAGGAAGCCGCTCGCAAGGCCGAGGAAGAGGAAGCCGCCAAGAAGGCGCTCGAAGAGCAGGTCAACGATCTCGTCGACCAGAAGATCGCCGAGTATCTCGAAGCGCAGAAGGCAGCCGAAGAAGAAGAGGCCGCGAGAAAGGCAGCCGAAGAGGAAGCCGCTCGCCTTGCCGAAGAGGAAGCGCAGCGCGCCGCCGAGGAAGAGGCCGCAAGAAAGGCCGCCGAGGAGCAGGCGATCGAGGACAAGGTAAACGAACTTCTCGACCAGAAGATTGCCGAGTACCTCGAAGCGCAGAAGGCAGCCGAAGAGGCCGTCGAGGAAGCTCCCACCGAGGAAGCAGCCGAAGAGCCTGTCGAGGAGGCTCCCGCCGAGGAAGCCACCGAAGAGGCCGCCGAGGAAGCTCCCGTAGAGGAAACTGCCGAAGAGACCGTTGAGGAGGTTCCCGCCGAGGAAGTTGTCGAAGAGCCCGCGGCCGTCGAGGAAGCTCCCGTTGAGGAAGCAGCCGAAGAGCCCGCAGCCGTTGAGGAAACGGCCGAGGAACCTGCCCCTGTCGAAGAGGCCGAGGAACCCGCTCCCGCCGAGGAAGTTGTCGAAGAGCCCGCGGCCGTCGAGGAAGCTCCCGCCGAGGAAGTAGCCGCAGCTCCCGCCGTCGAAGAGGAGGCTCCCGCCGAGGAAGTCGCCGAAGAGCCCGCAGCCGCCGAAGAAGCTCCCGCCGAGGAAGTCGTCGAAGAGCTCGCCGTAGCCGCAGCTCCCGCCGTCGAAGAGGAGGCCGAAGAGGCTCCCGCTGCCGACGAGCCCGTTCCCGAAAAGGAACTCACGACCCGCCTCAAGAGAAGTTTCACCGCCAAGATTATCGAGAGCGAAGAGAGCGTCAAGGAGCACTACAGCATCCTGAAGAACACCTTCCTCTCCTACAATAACATCGCCTCTCAGCTCAACTGGTCCAACGACCGCTTTGCCTACAACAACGAGACGGTCGCCAAGATCGGCATCCGCGGCAAGACGCTGTGCGTCTACCTTGCCCTCAATCCCGAGGAGTTCCCCGATTCCGTCTACCACCAGAAGTTCGCCGGCGACACCAAGATGTATGAGCGCACCCCGCTCATGATGAAGGTCAAGAGCAACGTCGCGCTCCGCCGCTCGCTCCGCCTCATGGAACTCCTGATGGAGCGTCTCGGCACGGTGAAGAACGAGGAGTACGAAGAGGTCGACTACGCCGCTCAGTTTGCATACCGCAGCGAGGAAGAGCTCATCGAAGAGGGCCTCATCAAGACCGCCATCGTCGAGAAATCCGACCTTGACTTTTAAGCAGTACGAGAGAAGTAAGATATGATAAGACGCGGAGAGTCGGTTATTCGGCTCTCCCGTTTTGTTTGAAAACGGACCGTTGCGTCCAAAATGATAGTTTGAGAAGAAAAAAAGGAGTTTCATTTGAATAAGAAGACAGATCCAAGACCCGCAAGACGCCCTCAGGATGCCGTAGAGCTCGCCATCCTGAACGGGATCGAGGCCTATAACCGCGAGGAAAAACAAAAGCGTCCCGCGGGCAAACCCAAACAGGAGCGTCCCAAACTCCCTGCCGCGGGCAAGAGCGCAAAGCCCCGTACGGAGGGTCCCTTCAAAAAGAGCAAGCCCGTCAAGACGGGCGTATTGCCCCCCGCCATGTCCAAGGGCGACGGCGCAAAACGAGGCAAAAAGGGGAAGCGGCCCGTCCGCATTCTCTTCTTCGGCGGCGTCGGCGAGATCGGCAAAAACATGACCGCCATCGAGTACGGGAGCGACATCATCGTGATCGACGCGGGCATCATCTTCCCCACGGAGGAGATGCCGGGCATCGACCTCGTATTCCCCGACATCACCTACCTTGCCGCGAACAAGCACAAGATCCGCGGCGTATTCCTGACGCACGGACACGAGGACCACATCGGCGGCGTGCCCTATCTCATGAAGGAGCTCGACCCGTCCACGCCCGTGTACGGCACCAAGCTCACGCTCGCGCTCGTCGACAATAAGCTGCGCGAGCACCGCATGAATTTCGTCTCGGAGCGCACGGTGGCACCCGGGGACAAGATCCGCGCGGGGAGCTTCAATGTCAACATCGTCAACGTCAACCACTCCATTGCGGGAGCGACCGCCCTCGCCGTCGAGACGCCTTACGGCATCATCTTCCACAGCGGAGACTTCAAGATAGACCTGACGCCCGTTGCGGGCAGTCCCATCGACCTTGCGGAGCTCGCGGAATACGGCAAGCGCGGCGTGCTCCTGTACCTCGGGGAATCCACCAATATCGAACGCCCCGGCTTCACGATGAGTGAAAAGGTCGTCGGCACCACGCTCGAACACCTATTTGCGGAGCACGCGGACAGACGGCTCGTCATCGCCACCTTTGCCTCCAACGTGCACCGTCTCCAGCAGATCATCGACATCGCGGTGAAATTCCGCAGAAAGGTCGCGCTCTCCGGCCGCAGCATGCTCAGCGTGGTCGAAGCGGCCTCCAAGATCGGCGAGATCTCTATCCCCGAGGGCGTGCTCATCGATGTCGAAAAGGCAAAAAATTACTTTGACCGGGAGATCGTCATCGTCTCCACGGGCTCACAGGGCGAACCCATGTCCGCACTCACCCGTATGGCGGCGGGGGAATTTAACAAAGTGAACATCGGTGCGAACGACACCGTCATCATCTCCGCGAGCCCCATCCCGGGCAACGAAAAGATGATCACCCGCGTCATCAACAACCTCATGAAGCGCGGCGCCGAAGTGGTCTATGAGAGCCTCGAAAAGATCCACGTCTCGGGTCACGCCTGTCAGGAGGAGCACAAGATCATGCACTCCCTGCTCCGTCCCAAGTTCTTTATTCCCGTACACGGCGAATACCGCCACTTGAAGCGGCACGCCGCACTTGCGGAGGAACTCGGCATGAAGCCGTCGCAGATCATCATCCCCGAGATCGGCTCTTGCGTCGAAGTCTTTGAGGACAGCATCCGTTTGGGCGAGAGTATTCCCGCGGGCGCCCGCCTCATCGACGGGAGCGGATTCGAGGATTACGGCACCAGCGAAGTCTTAAAGGACCGCATCCGCATGTCAAGCGAAGGGCTCTTCCTCATCGGCGTCACGCTGTCGCGCGGGGTGCTCATGAGCGATCCCGTCGTCGAGAGCCGCGGATTCGTCTTTTCGGACGAAGATCAGGAGCGTACGGCCATGCACGAGCTCGTGGGGATCGTGGGAAAGGCGGTGGAGGGCGTCAAGGGCCCGCGGGAGGAACTCGAAGGAGCCGTCCGCCGCGCCGTACGGAACTATTTGTTCAAAAAGACCAAGCAGTCGCCCATGATCGTCCCGATCATCACGGAGATATAGGCCCGCGGCCGTCTTTGCGGGCGGGCAACGAAAAAGGAGAGAACCCATGAAACGCGATTCTTCCGTTTATCAACGCAATCTCTTTGTCTACATCTGTGCGCCGATCGTCTCGGCGATCTTCCTCGGGTTCGGCATCTTTCTTCTTGCCGTTCGGGAGAACGATCCGCTCAACATCGTTTGGGGCATCGTTCTGATCGTCTTTTCCGTCTTTGTGGCGCTCCTCCTGACCCGTCTCGTCCTGCTCGACGGGATCAACATCGGCTGCGGCAAGCTCTACAACGAAAAGCGGTACGCCGAAGCGCGCGCTCTTCTCGACAAGAAGAGGAAGAGTCCCTTTTTCTTCCTCGTGCGCACCGTAGCTTTCATGTGGTACATCAACGCGTGCATGGCCCTTGACGACCTGCCCGCCGCAGATCACTATATCGACCTTCTCCGCCACAACGGCGGCAAGGGATGGAAGTACATGACGGCGTACCCGTATATCCTCATCCGGCTCGACAACGGGGAGACGGACACCGCACGCATGGAATTCGAGGAATTCCGCAGGGAATGCGCCCATGCCGAGATCTACCGGGAGCAGATCGAGGTGCTCACTGCCATCTTCTGCCGTCTGTACCGGACGGCGAACGAAAAGCCGCTGCCGCAGGCGGCGGTCGGTTCGGCCTTCCCCGTGGTGAGCCGCATCCTCGGAAAGCACTACGAAGCGCGCGCAGCGGAGAGCGGAGCGGAATGGGGAGAATAGACGATCTTGCCCGCCTCCGTGAGGAGGCCAAGCGGGGACGCGATCCGACCTGTGCGGATGAGACGCTCTCCCTGCTCAAGAAGACGGCCGAGACGCTCGGCGCAGCGCGGTATCTCGAGATCGGCGCAGGCGAAGGCCTCACCGCCGCAAGCCTCTTTCTCGGGACGGGCGTCACGGTCACCGCCATCGAACGAGACCCCGTCCGTGCCGCCCATGCCCGCGTTCTCTTTGACGATTTTGCCGTAAAGGGGGATGTTTTGGAGGGCGACGCAGGCGAGATCCTGCCTCTTCTTACGGGGGAATACGACCTCATCTTCCTCGACGGTCCCAAGGCGCAGTACCGGAACTATTTTGCGGACTGCAAGCGGCTCTTGCGGCGCGGCGGCGCACTCGTCTCGGACGACGTCTTTCTCTATGGCTGGGTGCGCGGAGAGCCGCCCAAAAAGCGGCGCATGCTCGTGGAGCACATCCGCGAATACCTCGCCCTCCTCGAGGGGGATCCCTGTTTCCGGACCGAATATTACGATTACGGCGAGGGCGTGGCCCTCAGCATCAGGACGTCATGAATCATCCCGAACTTCTCGCCCCGGCGGGAAACCTCAAAAAACTCAAGCTCGCACTCCGCTTCGGCGCCGATGCGGTCTACCTCGGCGGCAAGTCCTTTTCGCTCCGTTCCTATGCCGAGAATTTCACCGACGAGGAGCTCGCAGAGGGCGCAGCCTATACCCATGCCCGCGGGAAGAAGCTGTACGCCGCGGTGAACATCTTTGCGCGGAATGCCGACTTCAAGGCGCTCGAGCGCCATCTTTTCCTTCTCTCCGAAATAGGTGCCGACGGCGTCCTCGTGTCCGATCCGGGCGTCTTTGCGCTCGTCCGCAGGATCGCGCCTTCGCTGCCGATCCACATCTCCACGCAGGCCAACACGACCAATGCGGAGGCCGCGCGCTTCTGGTATGAACAGGGTGCCGCACGCGTCGTGCTCGCCCGCGAACTCTCGATTTCCGAGATCGCCGCGATCCATGCCGCCGTCCCCGCCCTCGAACTCGAGGCCTTCGTCCACGGCGCCATGTGCATCTCGTACAGCGGAAGGTGCTACCTCTCCGACTATCTCGCGGGCCGTTCCTCCAACCGGGGCGCCTGTTCGCAGCCCTGCCGGAACGAATACCGTCTCCTCACGCGGGAGGGTGTTCCGCTCACTGCCGAAGAGGACGAGCGGGGGACCTATCTTCTGAACAGCAAGGACCTCTGCATGATCGACCGGCTCGGCGACCTCGCCGCCGCGGGGGTCTGCTCCTTCAAGATCGAGGGCCGCATGAAGAGCGAATTCTATCTCGCGACCGTCGTCGGGACCTATCGCCGTGCCATCGACAAGGGCTATTCCCCCGCGCTCATGGCCGAACTCGACACGCTGACGCATCGGGAATACACGGCCGCCTATGCCTTCGGGGACAACCGCGAGACCGTCTCCTCGGGGGAATCGCAGCGGACGGGCACCTGCGCCTTTGTCGCCGTCGTCGAGGACTATGCCGACGGCCGCGTGACCGTGGAGATGCGCAGCCGCTTCCGCGAAGGGGATACGCTCGAATATCTGTCTCCCTCCGGTACGGGGACCGTCACCGTGTCGCTCCTTTGCGATGCGGACGGCACACCCGAGAACGACGCCAAACTCGTGCAGGCACGCTATTCCTTTGCCTGTCCCGTCCCGCTCGAAAGGGGAGATCTTTTCAGACGCCGCCTCTTCTGAACTCGCTTGCGCAGGTGTGCATGGATGTATATTCGTTTCTTTCGTTCATTTATAGAACGATCATGAAATTTCGTGCTTTGCAAACAAAAAACCGGATTTTCTCGGGAAACGAAATTAGTAAATAAAGGAAACAAATCGCGTTTCTTTTTGTTTATATGTTCCGTCGGCAAGCTCTGCCGACCTTTTTTTCTGTAATATCCTTGAAAATCCATGGATATTTCGCCGAAACAGTGAAAAAATCAATCAAAAATGGGGGATTTCCGATTTTTGTACAAAATTCGACGAATTTCGTAAATTATTTTTTGAATTTTGTACAAAAATGACTTTACAAATCCGAAATTGTGTTTTATAATACGTCTGCACCCGTTAAGAGGACATAAAAAATTCATCGGTGCAGGGAGATTTTATATGAAACGCATTCTGATACTTGAAAGCAATGAGAGCTATGCGAATGAACTTGCGACATACTTTGCGGACCATGGCTACGAGGTGTGCGGAGTGACGGCGGACGGAAACGAAGGCATTTCGCTCATCGAAAAATTTTCGCCTTCCGTCGTGATATTGAGTCTTTTGTTGAAATCATGCGACGGAATCACCGTGATGGAGCGCATCCGCGCGTCGGGCAAGAAGGTGGACTTCATCGCCATCGGGAATTTCGTCGACGACAGGATCATCAACCGCATCATCGCGCTCGGCGCAAAGTACTATCTGATGAAGCCCGTTCCCGTGCCGCTCGTGGAGGAGCGTGTCGCCGAGATCCTCGTCGACACGGGCGCAAAGCCCGAAAAGCTCGAGCGGCGCCGTGCAGGCACCCTCGACGAACGCATCTCCAACATCTTCATCTCCATCGGCATTCCGCCCCACATCAAGGGATACGCGTACCTTCGGGAGGGGATCAAGATGGCGGTGAGCGATCCGCGCATCATCAACAACGTCACAAAGGGGCTGTATCCCGTGATCGGCGAAAAGTTCGCAACGTCCGCGAGCAAGGTGGAGCGTGCCATCCGTCATGCCATCGAAGTGGCATGGAACCGCGGACGGGTCGATGCGGTCAACGCCATCTTCGGCGCCCGCGTGTATATCGGCAGCGAAAAGCCGACGAACAGCGAGTTCATTGCCCTCGTCGCGGACAAGCTCATCCTCGAGAACATGATCTGACCGCAGGATCGCCGTCCGCCCTGTTCTCCGAATGAGGCCTGCGTCGCACCATGCGCGTGTGCCGTTTTACGGAGCCGAACGGCCCGATCTTCTCGTTCTTTTCTCCGTGCCCGCGGGATTTTTCCGCGGGTTTTCTCATTGCTCCCCAAAATCTCTTAAAAAGAGCAAAAAACTGCGCCAATCCCCTTGAAATATTTGCGAAAAAATGATATACTTTAAGATGAGATATCAGCGAATCTCCCCGTAGGGGAGGACGGAGGTAAGGCGTGAACGGCATCGGACGCGGAGATAAAAATCAGAATCGGGAGAATCCCGCCATCCTGACACGGGAGACGGTCGGCATGACCTTGCTCCTTTTCGGCGTGGTCTCTCTCTTTATCATCATTACGGGACCCATCGTGTTCGGTGAGATCGGTGTTGCCATCACCGCCTTCTATTTGGGACTTCTCGGATTTTACGTCTATCCGGTGCTTCTTTCCGTCATTGCGCTCTCGCTCGGCCTCGTTGCGGGCAAGCAGCTCATTCCCGCACCGTGGATCGCCCGCGGCATGCTGTTCCTTCTTGCCGTCTTTCTCATCGTACATACGGCGACGGCGGAGAAGTTCTTTCTCGTCGATTCCGCTGTTCAAAGCTACGGCGTTTACCTCGGCGGCTGCTGGACGGCCGCATCGGCAAGCGCGGCAAACGCCACGGGCGGCGGCGTCGTATTCGGCCTCATTGCCTATCCCGTACGGCTGCTTCTGACTGCCGCGGGCGCCTATGTGCTCTACGCCTTTTTAACGCTCGGTGCAGGCTATCTCGTCTTTCGGCTCACGCCGCTCTTCGGCAAAACGGCGGCGCGTACCCCGCGTCCCCGCAAGGCTCCGCAAAGGCCCGAAAAGAAGCCGCAGAGCATCGCCTTTGAGGACCTTCCCTCGGAGCGGACGCATGCACAGGATCCCCGCCGCACCGAACCCGCGCCCCGCCCCGCATCGCCGTCCGCCGCGTCCTACGACTTCCGCGATCCGGCGCCGCGCTATCCCATGAACGCCGCGCCCGCACAGGGCCGCAGTCCCTATCCCAATGCCGCGTCGCCCTATGCGTCGGCCCCGCGGACAAGCCGCCCCGCCCCGCAGAGCGATCGGGGAGCGCCCGCACCGCGCACAAGTCAGCCCGCTCCGGAGCCCTACGACCCCGTCAAGCACAGCCGTGAATTTCTGTTCGGCAACAACGCGGCCGAGGATTACCGGCACAATCTCATCTTCGACAGCAATTCTTCCTTTAACACGCGTCCGCGCGGCAGCACCGTCTATCCGGCCGACCGTTCGGCCATGAACACGCCTTTCTACACGGGCGAGGAGTCTAAGAGAGAGGATCCGACGCCCGCACCGGGCTACGGAGACGCCTTTGCGGCGGATGCGGAAAAGGACCGTCCCGCACTTCCGAGACGGGTGACGGCCGCCCCGCGCGAATATCCCGAACCCGACCTCAATTATCCGCAGCCGAGCTATCAGGCACCCGCCCAGCCGACTGCCCCGCGCGACTTCTATGCCCACGACGTTCCGACGGATTTCTCCTCCGCGCCCAACGTCTATGAAGGCGACGAGCCCACCATGTCCGAGGACAGGCGCACCGATCCGTCCCGCGACCTGTTCCGTACCGACGACGCTCTTTCCCGCGGAGAAGACGACTTCTCCTGCACGAACGACGACCTTGCCGACCGCGGCAGAGATTTTGACCGCGGCAGAGACATTCCGCCTGCGGATACTTCCCGCGAGGCATCCGCCCGCAGCATGCCTCCCGCCGCACCCTCTTTCCGCGATGCGGGCCGGATCGAGGATCCCGCCGACCGCAGGACCTTTGAGACGCCCATGGACGACCGTTCCTTCGGACGCATCGAGGATCCCGCCGACCGTCAGGCAGCCCGCGAGGCGAGCGAGCCGCCCGCACCGGAGACCGACATGGGACCGGAACCCGACATCGAGGAAGAATACGCCCGCGGCACCGATTCCGATCTCTTCGACGGCGACGGAGGGGACTTCCGCATGCCCGAGAGCCGTGACTTCGGCCGTGACGGCGACAGGACCCCGTCCCGCAGCGAGCGCGGCCTCGGCGGTATCTCCCGCTCGAGAGGGGAGAGCCTCGACCGCGCCTCTTTCGACGATTCACGCAGCCGTGAACCCGCGGAAGAGCAGCCCGCTCTCCCGTCCCGTGACGTCCGTCCCGAGCCGTCGGAGCCCCCCAAGCCCAAAAAGCATGTGTGGAAAAAGTATCACCGTCCCAATCTTGCCCTTCTTCGGCAATACGACGACCGCTCTTCCGTCGCACAGGAGGAGATTGAGCGCAATTCCGAGATCATCATCGACGTCCTCCGCAACTTCAAGATCGACGCCGAGGTCATCAAGGTCACCTGCGGCTCGGCCGTCACGCGGTATGACTTCGATATCCCGCGGAACATCACCGTCCCGCAAGTCTTAAAGCACGAGCGAGAACTCGCCATGCGTCTCAACGCGGACGAGGGCGTGCACATGTATGCAAACAACAAGACGGGCGCCATCTCCATCGAGGTGCCCAATGCCAAGCGTGCGACCGTGGGCCTTCGGTCCGTCCTCTTTGCGGAGGACTACGTCCGCGCTCAGCCGGGGTCCCTCGTATTCGGGATCGGGCAGGACATCGAGGGCAACAGCATCTGCGGCAACATCGTCAAGATGAAGCACCTGCTCGTCGCGGGTTCGACGGGCTCGGGCAAGTCCGTCTGCCTCAACGCCATGCTCATCTCCCTCGTCGCAAAGTATTCGCCCGAAGACCTGCGGCTCATCCTCATCGACCCCAAAAAGGTGGAATTCGCCATCTACGAGGGTCTGCCGCACCTCATGATCAACGAGATCATCAACGAGCCCAACAAGGCCATCGCCGCCCTCAATTGGGCCATCAAGGAGATGGACCGCCGTTACACGGTCTTCGAGCAAAAAACCAAGTCGGGGATCAACGTCCAGAACATCGACGACTACAACGCCAACCTCACCGAGGATGAACAAAAGCTGCCCAAGCTCGTCATCGTATTCGATGAGCTTGCCGACTTCATGATGATTGCCAAAAAGGACATCGAAGAGCGCATCCAGCGTCTCACCCAAAAGGCGCGCGCCGCGGGCATCCATCTCGTCATCGCGACCCAGCGTCCCTCCGTCGACGTCATCACGGGCGTCATCAAGGGCAACCTACCCACCCGTATCGCCTTTCGCACCATCCAGCAGACCGACTCGCGCACCATCCTCGACGAATCGGGCGCCGAAAACCTTCTCGGCCTCGGCGACCTTCTCTTTACGACAGAGGGCATGCGCGGCACGATGCGGGTACAGGGCGCCTTCATCAGCGCGGGAGAAGTGCAGGCCATTTTGCAGGACATCAAGACGAACAACGAGTCCTTCTTCGACGACGAGGTCTCCGCTTACATCAACAAGGGCGACACGTCGGATGGCTCCGCGAATCCCGCGGAATTTGCGGGTGACGGCGACGGAAACGTCTCCAAGGTGTACATCGACGCCCTCGGCATCGTCATCAAGAGGGGACAGGCCTCCATTTCGCAGATCCAGCGCAGCTGCGGCGTCGGCTATAACCATGCCGGCAAGATCATCGAATGGATGGAGGCAATGGGCTACATTTCCGCATTCGACGGCGCCAAGGCGCGCGCCGTGCTCATCACCAAAGAGGAATACGAGGCGAAATACGGCCGTCTCGACTGATCCGCACGGAGGAATTTATGAATCTACCCAACAAACTTACTTTGAGCCGCATCGTCATGATCCCCGTCTTTGTGCTCTTCTTCTATTTGAGCGCCTTGCCCTATCATACGCTCTGTGCGGCCGCCGTCTTTGCCATTGCGGCATTCACCGATTTCCTCGACGGCTACATCGCGAGAAAATACAACCTCGTCACGAATATGGGCAAGTTTCTCGACCCCATTGCCGACAAAGTGCTCGTCTCGACCGCATTCATCCTTCTCCTCACCGAGCCCGCTCTCTTTACGGCCGTCTCGGCACCCATGCTCATCGCGGCGGGGATCGCCGTTGCGCTCATCCTCGCACGGGAGCTCATCATCGGAGGTTTTCGCCTCGTCGCAGTCGAAAAGCGTGCCGTCATCGCGGCCGACAAGCTCGGAAAGTTCAAGACGGTCACGCAGGACTTCACGGTGCTCTATTTCCTGATCGCCATGGCCTTCCTCGGACATGGTGCCGACTTCGCACTCGGCGTCGTGGGGATTTCTCTCCTCGGCGTTACGACGCTCCTCACCGTAGCCTCGGGTGCGAACTACATCATCCGCAACCGCAGTGTGCTCTCAGACCGGGATACGGGAACGGAACAGGCATAACGGAGGCCCCATGAAAAAGACCTTTGGCATGATCTCCCTCGGCTGCGACAAGAACCGCGTGGACGGCGAGCGTCTGCTCGGCGAGATTGTGCGCCACGGCGGTACGCTGACATCCGATCTCTCCGAGGCGCAGATCCTCATCGTCAACACCTGCGCCTTTCTCAATGCGGCGCGGGAGGAATCCATTTCCGCCGTTCTCGAGGGGAATGCCTACCGGAAGGGCAAGCTCGAAAAGATCGTTGTCACGGGCTGCCTGCCCGAAAAGTTCATCTCCGAGCTCTATCCCGCCTTGACCGAGGCCGACGTCTTTCTCGGCGTCAAGGATGCGTCCGAGCTCTTTCCCGCGCTCGAGCGGGCGTATGCGGGTGACCGGATCAATGCCGTGGGAACGGGATCCGGCGACCGTTTGGAACGCTTTGTCTCGACCATGCCCCACCTGAAATACCTCAAAATCGCCGACGGATGCTTCAATCGGTGTACATACTGTCTCATCCCCAAGATCCGCGGCAAGTATGTCTCTTACCCCATGGAGGAGCTGCTTGCGGAGGCCGCCTCACTCGGCGAGACCGACGAACTCGTCCTCGTTGCGCAGGATACCACCCGCTACGGCGAGGACGTCGGCCCCAACCGTTTTGCGGAGCTCATCGCCCGCCTCTCGGAACTCGACAATTTCCGCCGGATCCGCCTGCTCTACTGTTATCCGGAGGCCATCACGGATGAGCTTATCCGCACGGTGCGCGACAACCCCAAGGTCATCAAATATCTCGACATCCCCATGCAGCACTCCGAGGACCGTATCTTAAAGCTCATGGGGCGGCGGGGAAGGCGTGCGGACCTCGAATCGCTCCTCAAGACGTTGCGCCGCGAGATCCCCGGTATCGCCCTCCGGACGACGTTCATCGCGGGGTTCCCCACGGAGACGGAGGAGGAGCACCGTGCGCTCATCGAATTTCTCCGCGAGGAGAAGTTCGACAATTGCGGATTTTTTGCCTATTCCCGCGAACCGGACACGCCCGCATACCGCATGAAGGGGCACATTCATCCCTCCACGAAAAAGCGTTGGGTGCGCGAGCTCTATGCAGCGCAGGAATCGATCTCGGCCGCAAAAACCGCGACACAGGTCGGCAAAACGCTCGAAATCATCTGCGACGGGATCGCCTACGAAAAGAGCTGTTTCGTGGGCCGCGCCGCCTTTCAGGCCTATGAGATCGACGGCGTCACCTATTTTACCGCGCCCGCAGCCGAAGAGGGCAAGCGTTACCGCGTCACGATCGACCGCAGCGAACCCTATGACCTCTACGGCCATGCGGAAGGGGAGGCAGAATGAAAGTCGGGATCATCGTCCTTGCAAACAAAAAAAATTCCCTCGCTTCCGTCGACTATGTCACCGTGACGGACGCCCTGCTCGCAGGCGGAGTCTTTCCGGACGAGCTCGTCCTTCTGCCGTATGACGCGCCCGACGCGATCGGGGCAGCGCTTTCCCGCATGTCGGCATACGGAGCCGTATTTTTCATCGCGGAGAAGGCAGTCCTCGGCGCCGCACGGCGTGCGCTTGCGTTCTATGCCGATCCCTTCCCCGAAGAGGGGATTCTGGAGACGGAAAAGACGGTTTTTGCACTTCTTCCCGCGGGCATGGATGGCTTGGACGCGGTCAAACGGCTGATTTCCGTCATTGACAAGCGGCGCGGGACTTCCTACTTCCGCATCGTCCTTCGCACGGTCGGCGCCCCCGAGGAGCGCATCCGTGACTGCATGGACCGCGCCTATGCCGCGGCGCCCGGCATTCTCTATCACGTTGCCGAGAAGTACGGCGAGACGCGGATCGAACTCATTTACGACAAAAATACCCCAAAAGTGGAGGCGGACGAAGCGACGCGCATCTTTGCGAGCGACCTTGCCGACTATGTGTATGCCGTCGAGGACGTCGGCCTTGCGGAACGGTTGGTCGAGGCCCTGCGCGTAAGGCGTCTCACCGTTTCGGTCGCCGAATCCTTTACGGGCGGCGGCGTGGGAAGAGCCATCGTGCGCGTCCCCGGAGCGAGCGCCGTCTACTACGAGGGGCTGAACACCTACAACGAGCGATCCAAGCGCGAACGCCTTGGCGTCACGGACTTCACCATCGAAAGGAGGGGTACCGTGTCCGAGGAGACCGCATACGAAATGGCGGCGGGGCTGATCACGGGCGGCCGCTGCGACCTCGCCGTCGCGACGACGGGCGTTGCCGGTCCCGACCCCGACGAAAAGGGCAACCCCGCGGGGCTGTGCTATCTTGCCGTCGGCACACGGGAGGCCGTAAAGGTCTATCGCTACAAACTCTCGGGCGACCGCGAAACGGTCACGGAGACGGCCATCCGTCTCGCGCTTTTCCTTGCGTATAAGGAACTGAAATAACATCGGTAAATATCCCGAAAAAGGAGTCACATATGAACGAAGAAAAACTCAAAGCACTGCAAAGCGTTCTTGCTCACATCGAAAAGGAGTACGGCAAGGGCGCCATCATGAAGCTCGGACAGGAAGCGGGCAGCACGGACATCGAAGTGATCCCCTCGGGCTGTCTTGCCCTCGACCTTGCGCTCGGCATCGGCGGATTCCCCCGCGGCCGCATGATCGAGATTTACGGCCCCGAATCCTCGGGCAAGACGACGGTCGCCCTGCACGCGGTGGCCGAAGCGCAGAAGATGGGCGGCATCGCGGCCTTCATCGACGCCGAGCATGCACTCGATCCCGGCTACGCTAAAAAGCTCGGCGTCAACCTCGACGAGCTCTATGTCTCCCAGCCCGACACGGGCGAACAGGCCCTCGACATCGTCGATGCGCTCGTCCGTTCTTCGGCGGTCGACATCATCGTCGTGGACTCCGTCGCCGCGCTCACGCCCAAGGCCGAGATCGAGGGGGATATGGGCGATTCGCATGTGGGGCTTCAGGCCCGTCTCATGTCGCAGGCTCTCCGCAAGCTCACCGCCATCGTCAACAAGAGTAAGACGTGCGTCATCTTCATCAACCAGCTCCGTGAAAAGGTGGGCGTGATGTTCGGCAATCCCGAGGTGACCCCCGGCGGCAAGGCGCTCAAGTTCTATGCCTCCGTCCGCATCGATGTCCGCAAGACCGATCTTCTCAAGGACACCGACGGCCCCGCCGGCAACCGTACGCGCGCCAAGATCGTAAAGAACAAGCTCGCACCGCCCTTCCGTCAGGCCGAATTCGACATCATGTACGGCGAGGGCATCTCGCAGGAAGGCTGTGTCATCGACCTCGGTCTCCAATACGACATCATCAAAAAGAGCGGCGCATGGTTCAGTTATGACGAGAACAAGGTCGCCAACGGCCGTGAAAAGATGCGGCAGTTCTTAAAGGACAACCCCGAGCTCATGGCGGAGATCATGGACAAGATCCGGATAGCTGCCAAGGGCGCGCCCGTCGACGAGGTCGCGGGTCTGGAAGAATAAGGGCCGCACGTCATTTTGACAAGCACGTCATTCCGGACAGAAACACTATGAAACATCAATTCTTGAAAGTTGCGGCGGCGAGCCCCGCGCTCAGAGTGGTCGACCCGCAGTACAACGCGCAGAAGATCATCGAAGTCATCGAGGCGCAGGCAAAGAAGGGCACCGAACTGCTCGTATTCCCCGAGCTCTCGATTTCGGGCTATACCTGCGGCGATCTCTTCCTGCAAAAGACGCTGTTGGACGGCTGCCTTTCCGCGCTCAAAGAGATCGCCGAGGCTACGAAGGGGCATCCCATGCTCGTGTTCGTGGGCCTTCCGGTCTCCTACCGGGACAGGCTCTTCAACTGTGCCGCGGCGGTTTCCGGCGGGCGCGTCCTTGCCTTTTCCGCCAAGACCCATCTTCCCAACCGCAGCGAGTTTTATGAACTGCGGCACTTTTCGAGCGGCAAAGAGGCGGACGGCGGCATGGTATCCGTATTCGGGAGCGGCGTTCCCATCTCCGCACATGTGATCGTCGCAGACCGGCGGCATCCGGAAAGCGTGCGCGTCGCCTGTGAGATCTGCGAGGACCTGTGGGTGCCCGTCTCTCCCTCCGCGGAGCATTGCAGACAGGGTGCGACCGTCATCGTCAACCTCTCCGCCTCCAACGAGACGGTGGGCAAGCGCGAATACCGTCACAAGCTCCTCGCCGCGCAGTCGGGCAAAAATCTCTGCGCCTACGTCTATGCCGACGCGGGGGAGGGCGAGTCCGCCTCGGACATGGTATTTGCGGGCAACAATCTGATCTATGAAAACGGAACCTGTCTCGCGGAATCCGAGCCCTTCGGCAGCGGCATCTGCGAGGCCGAGATCGATGTCGGATTTTTGCTCTCCGAACGCCGCCGCATGAATTCCTATCGCGACAGCGCGCCCGCCCCGGACGACCGCTATGTATGGTGCTCGGCGGATTTCATCACGGAGGGCGACCTTACTCTCCGCAAGGTAGACCCTCTTCCCTTTGTCCCGCAGGAGGCGGGGGCGCGGAAGGAGCGCGCCGAGCTCATCCTCTCCATGCAGGCGCATGCGCTCGCGCGGCGCATTTCCCAAATCGGCGCAAAGACGGCAGTCCTCGGCATCTCGGGGGGATTGGATTCGACGCTTGCACTGCTCGTCACCTGCCGTGCCTTCGACCTCCTAAAAAAGGACCGTAAGAGCATCTTGGCCTATACCATGCCCGGATTCGGGACTTCGAAACAGACAAAGACCAATGCCGATCGGCTCATGTGCGCCCTCGGCGTTACGCCGCGGACGGTGCCCATTTCGGATACCGTGCTCTCTCACTTCAAGGACATCGGCCACGACCCCGCGGTGCGCGATTCCGCCTACGAAAACGCACAGGCGCGCTACCGTACCATGATCCTGATGGACGTCGCCAACGCGGAGGGCGGTCTCGTCGTCGGTACGGGCGACCTCTCCGAACTCGCCCTCGGCTGGTGTACCTATAACGGCGACCACATGTCGATGTACGCCGTCAACTGCTCCGTTCCCAAGACGCTCGTAAAGCACCTCGTCCGTGCGGAAGGGGAGCGCCTCGGCGGGGAAGTACATGCGGTCCTTTCGGCCATTCTCGGCACCGAACTCTCGCCCGAGCTGCTCCCTCCCGACGAAAAGGGCGCGATCGCGCAAAAGACGGAGGACCTCATCGGGCCTTACGAACTCACCGATTTCTACCTCTGGCACTTTTTGAGAAGGGGGGACGGCCCCGCCAAGACACTCTATCTCGCCGAGCGTGCGTTTGCGGGGAAATACGACCGCACGACGCTCAAACGGTGGCTTGTATCCTTTTATAAGCGCTTCTTCTCGCAGCAGTTCAAGCGAAACTGCGTGCCCGACGGCGTAAAGGTGGGCTCCGTCTCGCTCTCGCCCCGTGCCGATCTTCGCATGCCGTCCGACGCCTCAGCGGCCCTCTGGATCCGGGAGGCGGAATCGCTTTGACCGGATAGGGAAAGAAAGCCGGCCATAAAATTTATTTTATTCGATGCAAATGTTTGTATCAAACTTGAAACGCGGCAAATTGCCGCGTTTTTTTGTGCCGAAAAGCGGACGCGAAAAGGTTTGTGTAAAAAAATAGCCAAAAATTCAAAAATAATGACTTGAACGGGGGGGGTAATATGATAAAATTTTCCTATCAATTGAAGGAAAGGAGGTGCACGAAAAGGGAGTCCGGGAGGAGGAAGTCACCATCCGGGGAAGTCCGGAACGATCGGATCGTTTCCGATGAAGCAAAAATATTTTAAGGAGAAAAACTATGTTGAAAAAGAGACTTTGGCTTGCTTTGAGCACGGTGTTGACCTTCCTGTTGGTCATCGCGATCAGCGCGACCTTCATCGGGTACTCCAACGCGGAGGTCATCAACGGTTGGCTCAACATCTCATTGACCAAGATCATCAACCCGGGCGATCCCGGATATCCCGATGATTCGGCGTCCGTGACGGAAGACCCCATGCACCATCCGAGCGAATTCGGCGAACTCAGCGAGGCCAACCAGAAAAAGCTTATCGAGGCGACGTGGGAGCAGAACGTGAACGAGATCAAGGAGGGCGCCGCGCTGCTTCTCAATAAGGATGTGGACGGCACGCCCGCACTGCCCCTTGCGGCGGGTTCCCGCGTGTCCCTCTTCGGACATGCTACCGTCCAACCCTATTTCTTCGGCGTCTCTGCGGGAAGCAGACCCATCGCGGGCTACAATCCCTCCGTCTATGATGCCTTAAAGGAAAAGGGCTTCGCCGTCAACGAAGAGCTCTATACGGCACTCAAAAATTCTCCCACGGTGCGCGGCGACAGAGGCCAGTGGGCATACGGCGAAGCATGGGGCTATGAGGATGAGATCGACGTCTATACTTCCGCCGTGCGCGGTTCGTGGGCGACCGACTATCAGGATGCGGCCATCATGACCTTTGCACGCGAGGCGGGCGAGCACGAGGATCAGAAGATGTACGATAACCTTCCCTCCGACGGCAACCCCGGAAAGTGGATCGACGCCTACGACCGTTGGCTCGACAGAGAGGGCAGGCAGTCCTCCCTCAAGCTGACCACGCAGGAGACGGCCATCATGCAGATGCTCAAGGAAGAGAAGGAAGCCGGGCGCTTCAAGAAGATCATCGTCCTCCTGAACTGCTCCACCCCCATGGAAGTGGATTGGATGGACGACTACGGGGTAGACGCCTGCATGTTCGTCGGAGCTCTCGGCTCGCAGGGCGCCCGCGGCGTCGTGAGCATCCTCTCGGGCGAGACCAATCCCTCCGGCCATCTCGTCGACACCTATGCGACCGATTCGACCTCGGCGCCCTCGACAATCAACGCCTATGAGAACACCCCCAAGTATACCAATCTTGACGCCATCCACGGCGAGATCGGTACGAGCCAGAACGCCGACTACATGACCTTCCAGGCAGAGGGCATCTACATCGGCTACAAGTATTACGAGACGCGGTACGAGGACTCCATCCTCGGGAACGGCAACGCCTCGAGCGCAAAGGGCGCATCGAACGGAGCCCCCTCGTGGAAGTACGAGAACGAAGTGGAGTTCCCCTTCGGCTACGGCCTCTCCTACACGACCTTCACCCAGACGCTCAACGGTGTGACGTACAATGCGACAAAGGATGTCTATGAGGTCTCCGTGACCGTCAAGAATACGGGCGACGTCAAGGGTAAGAGCGTCGTGCAGGTCTATGCGCAGACCCCTTACGGCGAATACGAAAAGACCAACAAGGTCGAAAAATCCGCCGTCCAGCTCGTCGGTTTCTGGAAAACAGACGAACTTGCACCCGATGCCTCCGTGACCCATACCATTGAGGTCGACCGCTATCTCCTCGCCTCCTATGACTACACCAAGGCGAAGGGATACATCCTCAGCGAGGGCACCTACTACATCGCCATCGGCGACAACGCGCACGATGCGCTCAACAACATCCTCAAGGCCAAAAAGTCCTCCGTGACGGGGCTCGTTAATCCCGACGGCACCGCGACGGCGGGCGATCCCGATAAGGTCTACAGCTTCCCGTTGACGCTCGACACGTCTGCTTACAGAAATTCCACGACGGGCGTGGTCGTGACCAACCGGTTCGATGACTGCGACCTCAACTATTGGATCGAAGGCGCAGGCACCTATCTTTCGAGAAGCGACTGGGACAAGACGTGGCCCGTCCGCACCGAAGTTGCCGCGACCCCGGCGATGATGGAAGTCCTTGCGGGTGAGTACTACGAAAAGCCCGCGGATGCACCCACCGTTGCGGAAGCGACCAAGGGATTCGGAACATTTGCCGGCATTCCCTTCGTCACGATGAAGGATATCCCTTACGAGGACGACCTGCAATGGGATAAATTCCTCAAACAGATGACGCTCGAGGACATGCTGACCATTCTCGACTGCCGTGACGGCAGACCGCAGGTGGACAGCGTCAGCCTTCCCGCAACGCGCGTCGGCGACGGCTGCGACGGGATCGGCAACGGCGGTATCGTTCTCCCGTATGCCTATGAGGACACGACGGGCAAGTGGGGCGAAGGCGCCATCGAAGCCGGGAAGATGCCCACCTGCCGCTATGCGAGCAAGACCGTCCTCACCATGACCTACAATACCGAACTCTATGCCTCCCGCGGCAACCTCATGGCCGAAGAAGCCATCTACGCGGGGCTGTGCGAATCGTGGTGCATCGGTGGCAACCTGCACCGTTCGGCCTACGGCGGCCGCGCCTTCGAATACATGTCCGAGGATGCCAACATGTCATTCATGGCTGCCATTCCCGAGGTTGAAGCAATGCAGAAGAAGGGCATGCTCGCGGGCATCAAGCACTTCTCCGCAAACGATCAGGAACAGCAGCGTCAGGGCGTTTCCACCTTCTTCAACGAGCAGGCCTTCCGTGAGGGCGCACTCCGTGCCTTCGAGGGCGCCATCCGCGTCGGAAAGGCGACCACGCTCATGCAGGCCTTCAACCGCATCGGCCTTCGCTTTGCCTCGTCGTGCTCGGCGCTCAACATCGACGTATGCGACAACGAGTGGGGGTTTATCGGCCACAAAGAGACGGACGCCGTCAGCAACGCAAAGAACGGGACCTATCTCGGGCACTATGCGACCATGCTCGCAAGCGGAACGGACACCTTCTGCTACAACCGCGCAGGTACGGCCAAGAATATCCTTCTCGAGCAGATCAATACGACGGACGACGGCAACCTCGTGGGCGAAGTGTATGAGACGGCGAAGAACTTCTTCTACGCCATAAGCCGCAGCATCGCAACCAACGGATTGACCACAAACAGCATCGTCATTGCCGTCACGCCTTGGTGGCAGACGGCTTGCATCGGTACGGTTGCGGGACTGTCCGTTCTCCTCGCCGGAAGCCTTGTCATGCTTGTGGTGAGCAACCTCAGGAAAAAGGAGGGAAACTGATATGAAGAACGTTTTAACGGGTAAAAAATCGGGATTTTACATCTCGCTCGGTTCCGCCATTCTCGGCCTTGTCACCGGATTTCTCTATCTCGGGTTTGGGCTTTCCTCCGGGACCTTTGAGATCCCGATCGCGGTCTGTCTCTTTGCCGGAGCGCTCCTCGGATTTTCGCTTATCTTCCTCAGGGGACTCGCTGCCGACATCGCCGTTGTGGGCATGGTAGCCCTGTTCACGGCCGCCCTCGGTCTGTTCCTGTTCAATTCCATCGATGACTTTGCGGACTATTTCTCCCATGTTCAGCTCTATGGGAACATGGAGAACGCACCCGTCCGCTTTGCCCTCATCGCAGTGGAACTCGCGACTGTCCTCATTGCCCTCCTCGGCAGCTTCTTCAAACGCGAAACGAACAAATGACCTACTCTCCCGCAAAGTAATTTGCGATTCCTCCCCGGAAGAACGTCGGCTATTGCTGGCGTTCTTTCTCTTCGGAGAGGGGGCGCACGCGGGCGCGAACCATAAGAAGGAGAAAGGAAAGAGAACTTGCGGAGCATAAAAAAAGAGGACCGCAGTCTGCGGATCCCATCGGCCGCACGGTTCGGCCCTGCCTTGAAAAAAATCGGTTAGCAATTGCGAACTTTTTTGGAAAAAACGCCTTCAAACAGTTGACAACCGCCTTTTTTCATGATAGAATAGATGCAGTTCGCTAATGCGAACCAACCCTTCCGCACCCCAAGCGGAAGATTTTTGAGAAGACGAGTTCGCAGATGCGAACCAAAAAAAGGAGATGGAACCATGCCGCTGATCCTTGCACCCATCGGGCAGGAAGTCAGGATCGTCAAGATCATCGCAGACGACAAGACCAAAAAGCACCTTCTGAACCTCGGTATCCTCGTGGACGGCACCATCACGGTGCTCTCGGCGAGCGGGGGGAGTACGGTGTGCCGTGTAAAGGAAGGACGGCTTGCCCTCGACCGGAATGTCGCCTCCCGCATCTACGTTGCATAGTTTTGCGCGGGGAGTGCGGAGGGGGAACGCGTCATTCCATTCATCATTCCGTCATAAAAGTATTTCGGAGGTATACAAAAATCACATGGTAAAGCAAAAGCAGCTTTCCGAGTTTTCCGTCGGCGAGAAAGGCACCGTCAAGGCCGTCTCGGGCGAAGGGAGACTGAGAAGGAGACTCTTCGACATGGGAGTGACTCCCGGCGCCGAAGTGCTTCTCCGCAAAAAGGCACCCCTCGGCGATCCCATCGAAGTCAACATCCGCGGCTATGAGCTCACCCTCAGAAAGACGGAGGCCGATCTCGTCACGATGGAGGTGAAAAAATGATGAAGTTTGCATTGGCGGGCAACCCCAACTGCGGCAAGACCACGCTCTTCAACCTCCTCACGGGCTCCACGGCGTACGTCGGCAACTGGCCGGGCGTCACCGTTGACAAGCGGGAGGGCACCTACAAGCGGGGCGACGAGCCCGTTGACATCGTCGATCTCCCCGGCATCTATTCGCTCTCGCCCTATACGCCCGAAGAGGTCATCTCCCGCAACTTTATCCTCGATGAAAAGCCCGACTGCGTCATCGACGTCGTCGACGCGACCAATCTTGAAAGGAATCTCTACCTCACGACCCAGCTCATGGAGATCGACGTGCCCGTCATCATCGCGCTCAACATGATGGACGCGGTGGAAAAGAGCGGCGACCGCATCGACGCCAAGGAGCTCGAAGCAAAAATAGGCCTTCCCGTCGTCACCATCTCGGCCCTTAAGGGCACGGGGATCAAGGAACTCATGGACAGGGCGGTCTGCATCGCAAAAAAACCGCGCACGGGCACCACGGTCCTGCACGATTCGCCCCTTGCCCACCTCGTGCGCGACGTCACCATCGCCCTCAAGGGCGCCAAGGTGGATGCACCGCTCTTCCACGCCGTCAAACTCGCCGAGATGGACGAGATCGAAGTCAAAATGCACCCCGAGCTCGTGGGCATGGTAGACGAGTTCAAGGCCACCTTTGAGGACGAGACCTTCGGCGACGACCTCGAGGCTGTCGTTGCGGATGCAAGATACAAGTACATTTCCGCCAACTATTCGGCCGCCTATCAGCGGAAGGAAAGGGGCGGCGAAGCGCTCACAAAGAGCGACAGGGCCGACAAGATCCTGACGCATAAGATCTGGGGCATTCCCATCTTCCTCGTCATCCTCTTCGCCATCTTCCACCTGACCTTCTCCGAGGACTTTCTCTTCATCAACGGATGGATGTCCCTCGGCAAAACCGCGCTTCCCACGCTCGGCGATCTCGGCTTCGACACGGCCAATCCCGGGGTCGCTCTTCTCGCCTGTTTCTACGACGGCGCGGTATTCTCCCCGGGCGTCATCCTGACCAACCTCTTTAACTGGCTGCTCAACTGGGTGGGCGTGCTCATCGAACTCGTCACCGGCAATGCGCCCCTCTGGGTGGGGAGCTTTGTGGGAGAGGGCATCTGGGGCGGTCTTTCCGCCGTCCTCGGCTTCCTGCCGCAGATCCTCACGTTGTTCCTCTTCTTCTCCATTTTGGAGGACAGCGGCTACATGGCGCGCGTCGCCTTCATCCTCGACCGCATCTTCCGCCGCTTCGGCCTCTCGGGCAGAGCCTTCATGCCCATGATCATGGGCTTCGGCTGCTCGCTGCCCGCCATGATCAACACCCGTACGCTTGCCGACGATAAGGAACGCACGGCGACCATCCGCGTCATTCCCATGTTCTCGTGCGGGGCAAAACTGCCCATTCTGACGGCTATCGCGGGCGGCATCGTGCAGGTGTTCGGGGTGGGGAACGCCGACCTCATCACCTATTCGATGTACCTCATCGGCATCGTAACGGCTATTGTGTGCGTGCTTCTCATGCGGAACACCACCATGCGCGGGGAAACGCCTCCCTTCATCATGGAACTTCCCGCCTACCATCTGCCCCTTCCCAAGGGCCTCATGATCCACCTGTGGGATAAGACCAAGCACTTTGTAAAAAAGGCCTTCACCATCATCTTTGCGTCCACGGTCGTCATCTGGTTCCTCTCCAACTTCTCGTGGGATTGGCGCTTCCTGCCCGAGGAGATCGAATACGAAGGGGAGATTATTCTCGCAAACATGCACGCAGACCAGAGCATCCTCGGCTCTGTCGGCATGCTCATCCAACCGCTCTTCACGCCGCTCGGCTTCGGCTCGCAGTGCGTAAAGGAGATCGACGGAACGGTCGTGAACTTCGGCTGGGTGTTCGCCGTTGCCGCCATCACGGGACTCGTCGCCAAGGAGAACGTCATCGCGACGTTCGGAACGCTCGCGGCCTGCGTCGCGGGGCAATACATCGCCACCGAAGAGGGCGTCGCGGAGGCCGTCGCCATGATCGAGGCCACGGGCATCACCATTCCCGCTCTTATCGCATTCATCGCCTTCAACATGACGACCATTCCCTGCTTCGCCGCCTGCGCTACGGCAAGAGCGGAGCTTCCCGAGGGCAAGTTCCGGTGGACGCTCCTCTTCTGGATCGTGACTTCCTACATCGTCGGAACGGTCATCTACCTTGTGGGAAGCTGGTGGTGGACGGTGTTCATCGTCGCCGCGCTCACCGCAGCGGCAGTCCTCGGCATCATCTTTTGGAATAAGAAGCATCCCATCGAAAAGGACGACACCATGTCCGCGGATGAGCCCTTAAAAGAGGCTGCAATCGCAGACGGGGAGGACGAAACATGACGTGGTGGGAAATCTTCATCATCGTAGTCGCGGCGGCCTATGTCCTGTTCGTCATCGGGCTCTCCGTCTATCGGAAAAAACACGGAAAATCGTCGTGCGACTGCGGTTGCGAAAGCTGTCCGCACTGTGCGGCCTGCAAGGACGCGCAAAAGCACGAAAAATGACCATCCTTTCATCTCCATAAATCTTCGGAAAGGCCCTCCCGGATCCGGGAGGGCCTTTTCGACGGACAGACAATTTCAACTTGGTTTTCGGCACATGGGGTCGCGTTATTCGACGGCTTTGAGCGAATCGTTCATCCGGATGGAGACGATCTTATGCCGCAGCATCAGAGTGACGATAAAGGTAAAGAGGAGGGACAGGAGAGGCGCGAGTACCCATGTATACCAATTCATGGCCGCGAGCGATCCGAACTCCATCACCCGGAAGAGGAAGAGACAGAGCAGACACCCCGCGGGCAGGCCGAGTGCGATCCCGATGGCGCCCGTGAGGTAGATCTCGCGGTAGACATAGCCGGCGACCTCTCCGTCATGATAGCCGAGCACCATGAGGGTGGCAAGTTCGCGCTCCCGTTCCGAGATGTTGATGTTCGTGAGCGTGTAGATGACGACAAAGTTGAGCAGGGCGGCAAAGACGAGCACGACGACGCTCACGCCGATCATCGCCGCGGTCCCGACGTCCTGAAAGATGCAGCAGTCGAGGACGGCGAGTCCCGCGAGGACGAGCGCAGTCGAGGCCATGACCGCAACGACTGTCATCAAAAAGCGCGTCTTGTACCGCAGTACGTTGCGGAGCGAGGACTTATAGCGGAAGGAGAAGCGTTCCCAAAGGATGGGGATGCGTTCGAGGATGACCTTCTTCCCCGGCCGCGGCGCCTTGGGACGGAGCAGCACGGCGGGGCGTTCTCCCGTCTTTCTGAGCCCGGAGATCAGCGTTGCGGCGAGCGTCGAAGCAAGGATGACGCCCGCAACGAGGAAGTAAAAGACAGTGGACACGCGCGAGGGGAAGGGCGGCAGCGCAAAGTTCCATTCAAAGTTCTTGTAGACGATGTACGCAAGCCCCATGCCCGCAAAGTAGCCTCCGAAAGCGCCGATGATTGTCCCGAGCAGCGCAAAGAGAAGGTACTTTACGAGGATGGCCGCGGGGCCGTAGCCGAGCGTGGAAAGGCATGCGATCTGCGCACGTTCCTCCTCGAGGAGGCGCGTCATGGTGGAGAGCACCACGAGCAGGGTGACGGCAAGGAATACGGCCATCATGATACATCCGATGCCCTCGATCTTTTTTGCATAGGCATGGAAGGAGGACGTCGAAAAGCAGTCGTCGAGGGTGAGCACCTTGACCGCATCGCCCAAGGGAGAAAAAAGTGCCTCGAGTTCCGCCTTCTCGGTCCGGATGCGGTCGAGATAGGAGCCGGACAGCACGAGTGCGCCGTCCCGTTCGAGGGTGATGTACGCGTCGTTCGCGGGAGGGGAGAGCCTTCCCATTCCGCCGTCCGCGGCAGGGCCCTGTTCAAAGAGATAGAAGATGCTTTCGAGCTGTTTCTGCTCACCTGCGTCATCGGTAAATTGCAGGGAGATATCCTTCCGCGTCGCCATGTGGACGGGATTTTCGATGATGCCGCGCACGAAGAAGGAATATTCGTTCGTCTGCGTTCCGAGGGCGCCGAGGTCGATGACAACGGACGCCTTGAGCGTTGAGCCGAGCGCATAGCCCTTGAGCTGCGGCGTCTCGCGTTCGACATAGACATCGTACACACTGTCCGGAAGATCGTCGGGCCGTTCGGCTTCTTCTAACACCTCCAGCTTATCGATGGGCACGTCCGAGGGGGGCATGTCGTAGAAGTACACCTTCGAAACGCCGTTTCCGACCCCTTCGAAGGTCATCCTTGTCGTAATCGTGAGGCCGAACATTTCCGCCGTGGTCTCCGTCGCCGCCTCCTCGAATTCGAGAGAGGACGAGAGCAGAAGATGTTCTCCGTAGCGGGAGGAGAGAAGGGCGCGTTCCTCATCGGTAAACCCGTCCGTGCGCGTGCTCTTTATGAGGAGATCGTAGAGATTTTCGTCGCGGTACACGGCGTCGAGCGCATAGTCCATCTTGTCCGTCGCCATGCCAATGCCCGCGGAAAAGCCCACGCTCACGAGCACCATCAGAATGATGGACACGAGCCGCGCCTTATGCCTTGCGAACATGCGCAGAAATGTCTTGAGGTACGTTTTCACCACTCGATCTCCTCAATGGGGGTAGGATGGGGATTGCATTCGATGCGCTCGATGCTCCCGCTCTTGATGGAAATGACTTTGTCGGCCATGCCCTTGAGCGCGGCGTTATGCGTCACGATGATGACGGGCTTTCTCTGCTTTTTGGAGACGTCATAGAGGAGCTTTAAGATGCGCTTGCCCGTCGCATAGTCGAGGGCGCCCGTCGGCTCGTCGCAGAGGAGTAGCTTGGGATTCTTCGCCATGGCACGCGCAATGGCCACGCGCTGCTGCTCTCCTCCCGAGAGCTGGGCGGGAAAGCTCATGAGCCGCTCGCCGAGTCCCACTTCCTCGAGGATCTCCTTGGGCGGCAGGGCGTTCTTGCAGATCTCGACGGCGATCTCCACGTTTTCGAGTGCCGTGAGGTTGGGCATCAGATTGTAGAACTGAAAGACGAATCCGATGTCATTCCGGCGGTATTCGGTGAGCTCGCGCCGTGAGAGCTTTGTCACGTTCTTCCCGTCGAGTACGATGGTTCCCTCGGTCGCGGTATCCATGCCGCCGAGCAGGTTGAGAAGCGTGGTCTTTCCCGCCCCGCTCGAACCGAGCACCACGGCAAATTCTCCGTCGTCGAGCTCGAACGAGACGTCTTTCAGGGCGTCCACCGTTACGCTGCCGGTCCGGTACTGTTTTCCGACATGGCTCAAGGATAAGTAACTCATAGGCACTCCTTTTGTGGATTTCACCATATTATACCACAAATTCGGGCGGATGAAAAGGAAAATCCATGAAAATTGTGTAAAATCATGCAAGACGGCTCCCGGTCTGTTTTTTTCGGGAAACCTCTTGACAATTCCCGGCATGTATGGTATAATCGACCCAAAGGAGAAAACGATGAAATTACCCGATCCGCAGACCGAAAATCCCGAAAAGCAGACCGAAGATCTCGAAAAGCAGAAGGAAAATGCCGACATGGGTACCAAAAAACGGGGCTCTTACGGCATGCTCGTGCCGTCTCTCTGCATGTATCTCGTGGGAGGCGTCCTGACGGCGCTTGCCTTTTCCCCGCTGTCGTCTTACGGACTATTCTTTTTGTTTTTTGCCGCGCTCACGCCCATTTTGAGCATCGCCATCTCCCTTTACTCACTCTTTTCCGACCGAAAAACCATGAAAAAGGCGGGCATTATCATTCACATTGTGCTCGTTCTTCTTCCCATCGTGGCCGTTGCGACCGTGATCATCCTCTTCAGTACGGGCGCACTCGTGCTGACATTCATGTAAGAGGGGGATACCATGTCTAAGGGGAAAGCGCTGAAAGCGGCAAAAATTGTCTTAAAATTGTGCTTGAGCGGGGGAGTCGTTGCGCTCCTTCTCGTTCTCTTATGGCGATTTGAATATCTCTCGCGCTTCTCCGCCGTCGACAACTTCCTCGGCTCGCTTCCGATTTTCTTTTGCCTTCTGATCTTTCTCGCTTCGATGGGGCTCATCTGGATGCGTTACTCCAAAAAAACCGCACCCATGTGCGTATTTCTCGCGATCGCCGTGCTCCTCTCGGGCGCGCTCTTCCCCAAGGCGCTTCGTCTGGATTGGTGGATCGTCCAACCCAATCCCACGGGCGGCAGCGACCCGCCGCTCACGGATTACGCTCCTTACACGGGCAGTTTGACCGCGCGTCTCGACGGTCCCGCAAGCCTTTCGATGGACGACGATCTCCCCGTTCTCGACGGCGCGTTGGCCCTCTATCCCGTCTATGCCGCGGTCGCGGAGGCCGTGTATGACAGGGAGGCCTGCGAGCGGGAGGGGAGCATGCACTTCACCAATACCGTACGGGGGTTCCGCGCGCTTGTTGCGGGCGAATGCGACGTGTTCTTTACGGCCTACCCTGCCCAAAGCCAGTTCGCCTATGCACAGTCGGCGGGCGTGGAGCTCTCCCTTACGCCCATCGGGAGGGAGGCCTTCGTCTTTCTCGTCGGCGACCGCAATCCGATAGACGGGCTTTCCGAACAGCAGATCTATGACGTCTATTCGGGCAAGACGGCCTATTGGCGTACGCTTGGATGGGAAGATGGGGGAAGGATCGCCCTCTTGCAGCGGCCCGAGGGTTCGGGCAGCCAGTCGGGGATCCAGGGCATCATGCGGAAAAAGGGGCTTCCGCTTCTTGCCGTGCAGCCGCTCCCCGACAAACGATTCGTCGAGACCAATAGTCTGATGGATGCGATATCGACCGAATACAGGGGTACCATGCCCGCACTTGGGTACTCCTATCGCTTCTTTGCGACGACCATGCGTCCCAACCCGCATGCAAAGATGCTCTCCGTCGGCGGCATATCTCCCACTTCGGAAAACATTGCTGCGGAGTTGTATCCCTTCACGGTGAAATTTTACGCTGTCACGCGGAAGAACGCCTCGGAAAATTCAAAACGGCTTGTGGAATGGCTGCTCTCGGCCGAGGGGCAGACGCTGATCGCCCGCTCGGGCTATGTGCCTCTCTCGCCCGATCCGGAAAGATAAAACGGACCCGTAAAGAAATTTTTTCCGCAAGGGGTCAAAAACACTTGACACTTTCGGAAATTTCTTTATAATAAGATGTGCTTTCATCGCTGAAGGCAAGCATTGAGGTGTAGCGCAGTTTGGTAGCGCGCTTGGTTAGGGACCAAGAGGTCGCGTGTTCAAGTCACGTCACCTCAACCAAAACAAAATAATCCGAACTCGATCATGGCGACCCGTGATTGGTTCGGATTTATTTTATATCTGTAACATTTTATATGTAACGAGAAAGAGCGGCAGGAAATTTCCTGCCGCTCCCCTTTTAAGCCGCTTTTCGGTACTTGCGGTTGCCCGTCGGGAACGATACAAAACCTTCCCGATTGTCCTTAATGGGTTCAAAAGGACTTCTTATCTTTTTCTTTTTTATTCAGTTGTTTCTTTGCCTGCCATTGAGCAAATTCCCGTTGACCTTCTTCCGTTCTGTAAAATTCTATGATTCGGGGCAAAAATGCTCTTGCAAGTGCATTGATTTCAAAATCGGGAATTTCCGATTTTTTACGCCTACGTCCCATCCTGTTTAACCGATATTTTTACCTCCTTATAGATTTATGAAATTGTCATTTTCCGTCCTTGCCGCTGTGATTGCTCTTAACGAAGGGGCGGTAGTTGCCGTTCTTCTTCTGCCGCGCCTTTGCAAGCAGAGCGTCGAACTCGTCGGGGAAGGCGGTCATCATATCCGTCACCATCGTGAAAGCCTTGTCCCGCACGTCG
>CANQUL010000009.1 GCA_947627015.1 uncultured Clostridia bacterium | reverse complement strand
GACGTCGCGAAGGCCGTTCAGGAAGTCAAAGCCGGTAAAGTCGAGTACCGTCTCGACAAGACCGCCATCATCCACTGCCCCATCGGGAAGAAGAGCTTCGGCTCCGAGAAACTTCTCGAAAACTTCAACGCGCTGATGGACGCCATCGTCAAGGCAAAGCCCGCGGCCGCCAAGGGACAGTACATCAAGAGCGTCACGCTGACCTCGACCATGGGCCCCGGCGTCAAGGTGGCCTACTCGAAGGCGTAATGGGACCGCGGGAGAAAATTTTTTCTCCGCGGACGCAAAATCGCTTGACAACGCAGAGACTGCGCTGTACAATGTAAGAAACAATGACCGCAGACAACGGGTGCCGCACGGCTCAATATCCCGTCGAGGTTGACTTCTTAATCGTATGTTAAGAATCGCTCCGTACCGTCTGCGTACGGAGCTAATTTTTTCCCAAAATATGGTCATCAGACCGAAAAGGAGGTACCCATGTCGGCAAACTTTGAAGCAAAAAAAGTTGTTGTCGAAGAGATCAAGGACAAGATCCAAGGCGCAAAGTCCGTCGTTCTGACGCACTATGACCGGCTCACCGTCAAGGAAGTCACCGATCTCAGAAACAAGTTCCGTGCCGCCTCGTGCGAGTACAAGGTGTACAAGAACACCCTCGTCCGCAAGGCGTTCGACGAACTCGGCGTAACCGATTTCGACAATGACTTGAACGGCGCGACGGCCTTCGTGTTCTGCCCCGACGAGACGAGCGGCTGCTCGATCATCGCCAAGGCGGTCAAGGAGAATCCCGTTCTCGCGGACAAAGTCGTTCCCAAGAGCGCCTACGTCGGCGGCGCTTACGTGGACGCGGAAGGTGTGAAAAAACTCGCGGCGATCCCTTCGAGAGAAGTGCTCATCGCAAAGATGCTCGGCTGCTTGCAGGCGCCCATCGCGAACCTTGCGTTTGTTCTGAAAGCAATCGCAGACCAAAAATCTTAATCAAAATCGGAGGAATTCAAAATGGATATTCAGAAATTTATCGAAGAAGTCAAGGCCATGACCGTGGTCGAGCTCAATGACTTTGTCAAGGCCCTCGAAGAGGAATTCGGCGTGTCCGCGGCGGCTGCGGTTGCAGTCGGCGGCGGTGCGGGCGCTGCTGCCGAAGCGGCTCCGCAGGAAGAAGAGAAGACGGAGTTCGACATCGTCCTCAAGGATTTCGGCGCCAACAAGATCGGCGTCATCAAGGTCGTCCGCGAACTCACCGGTCTCGGCCTCGCCGATGCCAAGAAGGCAGTGGAGAGCCTCGGCGTCATCAAGGAACAGGTCCCCAAGGCCGATGCCGAAGCCGCTCTTGCCAAGCTCAAGGAAGCCGGCGCTACCGCAGAGCTCAAGTAAGCGATCCTTTGATCCCGGAAACCGCACCTCGTGTGCGGTTTTTTTGGAGTACGGACGGCGGCGGACGGGAGAGATTTCCTGTATAAGCGCCTTCCGCCTGCGGGCGGAAGGGAGCATATCGCCGCAACTTTCTGCAATTTTCACCCCGAGGTCACCGAAATCGCTTGACGAAAGGGCGAAATACGGGTACAATAGTACTATAAATCAAAGTATGCCCTCGAGGCAGGCCTATCAGGAGGCTATTCCGGTGAACAAAAAACTTCTTCGCCGTATCGGCGCTGTTTCTCTTTCCGCGGTTCTCGGCGCGGGCGCACTCATGATGTGCGCCGGGTGCACCAGCACGCACCCCGAGGTCCGCATCACCTATGTATTCAATTCCGTGGAATACGAGGTGGACTATGTGCTGAGCCGCAACGACGCGCCGCGGACCGTCCAACACTTTATCGAGCTCGCCGAGACGGGCTACTACGAGGGCATGTGTATCCATGACTACACCTCGAGCATTCTGCTCGGCGGCGGCTACCGTCTCGTCGAAGAGGAGGACGGCTCCGTATTCACTTACGCCAAGGGTCAGACGCTTGAAAACAGCTCCCTCGAACTCACCGAGGCGGACTATTTTTCCGAGATCCGCGAACTCGAAGAGAAGAAGAACTATACCTTCACGCAGTCCGTCTGGGAGGCGGAAGGGACAGACAGCAAGCCCGTAAAGGGCAACGGTCTCTACACCGTGTACGGCGAGTTCCCCGACAATCAGGTCACGACGGAATACAGCCGCGACAACCGTCATGTCCGCGGTGCGCTCGTCATGTACTTTACCGACAAGAGCTCGCGTGAGGACGTGACCGTGGAGCGTGCCGACGGCGGCAAGAACAACGACGGCGAGCCCCTCCAGAACACCAACTACGTCAACAACAGCGCGACGTCGCTCTTCTATACCTGGCTGTCGTCGAGCGCCACCAACGAGACGTACAACGGCGACAAGTACTGTGTGTTCGGCATGGCCAAGAACTACAACGACCAGCTCCGCGACGGGCTGCTTGAGGCCATTTCCGACTACATCGACGAGCAGACGGAGATCAACGAGGATTACAGCTTTACCGTCTCCAACGAGATGGCGCTCAACAAGTACGAGTTCTTCGACGACGTGAAGAAGGGCGACAAGAAGGCGACGTTCGAAACGCCTACGCTCATGCCCATCATTATCCGTTCGGTCAAGGTGACCAAATATTGAGAAACAAATAAAATTGCCCGGGGCTCAGGCCTCGGGCTTTTTTTGTACGGAAGGGGCGATGTTTTGCACTTTCCCGTCCTCCGAGAGGGTCACGGAAAAGCAGCGCACCTCATAGCGGCGGGGAGAGAGGGGATACACGAGCCCCACTTCGTCCGTCCGGTCCGTGAGGACGACGTCGCAGAAGGGCCCGAGATACTCGCGGAGCGCGCCCGCCTTTTCCGCGAGAGCGGGTGCGAGATAGGGCGCGGGATTTGCCCCGAGGAGCACCGATTCGAAGAGTGCGAGGGCATACGTCGCGGGCGCCGGGTGGCTGCGCGTGCGGATACGGCATCCCGTGAGTTTTCCTCCTTCGTATTCGCAGACGGCGGTCGTCCCGAGACAGTCGTGGAAGGGCACTTCGGCCAAAACGCGAGGTCCTATCTCGGACACGGTCCCATCGGACAAGGTCAAGAGCGTCCCGTCACGGCCAAGAAGCGCAAAGGCGTTCTCTCCCTCGATGAGGTACAGTTCGCCCGCCATGGAGACGCTTGCGCGTTCGAATGCGTCGTTGAGCTCCGCCGTGTGCGTCCCCGTCTCGTTGGAGAGCGTGACATAGAAACGTCCCTCGAGAAAGACGGAGACCGCCGTTCCGCCGAGCGAGGCGGAGGCGATCTCGCGGCGCATGGGATCCTCCCGCACGAAGCCCGTCACATAGACGGCCGTCCCGCGGCGGGTCAGGTAGATGCGGACCTGCGGGGGCGGGTCGAGGAGAAGATTTTCGCCGAGTGCAAACCGCACGGGGAGGAAGCCCGGCAGGCAGAATTCGCAGAATGGGGCGTCCTTGGGGTCGAGCTCCGCGGAGCGTTCGAATCCGTCCACACGGCCGAGCCACAGCCCGTTCACGCGCAGGACGCACGGTTTTTCCGATAAAAAAAAGATGCGCATCACTCTATTCAATGTATAATGCGACAAAATTATGTCAAAAACTTCTCCGAGGTGGTATCATGAACAAGATCAACGGCTACACGGAAGAGGAGGCAACGGGGCTCATCGAGTATATCTACACGGGAAAAAACGCGGGCAAGACGCTCTCCTATCTCTTTGAGACGTACGGAAGAGAGCACAGCCGCGCCAAGGGCAGCGTGCGCAATTATTACTACGCCTTCCTCAAAAAGAAGGACGACGAGCGGGTGGGGCGCATCCTTGCGGGGAAGGGCCTCTCCGCGGGCGCCATCAAGCCCTTTACCGAGGAGGAGACGGACGCCCTTCTCGAACGGGTCATCGACGGGAAGAAGCGGGGCCTCTCGGTGCGGCGGACGATCATGGAGGCCGCAAACGGGGACGAAAAGCTCATGCTCCGCATGCAGAACAAGTATCGCAATCTCCTCAAAAAGCAGCCCGAACGCGTGGAGAAGGCCGCAAAGGAGGCAGGCATGTCCGTGGTCAGCCCCTTCCTTCAAAAGCGGCTCGAGCGCGAGATCGACGCCCTGTACGCCCGCATCGCCGAGGACCTTCGGGCCGAGAATGCCCGCCTTAAGAGCGAGCTCGAGAGCCTCAAGAGCGAACGGGAGCCGCGTTGACAACATCTTCCACCCTTCGGGACGCATAGAGGGCCCTCTGCGGCGCAAACTGTGAATGTCGGGAGGAAGATATGGAAAAATTGTTTTGTCTCGGCGTAGCGCTCGGCATGGTCGGCGGCGCGCTCCTCGTGGCCAACAGCTACAAGGCGCGTTCTCTCGTCAAAAAGAGCCAGTCGGAGATCATGGAAAAAGTCAACGAAATGATGGACGAGCGCTTAAAGACGTTCGAGGACGATCAAAAACCCGAAAAAAAGACCAAGAAGTAAGAAGATCGCGGAGCACTGTCTCCGCGGTTTTCTCTTTTGTGCCCGTACGCCCTTCCGCCGTGCGCTTTTTGGCCGAAAAGGGTTGCCAAGCGGAAAAAAGTGTGGTATACTTTGGGTATGCAGGTTATCATCGCGTTGGATATCGGGGACAAACGGGTGGGGGTCGCATATTCCGATCCCTTCGGCTCCTATGCCGTCCCCTCCGAGACCTATTTCCGCACGGGGGACGCCCGTGCCGACGCCGCGGCGCTCGCTTCCCTTGCGGAGGAACGGGGCGCATCCGTCATCGTGTGCGGACTTCCCCTGAATGAGGACGGGACAGAGAGCGTGCAGACGCAAAAGACGAGGCGGTTCGCCGCCATGATCGCCGCATGCACCGCCCTCCCCGTGTGCTTCGAGGACGAGCGCTGTACGACGCGCGCCGCCCGCGAGGACCTCGGCATCATGGGCATTTCCGCAAAGCGCGACAAAAAAAAGAAGGCCGTCGATTCGCTCGCGGCCGCCTACATTCTCGAAAGTTATCTTGCCAAAAGGAGACTTGATATGAAAGAAGAAACCAATGCCTACACCGATGAGGACAGCATCGTCGAACTCGTGGACGACGAGGGCAACACCTACCGCTACGAGCACCTGCTCACCTTCTCCTTCAAGGATGAGTGGTACGTCGCGCTTGCGCAGGAGGGACAGGGGGACGACATGCCCGAAGAGGAAGTCGCCATCTTCCGTCTCGTGGGCGACGAGGACAACGAACAGCTCGAGACCATCGAGGACGAGACGCTTTTGAGCGCCGTGTTCGCCGAGTTCTGCGCCCAATACGAAGAGGACGAGGACGACGAAGAGACCGAGGACGGGGAGGACGGAGAGTGACCTCTTCCGCGGAGGGGAAGCGGACGGGCAACCGTCCCGACTATGACCGCGTCATGCAGGAAATCCTGCGATGCAGCGAGGGCAAGCGTCTGCTCCTTCACAGCTGTTGCGCGCCCTGTTCGTCGTATTGCCTCGAAGCGGTCGCGCCACTCCGGACGACCGTCCTCTACTACAACCCCAATCTCGACAGCGAGGAGGAGTATCTCCGGCGGAAAAGCGAACAGATCCGCCTTCTCCGGGAGACGGGCCTTGCCGACTTCCTCGACTGCGACTATGCGCCCGGGGAATTTCTTGCCGCTGTCAAGGGCCTCGAGGGGGAAAAGGAGGGCGGCGCACGGTGCACCGTATGCTTTGCCCTGCGGCTCAAACGCACCGCCGAGGAGGCCAAGGCGCGCGGGTACGACTTCTTTGCCACGACGCTGACGCTCTCTCCCCTCAAGGATGCGGCGCGCATCAATGCGATCGGCCTCGCGCTCGGCGAGGAGCTCGGCGTCCGCTACCTTCCCTCCGACTTCAAAAAGCGCAACGGCTATCTCCGCTCCCTTGAACTCTCGAAAGAGCACGGGCTGTACCGCCAGAACTATTGCGGCTGCGTGTTTTCCAAGGCGAGGCTCTCGGAGTCATAGAGCCGCTCTCCCGTCAGCATGTGCACGGAGAAGAGCTCATCGGACAGGACCATGTCCGCGTTAAAGGCGCGCAAAAAGTCCTCAATGCGCTTGACGGAATCCTTTGCCGCCGCGCTGAAGAGCTCGTCGCAGTCGCCCGCACGGCCTTCCGAGAAGGCATAAAATTCCTTTCCGCCGATGCGCTCTTTTTCGGGCGTATCGTTCGGATACAGTGTGGGGAAGAAGGGCCGCAGTAGGCGGGGTCCCCCCGTGTGAAAGACTTTGAGATAGCGCTCGAAGAGGGCGCACATCGCGTGGAAGGACGCCTCGCCGAGGGACTTCCCCACGGCACGGGCCGCATGCGCGGCAAAGGGATAGACGGAGCCGCGGCGTGCGATCTTTATGGGCGAATAGGGGAACACATAGCCCCGTGCGCTTTGGTGCCGCCGGGCGGAAAAGTACACATCCCAATCGTTTTCGATCTCCTGATGCTTGTTCTTCGGGAGATTTTTTTCGCGCAGGATCCGGTAGACGACGGGATGGAAGAGGGCGTCGGCCGAGAGATGCGTGCAGAAGCCGAGCGCATAGGCAAGGCAGTCGCCGAAGTCATCGCCCGTGTAGCGGTCGAGCGCCGTCAGCATGCCCCCGAACCAGTCGCCCACGCGGTTGCGGTGGAGATACTTTCCGAGATTCCCTTGCGGGGAGAGCGGACGGTAAAAAAAGTACAGATCGGGCCCCTGCGCGCCGAGAAGATAGCAGTCCGCATGCCGCCCGATCAGGCGGCGGGTACAGGCGGGCAGCTCCTTTAAGGCGGCGCGTGCGATGAGTTCGTGCGTGATGCAAGCCGGCATGATTCATCCTCCCGCATAACAGTATGCACCGAATCGGAAAAATGTAGACGTTCCGGTCAGTTCCTTTCTCCGAAGATCGACGTGCCGAGACGGATCATGTTGGCACCATGTCCGAGACAGAGCTTGTAATCTCCGCTCATGCCCATGGAGAGATAGCGGATGGGGAGAAGCGTTTTCCCGTGCTCGAACAGGGCGCGCATCGCGTCCGCGAGACCCGCGAGGAGCGACAGATCTTCGGCGGCGGGCAGCATGGCCATGTAGCCGAGGGGCGCGAGTCCCTCTTTTTCTGCGGCGCGGAGAAGAGCCGCCTCCGCCTCTTCGGGAGGATATCCGCTCTTGGTCGGCTCCCGTCCCGCATTGACTTCCACGAGGACGGGCTGTACGACGCCGAGCGCCTTCGCTCTTGCGTCGATCGCGTCCATGAGCGCGTCGCGGTCGACGGAGTGGATGAGATCGCACTTTCCCACGAGGTACTTCACCTTGTTGGTCTGGAGCCGTCCGATAAAGTGCCGCCGCGCGCCCGTCACGGCGTCGTATTTTGCGATAAATTCCTGCACGCGGTTTTCGCCGACGTCCCGGACGTCTTGGTGGCCGCAACGAGCGTTACGGGTTCGCCGTACCCGTTGCCCTCTTCGAGTTCCGCGAGAATGGCGCGGACGCGCGCTTCGATGCCGTTCATTTGCGTATGAGACGGCGCTTGATCGAGGCGATGCCCTTGCACACGGCCTCTTCGGAGGACCCGCCCACCGAGCCGCGCGATTCCACAGAGACACGCACCTTCACGGCGTCGAGGATGTTCGCTTCGAACACAGGGGACGCCGCACGGAACTCTTCGAGCGTGAGGTCGGTGAGTTTTCTGCCCGCGGAAATGCAGTAGCGCACGAGCTTGCCCGTCACGGCATGGGCGTCGCGGAAGGGCACGCCGTGCTTTGCGAGATAGTCGGCGACGTCGGTCGCGGTGGAAAATCCCTCGCACGCGGCGTCGTACATGGCGTTCACGTTGAGGGTGATCTTCCGCATGAGGGCGGTATAGATCCCGATCGAGGAGAGGAGCGTCGTCTCGGTGTCGAAGAACACCTCCTTGTCCTCCTGCAAGTCCTTGTTGTAGGCGAGCGGCAGGCCCTTTATCACGGTGAGAATGGACATGAGCGCGCCATAGACTCTGCCCGTCTTGCCGCGCACGAGTTCGGGAAGGTCGGGATTCTTCTTCTGCGGCATGATGGAGGAGCCCGTCGAGTATTCGTCGGGAATGTTCCAATAACCGAATTCCTCGGAGGTGTAGAGGATGGTGTCCTCGCACAGCCGCGAGAGATGTGCCATCGTGAGCGACGCGCAGAAGAGGTATTCGGCAACGAAATCGCGGTCGGAGACGGCATCGAGAGCGTTCTCGGAGACGGCGTCAAAGCCGAGCAGTTCCCGCGTCATCTCGCGGTTGATGGGATAGGAAGTCCCCGCGAGCGCGGCGCTGCCGAGGGGCATCACGTTGAGATGTTCCTTGCATGCGGCAAAGCGGTCGATGTCGCGGAGGAACATCTCCGAGTAGGCGTTGAAGTACTGCGCGCAGTTGATGGGCTGGGCCTTTCTGAGATGGGTGAAGCCGGGCATCAGATAGCGGACGCCGTCTTTTGCGCGCAGGAGCAGGACTTCGACGAGCTCTTTGAGCGCGTTGATCGCGGCGGTCGTGCTCTTCCGCACATACAGGCGCATGTCCGTCGCCACCTGATCGTTGCGGGAGCGCGCCGTGTGCAGTTTCTTGCCCACATCGCCGATGCGGTCCACGAGCTCGCCCTCGACGAAAGAGTGAATGTCCTCCGCCCCCGTGATGGGCATGCCCGCGGCGACGTCGGCACGGATCTCGTTGAGCCCTTCGCAGATGCGTTCGGATTCCTCCTTTGTGAGAATGCCGCACGCGCCGAGCATGGTCGCATGGGCGACGGAGGCGTCGAGGTCGACGTCGAAGAGTTTTCGGTCGAAGGTGAGCGATTGGTTGAAGGCGTCCGCGTCTGCGGAGAGAGGAGTGTCGAATCTCCCTTGCCAGAGTTTGTTCTTCATGGAAGCCTCGCGGGTTTTTTCTTTTATACTACACTTTTTTTGCGGAAAATGCAAGTGATTTTATCGGGATTTCCGTTCCTTCCGCCGCCCGCGTCCGCATGCGCGGACGCGGGCGGCGGAATCTTTTTGCCGTCTCCTTGACAATCCGCAAGATCGCATGGTATAATGAAATGGATTCTTCGCCCGATTTTGTTGACATTTTCCCGTGTTTCCTGTAAAATAAACATATGATTATTTTAGGACTCGATCCCGGATACGGGACAATGGGGTACGGCGTGATCGAACGGGACGCCCGCGGCAATTGCAGCGCGGTGGACTACGGCGCCGTAAAGACCCCGCCTTCCGAAAACTTTGCCGTGCGGCTGTGCCTGCTCGAGGAGAACGTAAACAAGCTCTTTGACAAGTTCCATCCCGAGGAGGCCGCCATGGAGGAGCTATTCTTCTCCAAGAACGTGACGACGGGCATCGCCGTCGCCCATGCGCGCGGCGTGATGCTGCTCACCTGCAACAAGCGGTGCGGCCGCATCTTCGAATACACCCCCAACCAGATCAAGCAGGCGCTGACGGGGTACGGCGGTGCGGACAAGGGGCAGATGCAGCGCGTGGTCGCCTCGCATCTCCGTCTCAAGAGCATCCCCCGTCCCGACGACGCCGCCGACGCCCTCGCCGTGGCGCTCTGCCATGCCTTTACCAACCGCTTTGCTTCCCTCTTCGGCGTGAAGTGAGGGAGAAAGGGAGACTGTATGATAGGATATCTCAAAGGAAAAGTCAGATCCATCGCCCCCGACTACGTTCTCCTCGAGGTGAACGGCGTGGGCTATGAGGTCGTCTGTTCGGGTGCGGCCTTCTCCCGCCTCTCGGGCGTAAGAAAGGGGGAGGACGGCGAAGTTTACACCTACATGCGCGTCTCGGAGGACGACATCACCCTCTTCGGATTTGCGGACGTGCGCGAGAAGGAGCTCTTTCTGCGCCTCACTTCGGTGCAGAGCGTGGGCGCCAAAGTCGCCATGAACATCCTCTCTTCCATGCGTCCCGAAGAGGTCTCCGAGGCCATCCTCACGGCCGACGTCAAACGGCTGACCTCCGCCAAGAACGTGGGAAAAAAGATGGCGGAGCGCATCATTCTCGAACTCCACGGAAAGATCTCCGCCGACGAACTCTTGGGGAGCGAATCGGTGGGAGGGAGAGTATCCGTGCCTACCATGTCCGAAGATGACGATGCGGTTTCGGCGCTCATGGGCCTCGGCTTCACCAAACAGGAGAGCGCGCAGGCCGTCACGAAGGCAAAGGCGAAGGGCGCAAAGACGGTGGAGGACATCCTTGCCGCCGCCCTTCGGGGCATGTAATGACGTCGTATTACGTTCCGGTGGGAACGATGAAGCTTGAGGACGGCATGTTCCCGCTCGAGGGATACCGGCGCATTGTGCTGCCCGAGGGCGTCATCCGGATCGGGGACTACGCCCTCTGGGGGAACGATACGCTCGAGGAGATCGTCCTTCCCCGCGGGCTTGAAGAGATCGGATCCTGTGCTTTTTCGGACTGTACCGCCCTCAAGCGGGTGGTCATTCCCTCGGGGGTGCGCTGCATCGGGCATGATGCCTTCTCGGGATGCACTTCGCTCGAAGAGGTCGTCTTTCAAGGGTGGGGCCCGCGCATTCTCGAGGACGGGACCTTCCTCCACTGCAAGTCGCTCGCACGGGTCGTACTTCCCTCCGAACTTGCGGTACTCGGCTCGGAGCTCGCCCTCGACGGCGTATTTGAAGGCTGCCGTGCCCTCACGGAGATCACCCTTCCCCCGAGCGTCCGTTTCGTCGGCTGCGGGACCTTTTCGGACTGCACCCTCTTGCGGAAGCTCGACCTTCCCGAGGGGCTTGTCGGCATCGGGGAGTGCGCGCTCAAGGGAACGTCCGTCCGCGAGATCGTCGTGCCCGAAGGGGTGGAGACCTTTTGGAACGTCGCCCCTTCCTGCAAAAAGCTCGAGCGCATCGTGCTTCCCTCCACGATCCGGAAGCTCTCGTACATGGTGTTCTCGGGATATCCCAAACTGAAAGAGCTCGTCCTTCCTCTCCGCTTTGAGGGGGACATGCGGCTCTACTGCCCCCCGGATCGCATGGGGGAGCTGGAAATCGAATATATCGGATGATTTGAAGGTTTGTTTTTATGTTTGATGACGAAGAATTTGAGGAGGGGAGACTTCTCTCGGCCGAACGCAGCGAGACGGATATCGAGGAAAATATCCTCCGCCCCAAGACGATGGAGGAATATGTCGGGCAGGACAAGGTGAAGGAGAACCTTGCCGTCTACATGGCGGCGGCCAAGAGCCGCGGCGAGGCGCTCGACCATGTCCTTCTGTACGGCCCGCCCGGGCTTGGCAAGACGACGCTCGCCCACATCATCGCCAATACCATGGGAACGCAGATCAAGGTGACGAGCGGTCCCGCCATTGAGCGTTCGGGCGACCTTGCCGCCATCCTCACCAATCTCAACGAGGGCGATGTCCTCTTTATCGACGAGATCCACCGCCTCAACCATCAGGTGGAGGAGATCCTGTATGCCGCCATGGAGGACTATGCTCTCGACATCATCGTGGGCAAGGGCCCGTCCGCGCGCAACATCCGCTTCTCCTTAAAGCGGTTCACCCTCATCGGGGCGACGACCCGTGCGGGCATGCTCTCCTCGCCCCTTCGGGACCGCTTCGGGATCCTGTGCCGTCTCGACATGTATACGCCCGACGAGCTCTGCCGGATCGTCACCCGCTCGGCAAAGACGCTCGGCATCTCCATCGAGGCGGACGGCGCGTATGAGATCGCCCGCCGTTCGCGCGGCACGCCCCGCATCGCCAACCGTCTCTTGAAGCGTGTGCGCGACTTCTCGGCCGTGATGGGCAGTTCCGCCGTCACGCGCTCCGATGCAAGAAAGGCGCTCGCCCGCATGGAGATCGACGAACTCGGTCTCGACGAGACGGACAGGAATCTGCTCCGTGCGCTCATCGAGAAGTTCGGCGGCGGCCCCGCGGGGCTGGATACGCTTGCCGCGACGACGGGGGAGGACGTGGGCACCATCGAGGACGTGTACGAGCCCTACCTTCTCCAGCTCGGTTTCATTGCCCGCACCCCGCGCGGAAGGGTGTGCCTCAAGGGCGGCTACGAGCACATGGGCGTCCCTATGCCCGATGCCGTGAGACGGCAGATGAGCGTATTCGACAGGGACGATTCATGAAGACGTCCGACTTCTACTACGACCTGCCAGAGGAGCTCATCGCCCAGACGCCCGCGGTCCCGCGCGACAGCTCCCGTCTCCTCGTCTATCACAGGGACACAAAGACCATCGAACACCGCATCTTCCGCGACATTACAGACTATCTGCGATCGGGCGACGTGCTTGTCGTCAACCGCACGCGCGTCCTGCCTGCGAGGCTCTACGCCCATACCATGTCCGGGGGGAATGTGGAGATTTTGCTTCTTAAACGGTTGGAACTCGACACATGGGAGGTGCTCGTCCGTCCCGGGAAGAAGTGTCGTCCGGGCACGAAACTCATCGTAAATGACGAGCTCTCCGCCGAGGTCCTCTCCGTCACCGAGACGGGGGAACGGCACGTCCGCTTTTTCTGGGAGGGGACCTTTGAGGACGTCCTGTCCCGGGCGGGCAGCATGCCGCTTCCGCCCTATATCCACGAAAAGCTCTCCGACCCGGAGCGCTATCAGACCGTCTATGCGCGGGAGAACGGTTCGGCCGCGGCGCCGACGGCGGGCCTGCACTTCACGCCCGAACTCCTCGAACGCATCCGCGCGAAGGGGGTGGAGATCGCCGAAGTTCTGCTGCACGTCGGGCTCGGGACTTTCCGTCCCGTCAAGGTGGACGACGTCGAAAAGCATGTCATGCACAGCGAATATTACGAAGTCTCCGAGGAGGCCGCCGAAACCGTCAACCGTGCCAAGCGGGAGGGCCGCCGGGTCATCTGCGTGGGAACGACTTCCGTCCGGACGCTCGAGACGGTCGCGGACGCGTCGGGGCTCATCCATGCGGAAAAGGGGGATACGAGCATCTTTCTGTATCCGCCCTATAAGATGAAGTGCGTCGATGCGCTCATCACCAACTTCCATCTGCCCGAGAGCACGCTCCTCATGCTTGTGAGCTGTCTGTGCTCGCGGGAAGAGATTTTGCACGTCTATGAGGTGGCGGTAAGGGAGCGGTATCGGTTCTTCTCCTTCGGCGACGCGATGCTCTTTTTATAAGCGGCGCATCTCATTGTCGCGCTTACGTTTTCCCTCGGTCATTTACCTTTTAGCAAACTCCCTTCGGGAAATCCGCGCGCTCCTCGACCTGCTTGCTTCCGAAAAGAGCATTTCGGGGTCCAAAGCCTTGTCTTGCTCGTTCATAGAAAGAGGAATAAACAGTTCGTTATCTCTCCTTGTCTTGCTCGTTCACGGGAGAGGGGCAGGCGCTCTTTTCCTCAAAAATCCCACCACAGGTCGCAAATTCGGCCTCTGTTTCCGATCATGAAAAACACATCTTTCGCTCAAAAAACCTTCGCAGCCTATCTTGCCGTGCTGACGGTTGCCGTGCTCTATGCCCTTACGGAGACGCGGATCGCGCTCTTTGCTCTGGCTCTCACGGGGCTCCGCGGCGTGGCGGGCTCGGCACTCTTCTATGCGCTCGTCCCGGGCGTGGACGTCTTGCTCGGCATCGCGCTCGGCGTGCTTGCGGGCTGCGGACGATGGCAGAGGGGGATCGCCATTCTCTTCCCCGCCGTCATCCACTACTTCTGCACGACTTACTTTGTCGGCAGCGGAATGCTTCCCGCGTTCGGGGCGGCTTCCGTGTTCTTTTTCTCCGCCGTGGCCTTTTTCCTGACCGCGGGGCTGCGCTCCGCCTATTCCGCATAAGGGGACCTCATGAACGATCGCTTTTTCTCCTTCGAATTACAGAAAACGGACCCCGAAACGGGGGCACGGGCGGGCATTCTGCACACGCCGCACGGCGATATCGAGACGCCCGTCTATATGCCCGTGGGCACGCAGGCTTCCGTAAAGGGTGTCCTTCCGCGCGACCTCAAAGAGATCGGTACGCAGATCCTGCTCTCCAACACATATCACCTTGCCATGCGTCCCGGGGACGAGCTCGTTGCCCGTGCGGGCGGGCTCCACAAGTTCATGAATTGGGACCGTCCCATCCTCACGGACAGCGGCGGATTTCAGGTCTTTTCGCTCGCCAAGCTCAACAAGATCGGGGAGGACGGGGTGACTTTTTCCTCGCATGTGGACGGGAGCTATCACACCTTCACGCCCGAGAGGGCGATGGAGATCGAGCACAATCTCGGGGCGGATATCATCATGGCCTTTGACCAATGTTCGGAGTACGGCTGCTCACACGCCGAGGCCGAAGCCGCCATGGAACGGACGGCCCGCTGGCTCGAACGGTGCTACCATGTCCACGATGACCCCGCACAGGCGCTCTTTCCCATCGTGCAGGGCAACCTCTTTCATGATCTTCGGGCGGCCTCGCTCGAGCGGACGCTCCCCTATGTCCGCCACGGCATTGCGATCGGCGGACTCTCGGTGGGGGAACCCAAGCCCCTGATGTACGAAATGCTCGACTTTCTCGGTCCTCTCCTTCCGACGGACGTGCCCCGCTACCTCATGGGGGTCGGCTCGCCCGACTGTCTCGTCGAGGGGGTCCTGCGCGGCGTCGACATGTTCGACTGCGTGCTTGCGACGCGCGTCGGCCGCAACGGGACGGCGCTTACGTCGCGGGGGAAGGTGGTGGTGCGCAACGGGAAATACCGTGAGGACTTCACGCCGCTCGACCCCGAATGCGACTGCTACTGCTGCCGCAACTACACCCGGGCATACCTTCGCCACATGGTCAACGTGGGCGAAATGATGGGGGGCATGCTGCTGTCCCTTCACAACATTGCCTACCTCCACCGCCTCATGCGGGGACTGCGGGAGAGCATTCTCGGCGGATATGTGCGCGAATTCGCGGCGGAATTTTATGCCCGTCAGGCCGAAGAAGCGGGCCCGTCTGCATGAAAACTTTGTGAAACGGAAAAAATTCGTCAAAAACGCTTGCCAAAATTTCCCGGATGGGGTATGATGGTAAGGAAATAAGGAGATATGCTTATGTGGAATTTATTGTTGGATGCCGCGACGGGCGGCGAGACCGGGTCGACGGGCGGCGGAACGGGCGCAAACCCCATGAACGGCTGGTCGGCACTCATCCTCTTCTTCGCCATCGTGGCCATCTTCGTGCTCTTCATGTTCCTGCGGAGCCGGGGGAGCAAAAAGGAATATCAGGAGGCCAAGGAGGTGCTCGATTCCATCCGTCCCGGTCATAAGATCAAGACGACGGGCGGCGTGTGCGGCATCGTTGTCGAAGTCTGCGACGACAACACCGTCATCATCGAGACGGGTTCGGATGCCTCCGGCAAGTCCTATATGAAGATCGACAAGGGTTACATCGAGAACACCGACGCCAAGAGCCCTTCCATGATCGCCCGCGAGGAGGCAGAAGCCAAAAAGCGTGCGGCCAAAGAGGCAAAGAAAGGGGGGCATGTCCAAGAGACGCCCGCCGAAACGCCGCAGGAAGCGCCCAAGGCCGAATCTTCGGAGACGCAGTCCGAAACAAAGGAATAAAGGAATATTGCTGCTTTCCTCCGCATACGGTAAAACGTACGCGGAGGTTTTTTATGCAAACGGACTTGAAACACGGCGTGCGCGAAATTGCGCTCGCGGCGGTCTGCGGCGCCGCCTTCTATCTCTTTGCCGCGGCGGTCTTTGCCGTCATCGTCAAGGCATACGCGCCCCCGGAGGCCGCGGTGCAGGGCGTCAACTGGGCGATCAAGGGGATCGCATCCCTCCTCTTTCCGCTGCTCTTCGTGCGGGCGGGCAGGGCGCTCGTCAAGGGTGCGATCGCGGGCGCCGCGGGCTGCATCCTTGCCATGCTCCTCTTTGCGGCCGTCGGCGGTGCATTCTGTCTCACGCCGCTCTTTCCGCTCGAACTGCTCTTTACGGCCGTCCTCGGCGGACTCGGCGCCCTTCTCGGCGTAAAATTGCGGAAAGAGGAGTAAATCGCTTGCAAAATCCCTCTGTATATAGTATAATAGTAAAAAAAGTCAGAGGTGATTGACATGATCAAGACGATAGCGAAACCTACCGAGCGCAAAGTTACGGGCTGCGGCGAATGCAGGAGCACCTGCCAGTCCGCCTGCAAGACGAGCTGCACGGTCGGCAACCAGTCCTGCGAACGCGTGACCCGCGAGCAGAAGATCGAGAACGAAAACAAGTAACATTTCTTCCATCCGAGCGACGGGGAACCCGTCGCTCTTTTGGCGTTTCCCGGTATTTTTATGAGGCACGTATTTTCTTACCGCGACAAGCACTACATCTATGACACGGGCAGCGGAGCGCTCCACGCGTGCGACGAGGCGACCGCGCGCATCCTCCGCGGCGAACCCGCAGACCTTCCCGATGCGGAGCGCGAGGCCGTCGAAGCGGACATCGAAGCCCTTCGCCGCGCCGGTCTGCTCGACGCCCCCGAGACGGATGCCCGTCCCGTGAAATCGCACGAGCTCAAGGCGCTCTGTCTGCACATCTCGCACGACTGCAACCTGCGCTGCCGCTACTGCTTTGCCGACGAGGGCGCCTACCACTCCGTCCGCGAGGTGATGTCGCTCGAGACGGCCAAGGCGGCCGTCGACTTCCTCATGCGCGAGAGCGGGAGCCGCAAGGTACTCGAGATCGACTTCTTCGGCGGCGAGCCCCTCATGAATTTCGACGTGCTCAAAGAGACCGTCGCCTATGGAAAGCAGGAAGCCGCAAAGCGCGGCAAAAAGATCCTCTTCACCACGACGACCAACGGGCTGCTCCTCGACGACGACGCCATCGCCTTCCTCAACGAGGAGATGGAGAACGTCGTCCTCTCCCTCGACGGGCGCAAGGAGGTGCACGACGCCGTGCGGAAGACGGTGAACGGCAAGGGGAGTTTCGACGCCGTCATCGCCCACATTAAGAAGTTCGTCCGGGCGAGAGGGGACAAGCATTACTATGTGCGGGGCACCTTCACGGCGAAGAATCTCGACTTTGCAAAGGACGTGCTCTTTCTTGCGGACAGCGGATTCGATTCCATCTCCCTCGAGCCCGTCGTCACCGACCTTGCCGACCTTGCCATCCGCGAGGAGCATCTTCCCCGCATCGAGGCGGAGTACGAGGCGCTTGCGGACGAATACATCCGTCGGGAAGCGGAGGGGAAGGGCTTCCTCTTCTTCCACTTCTCCATCGACCTCGAGGGCGGGCCCTGCCTTCAGAAGCGCGTCTCGGCGTGCGGTGCGGGCAACGAGTATCTGTCCGTCGTCCCGAACGGCGACCTCTATCCCTGCCACCAGTTCGCAAACGACGCGCCCTTCCGGATGGGCAGTGTGTTCGAGGGCACGATCGACCCCGTCCTCCGCGAAAAATTCGCGACAAGTTGCCTCTTCACCCGCAAGGGTTGCGAGGACTGCTTTGCTAAGTTTCTCTGCTCGGGCGGCTGCAGTGCCAACAACTACCACTTTATGGGCGACATCGATACGCCCTATCCCATTTCCTGCGCCATGATGAAGAAGCGGGTCGAGTGCGCCATGCACGTTCTCGCGGAACGGAAATCGCGCGAAAAATAAAGAAAATTCCGAGAAAAATTTTCCAAGCGGTACATTTCGGCTTGACGACTGCCCGCTTTTCCTATATAATTATGAAAGTGAACCCTCAAACGGACAGGCTCCGTGCAGGGGGATCCGTTCCCGCGGAAGGGAACAAGACACAATACCACGATGATCCGAAGCGGCGGATTTTTCCCGGCGCTTCCAGGAGGAGGCAATGAGCAAGTTAAAATCGGCAATTGCGCTGACGCTGATCACCATTCTGATCGCGGGGGTGTGCTTCATGTGCACCGCCACGTTCTCGTACGGTTACGACGGGATGACGACGTTCAACTCGTTTATCAGCATGCTGGAAAAGGATTCCAACCTCGGCGGGATGCTCGGCGACGGGGAGAACTATCTGGGCGGCGGCTATTCGTCCATCTACTATCCCGAAGGCGTGATCTCCGCACAGGAATATGCGGACAACCATGCCCAGCTCGAGGAGATGAGCAACAGCAGCAAAGACACGCCCGAACATGACGAACGGGTCGAGGCGCTGGAAAACTATGAGAAGAAGTATGCCCGCTATCCCGACGAGAACGGTGCGGTCTACGTCGACAAAGAGATCGTGTTCGGCGACAAGGACGGGACGGCCGTCTCCGACGAGTTCAAGGCCGACTTCGCCCGCGCGGAGAAGATCCTTCGGAACCGTCTCGAGGGGCTGCACATGGAGGGCGTCGCCGTGGATGTCCGCGACGATTACACCTTCCGCATCACGCTGTCCGCCTATTCGGGCGCGCAGGCCGTGATGCTCAACTACTTCTCTTACATGGGAGAAGTGGACATGGGGTACGGATCGAGCGCCTCGGCGGCCACGCACCTCGTGATCGGAGAGGACGAGACCATCCGCGACTACATCGCGGGCGCCACGACGGGCGTCGCGCAGGGAACGGCCTACGTCGTCCTCAACTTTACGAGAGCGGGCGCAAGCGTCATCTCCGGATGGACGAGCGCCGCAACGACCGATTCCCCCGTTACGCTTTACTTCTATGTGGGGGACGAATCCATCGTCCAGCTTCAGGTCACTTCGGCCGTGTCGGGCGGACAGCTCGCCATCAGCGGCAACTATAACGCGGAGACGGCGCGCGCCATCGCGCTCACCATCGACTCCACGCTCAAGGGCGAACCCACCGAAATGACGTTTACCATCGGCGAGACCATGCGTCTCGGCGCAAACTTCGGCGACGCGGCGCTCCCGCTCATCTATATCGCCGTTGCGGTGCTCTTCGTGGGCATGCTCGTGTTCTTCTTCATCCGCTACCGCGGATTGGGCATCGCGCATCTCTACACCTCGCTCAGCTGGCTGCTCGTCATGATCCTCCTCGTCTGGGGCATCCCGTTCCTGCATCTCGGGTACGAGACCGTGATGGCCGTCGTCCTTGCGGGAACGCTGTTCTCCGTCTCCGAGGCCGTTGCATACGAGAGCGTCAAGAAGGAATACGCCGTCGGCAAGACCATGATCTCCTCCTTTAAGGCGGGGTACAAAAAGATCTTCTGGAAGCTCTTCGACCTGCACATCGCGCTCGCCCTCATCGCCTTCTTCACCTACTTTGTGGCACTCGGCGAACTCAGCGTGTTCGCCTTCACTCTCGGGCTCGGCGTCGTGCTCTCGGCGCTCTGCCTCGCATTCGGATGCTTTGTCTGGTATGCTCTCATGAGCTTCCCCAAGAATCAGGGCAAGTTCTGCAATTTCGTACGGGAGGAGGTAGAAGACGATGAGTAAGTTCAAGAAACCCGCCGTCATTCTTGCGGCCGTCTCCGCATTTCTCATTGTGCTCGGCATCGTGCTCTATTCCGTCCTCGGATTCAACACCATGCCCGACAAGAACAAGAGCTACACCTTCGAGGTGCACTACGACGTGATGTTCGAGATCACGGAGGGCGCCGAAGAGGACCTCGAGACCTACATCGAGGGCGTGCTCAAGGACAACAAGCTCTCCTATCTCGAACGGGAAGCAAACAGCGTGATCGACAGTTCCTCCTTCTCCGAGACGACGGACAAGATGCTCGTCTACACCTTTGCGGAGGGGACGGACGAGGCCGCGCTCGCCAAGGCCGTCAATACGGCCAATACCTACTTCGAGAACGCGGGCGATGATACCGTGTACGGGAAGTCGGTCATCAGCGCGAGCTGGCACTATCAGGAAAACGAACGCTTTTACGAAGCCGCATGGCGCGGCGCCATCGGGATCGGTCTCGGCATCGTCGCCGCACTCATCTATGTGTGCTGCCGCTATGGCGTAGCGAGTGCCGTCGCCGGCCTTGCCTGTGCCGCAGACAGTGCGCTTCTCACCGCCGCGGTCTTTGCCGTCACCCGTTTCCCGGTCTACGGTGCAACGCCGCTCCTCTATGCGGCCATCGCGGCATTCATGTCGGTACTCCTTTGGATCGTGCTCGGGAACCGCATCCGCGATGCGCTCAAGGCCCCCGAGAACGAGACCGCAGTCAAGGCGGACGTCGTCCGCGCGACGGCGAAGGCTTCCCTCAAAACGGTCCTTCTCACGGCAGGCTGCTTTGTCGCAACCACGGCGGTCGCCGGGCTCATCGCGGCGCCGGGCGCAATGCTCTACGTCCTTCCCGCCGTCATCGCCGAGCTGCTCCCCGTCTGTGCCGTGCTCTGGATCGGACCGGAAGTGCAGGCGCTCATCCGCGCTTCCATCGACAAGAAGAAGGCGGACAAGAAGATCAAGTATTTCGGAAAGAAAAAAGCGGACGCGGCCGAAGAGTAACCGCTGAAAGCAAGAGACATACGGCGGGGCAGTTTCCCCGCCGTAATTTTTTGGAATGAACGGCGCATGAAACGATTAGTACGCGAATTTGAATTTACGCCCGCCGAGGCGAAAAAGGTCAGCGAGCTCGCAGCCGCGCTCGGTCTCACCGAGACGACGGCCGGCATCCTCTACGCGCGGGGCATGGACACGCCCGAAAAGGCGCGCGCCTTTCTCACACCCTCGCGGAAGAATTACCTCTCGCCCTTTCTGATGTCGGGCATGCGGGAGGCCGTGGAGCTCATCACCCGCGCACGGGACGAGGAATGGCGGGTCGCGGTGTTCGGCGATTACGACGCAGACGGGATCGGTGCCTGCGCCGTCCTTTCGCGCGCCCTCCGGGAGTTCGGTATCGAGCCCTATGTCTACGTCCCCGAGAGGCTCGACGGCTATGGCATGTCCGTGGATGCCATCGACAAAATCTTCGATGAGTTCCTTCCCGACCTCTTTATCACCGTCGACTGCGGCGTCTCCAACAAGGACGAGGTCGCCTACATCCAATCGCAGGGAGCGTACGTCATCGTCACCGACCATCACGAACTGCCCGAAGCGCTCCCCGACTGCATCCTCATCAATCCCAAGGTCAAAGACGACTACCCTTATGACAACCTCTGCGGCGCGGGCGTGGCCTTCAAGCTGGCGCAGGCGCTCATCGGCGAACGGGCCTATCCGCTCGCCGACTTTGTTGCACTCTCGACCGTTGCGGACAGCGTGCCGCTCCTCGGAGAGAACCGTGACATCGTGGCCGAAGGGCTTGCCATCCTCCGTTCCGAACCCCATCCCGTGTTTTCCGCCTTGCTCGAACGCAGCAGCGAGGTGACCGCACAGACGCTCGCCTTCACCGTTGCGCCCCGCGTCAACGCCGCGGGCAGGATGGGGGACGTCAACGCCGCCCTGCGCCTCTTTACGAGCGAGGACGAAGAGGAGATCGCTGAGCTCGCCGCCCGCCTCTCCGCCTATAATTCCGAGCGTCAGAAGTACTGCGACGAGCTGTATGCACAGGCCTCCCGCCTTGCACTCCGCGAGGGACCGTACGGCAATGTCGTCATGCTCGCCGGCGAGGACTGGAACGCAGGCTTTGTGGGCATCGTCGCCGCACGCATCGCCGATGAATTTTCCCGCCCCGCCTTTCTGTTCGTCCGTCACGGCGACGTCCTGAAGGGCAGCGCGCGCAGCATCGAGAATGTCAACATCTTCGAGGCCCTCAAGGCCTGTTCGGAGCACATCACGACCTTCGGCGGGCATGCGCAGGCGGCCGGCGTCAGCGTGACCGAGGCGGAATTTCCCGCCCTCAAGGCCGCACTCGACGACTATATCGGCACCCATTACACGCGGGAGGACTTCCTCCCCGTCGTCTGCGTTGCGGGCGAAAGCACGGGCGATTTCCGCCGCGTGGCGCATGAACTTTCCCTGCTCGAACCCTGCGGCATGGGCAACCGCCGTCCGCTCTTCTATATCGAGGCAGACGCAGTCGACGCCGCTCCCTTAAAGCCGGGTTCCCCGCACATCGGCATGTCGGTGGACGGCTTCGACCTTGTCTATTTCGGCGGTGCGGGCGATCTCGACATCCTCAGGAGCGACCTCAAAAAGCGCATCGTCTTCGAATACAACCTCTCCACCTTCCGCGGGAAGGAGTACGTCAAGGGCTTCGTGCGTTGCGTGCTCTATGACGGCGCGAGCGGGAAGGAGATCGAACTCGACGCCTTTGAACGGCAGCTCCGCCTCATCGGGGCCACCCATGTCCGCGGTGTGGAGTACATGGAGGAGAAATATCTCAACGAATTCTGCGCGGAACGCATCACTTCCTGCGCCTATGGACTGTGCGCGGTCGCAAACAGCCGGGCCGCGGCGGAGCGCTTTTCCGCGCTGAAGGATCTGCCCATCGACGTGTTCCGCCCCTCGTCCTCGAGCTGTCTGAATACCGTGCTCTATGCGCCGGCAAGCGATGTCGACCTCTCCGCCTTCCGCGAAGTCGTCGTGCTCGACGGGCCCGTCATCCTCCCCGAAACGGGACATGCAAAGGTGTTTGCGAACGCGTCCTCCCCGGACATGGATGCCTTGAAATTCGTCGATTGCTCACGGGAAGCGCTCCTCGACGTCTTTGCGATGTTGCGGAGAGCGGACGGAACGGAGACGGGCGAGAGCTATGCCGCGGCGGCCCGCGTGCTTGCGCGCGGCACCTCGCGCGAGCAGCTCGTGTTCGCGCTCGCCGTCTTTGAGGAGCTCGGCCTTCTGTCCCTTGCGGGCGGACGGCTGCACCTCGTGCGCGGAAAACATACCGATCTTTCCGAATCGGCCGTATACCGGGCGGTCCGGATGTACAAGGAGGGGAGATAAATGGACTCCATCCTCATGAAGGTTTACGAATTTTACAGCGGCACGGAGCGGGATATGCTCCTGCACGCCTATGACTATGCCAAGGCTGCGCACGAAAACCAGAAGCGTGCTTCGGGCGAACCGTATTTCATCCATCCGTGTGCCGTGGCAGAGATCCTCGTCGACCTCGGGCTGGACGCCGAGACCATCGCCGCGGCCCTTCTTCACGACGTCATCGAGGATACACCCGCAACGGACGACGACATCAAGCGGGAATTCGGCGAGGGGGTCTTTACCCTCGTCTCGGGCGTCACCAAGCTCGACAAGATCGTGTTCAAGTCGCAGGAAGAGGAGGAGGCCGAGAACTTCCGTAAGATCCTCATCGCGATGGCCAAGGACATCCGCGTCATCATCATAAAGCTCGCCGACCGTCTGCACAACATGCGCTCGCTCAACTATCTCTCGTCGGAGCGGCAGCAGAAGATGGCCAAGGAGACGCTCGACATCTACGCACCCATCGCAGGCCGGCTGGGTATCAGCCAGATCAAGTGCGAACTTGAGGACCTGTGTCTCAAATACCTCGACCCCGCGGCCTTTGAGTTCCTTGTCGAGAACATCCACCAAAAGCTCGAAGAACGCAACCGTTTTGTCAATTTCGTCGTAGAGGAGATCCGCGGCATCCTCGCCGAATCGGGCATTCAGGGCGAGGTGTTCGGCCGTCCCAAGCACTTCTACTCCATCTATAAAAAGATGAAGACCAAGAACAAGACGCTCGAACAGATCTACGACCTCACGGCCGTGCGCGTCATCGTGGCGACGGTGGACGAGTGTTACGAAGTGCTCGGAAAGATCCACAAGCGTTGGAAGCCCGTCCCGGGCCGCATCAAGGACTACATCGCCACCCCCAAGCCCAACCTCTACCAATCCCTCCACACGACCGTCGTCACCAACTTCGGCCAGCCCTTCGAGATCCAGATCCGCACGGAGGAGATGCACCGCACGGCAGAATTCGGTATCGCCGCGCACTGGAAATACAAGGAACAGCGCGACACCGAGACCTCGCTCGACCAGCGCATCTCGTGGATCCGCGAGATGATGGATCTGCAGGGCGGTCTCCGCGATTCGCACGAGTTCATGAAGACGGTCAAGGAGGAACTGTACTCCTCGGAGCTGCTCGTGTTCACGCCGCAGAGCAAGGTTATCTCGCTCCCGGCGGAGGCGACGCCCGTGGACTTCGCCTATGCCATCCACTCCGAAGTGGGAAACCACTGCGTGGGCGCAAAAGTCAACGGCAAGATCGTTCCCCTCAACTCCACGCTCGAGCTCGGCGACGTGGTCGAGATCATCACTTCTCCCACGAGCAAGGGCCCGTCGCGCGACTGGCTCAAATTCATCAAGTCCTCCTCCGCCAAGGCCAAGATCAAGAACTTCTTCAAGCGCGAGATGAAGGAGGAGAACGTGCGCCTCGGCAAGAGCATGCTCGACGACACCGTGCGCAAGAAGGGCTATCAGCTCTCCGACATCCTCACGCCCGACAGCTTTAAGAAGGTCTCCGAAAAGTGGTCCTTCGACACGCAGGACGAAATGTTCGCCGCCATCGGTTACGGCGCCGTCTCCGCCACGCAGGTCTTTTTCCGTCTCGTCGACTACTTCCGGAAGGAGGCACCGCAGATCATCGAAGTGCGGCCCTTCAAGGAGAAGAACGCAAAGGGCTCGGTTACCGTCAAGGGCATGGCGGGGCTTCTCGTCTCCTTTGCGGGCTGCTGCTCGCCCGTGCCCGGCGACGACATCGTCGGCTTTGTCTCCCGCGGGAGGGGACTCGTCATCCATCGCTGTGACTGTCCCAACATGAAGAACGTCGAACCCGAGCGTCTGCAACCCGCCGAATGGACGGTGGAGACGGGACAGGCGCACTTCAAGGCGGGGATCGTCGTCACGGCCGAGGAACAGGGCGCGGCGCTTGCGGCCATCTCGCAGTGCGTCAACGACATGCGCCTCACCATTTCCTCCATCAACGGCCGCTATGACAAGAACGGCGACGCCGTCGTCGAAGTCACCGTCAGCCTCATGAACAAGCAGGACATGGAGGTTCTCATCGGCAAGATCAAGGCCAATCCCCGCATCCTCGACGTGCGGCGCATGAGCAACTGATCCCGCCGGAGGAATGCCATGAACGTGATCTTCATCCGGCCGGTCGGCTTTGCGGCCAATTCCTATCTCCTCACGGAGGACGGACGCACCGCCGTTGCCATTGACCCCGCTCAGCCGCGCATCCTCTCCGAGGCGGAGAAGTACGGGCTCACCGTGGAGACGGCGCTCCTCACGCACGGCCATTTCGACCACATCGGCGGGTGTGCCGCGTTAAAGCGGGCGGGCGCGCGCATCGGCTGTCTTACGGAAGAGGCCGCCCTCGCAACGGGAAATGACAACATGGGGTTGGAATTCGGCCACCCCGTTCCTCCGTTTTCCGTGGATTTCACCTTTTCGGACGGGGAGGAGCTCGCCTTTTCGGGCATCGGATTCCGGGTACTTGCGACGCCCGGCCACACCGCGGGCAGCTGCTGTCTGATCGTCCCCGCCGCGCGCCTGCTCTTTTCGGGCGACACACTTTTCTTCGGGGATACGGGACGGTGCGACCTTCCCACAGGGGACGAAAAAAGCATGAAAAGCAGCCTCAAAAAGCTCGCACTTCTTCCGGACATGAAGGTCTATCCCGGACATGGTATGCCCACAACGCTTGGGGAGGAAAAACAACGTGGTATCATCGGACTGTAAATTTCTCGAACCCGATCTCATGGACATCGTGCGCCTCTTCGAGGGGGCGGAATCGCTCGACATCGCGCATTCGTGCGATGTCACGGGCGCGGCGTATGAAAATTCTTACCGCTTCGGCGTATGGGAGATGCGGTATATCGACTTCGATATCCCCCGCACGGATGTCGAACATCGCAGCCTCATCAAGCGCTACGCCAAGCTCGGCCTGTACCGCGTCCTCTCGGAGTACTTCCATAAGACGCTCCCGTGGGGCTCCCTGACGGGCATCCGTCCCACGCGGCTCGCCTATTCCTACCTCGAAAAGGCGGCCTGGCTCGACGACGTACAGCAGGGACCCGACGGTACCCGCACTTCGCCCTCGTTTGCGGAATTTTTCAAGACCCTCGGCGTCTCGGAGGAAAATATCGCCCTGACCGCCCGCGTTTTGCGGGGACAGGAGGGCATCTATGAAAAAAAGGAGGGCAATTGCGACCTCTTCGTTTCCTTGCCCTTCTGCCCCACAAAGTGTTCGTATTGCTCCTTCATTACAGCGCCCATTGCGGCGACACGGCAGTATATGCCCGCCTATCTGCAAGCTCTCGAACGCGAGCTTGCGGACATGCCCCCCATAAAGACGCTCCGTTCGGTGTATATCGGCGGCGGCACGCCCTTTGTGCTCGAACCGGAAGAACTTCGCCGCGTGCTGAAAGCGATCGCAAAGATCCGCCCGGACGGCTGTGAATTTACGGTCGAAGCGGGGCGGCCCGACGTGTTCACCGAGCAAAAGCTCGCCCTTTGCAAGGAGTACGGCGTCACGCGCATCTGCATCAACGCGCAGAGCTTTTCCGACCGTACCCTCGAGGCCATCGGCAGAAAGCACACCGCGGCCGACGTGTTCCGCGCCTTCGAGATGGCCGCACCGTACGGATTCGACGTCAACTGCGACCTCATTGCGGGCCTTACGGGAGAGAGTCTCGACGAGTTCAGGGCAAGCGTGGACACCGCCGTCTCGCTCGATCCCGCCAACATCACCGTGCACACCCTCTGCCTCAAAAAGGGGGCGCGGCTCAAGGAGGAACACCTCTCGGATCAGACCGGGCCGCGCGAAAAGCCCGCCCTCACGAAGCTCGACGAGGGGAGCATGTCCGAAATGATCGCTTACTCCCGCGAAAAACTGACGCAGGCGGGGTACGAACCTTACTACCTCTACCGGCAGAAGTACATGGCGGGCGCGCACGAGAATGTGGGCTGGACCAAGCCGCACAAGGCGTGCATCTACAACGTGGACACGATGGAGGAATGCGCGGACAACCTCGCCGTCGGGGCCAACGCCATCAGCAAAAAGCTCTTTTTTTCGGAGGACGGGGTGCGCATCGAGCGCATCGGAAGCCCCAAGGACATCCCCACCTACCTCGCAAAGACGGATACCCTCATCGACGAAAAGAAGAAACTGTTCGCCGCGCCCTAAACGCCGCAACAGGTGAGAAAACGAGTCCCCTTGCCCACTCTTTGAGGGGTGGCAAGGGGAAAGGCCTGTTCGAAAACGCCGCGGGACGTTTCTCCCGCGGCCCCGCTTCCCGGATGAGATTTTGAAAATTCTTCCTGCGTTCGGCCCAAAATCCTTTGACATATCCTCCGAAATGTGCTATTCTATATGTCGACGTACGCGAGGAAAGGCGAATCTCCACGCATTTCTTGGCGGGCGCGGCATGCGCGGGCCCGTTCCCGCAGCAAATTCCATAGGAGGATAAATGTAAATGGAAAAGAACGAAATCATCGCAAAGTTCGCCCAGCACGAAGGGGATACGGGTTCTCCCGAGGTCCAGATCGCACTCCTCACCGAGCGCATCAACCACCTCAACGAGCACCTCAAGATCCACAAGCAGGACAATCATTCCCGTCGCGGACTTTTGAAGATGGTCGGCAAGCGCCGCGGCCTTCTGGACTATCTCAAGGCCAAGGATATCGCGCGTTACAGAGCCATTGTCGACCAGCTCGGACTTCGCAAGTAACAACCTGAAAGGGGCGGCATTTTGTCCGCCCTTTTTTACTGAATCGGCGGGGATGCGTCCGGAGGGGGAGCGGCGCCCGCCCAAGACGGAAACGAACAAGAAAGAATAGGAGCAGATAAGGAGTATTAAAGAACAATGACACCCAATTACAGAGAATTCAGATTTCAGATCGGCGGCAGAGATGTGACCGTCGAGACGGGCAAGTACGCCGAACAGGCAAACGGCAGCTGCGTGGTGCGCTGCGGCGAGACGACCGTGATGGTCAACGTCTGCATGTCCGAAAAACCGAGAGAGGGCATGGATTTCTTCCCGCTTCAGGTGGACTACGAGGAGAAGATGTTCGCCGTCGGCAAGATCCCCGGCGGATTCAAGAGAAGGGAGGGGAGAGCTTCGGACAAGGCCATCCTCACCGCCCGTCTCATCGACCGTCCCCTTCGCCCGCTCTTCCCCAAGGGCCTCTTCAACGACGTCGTCGTGGTCGCCACGGCGCTCTCCGTCGAGCCCGACGTGAGCCCCGAGCCCCTCGCCATGATCGGCTCCTCCATTGCGCTCGCCATCTCCGATATCCCTTGGGCAGGTCCCACGGGTTCCGTCGTCGTCGGCCTCGTGGACGGGCAGTACGTCATCAACCCCGACAGCGAACAGCGGGAAAAGAGCACCATCCACCTCAACCTTGCAGGGACCAAGGACGCCATCCTCATGATCGAGGCGGGCGCAAACGAAGTTTCCAACGACGAGATGGTCGGCGCCATCATGTTCGGACAGGCCGAGATCGCCAACATCTGCAAGTACATCGAAGAGGTCATCGTTCCCGCCGTCGGCAAACCCAAGCGCGAGATCGAGCTCTATCACATTCCCGAGGACATTGATGCGGCCGTGCGCGAATACGCAAGCGAAAAGCTCGACTGGGCGCTCGATACCTTCGACCGCAACGAACGGCAGGCCCGTCAGGATCAGGTGGGCGCCGAGATCCTCGAGCACTTCAAAGAGATCTATCCCGACAAGACGCGCGAGATCAACGATTCCGTATATTACCTTACCAAGGAGAAGGTGCGCGCCAAGATCTTCAACCTCGGCATCCGTCCCGACGGCAGAGGCCTCAAGGACGTCCGTCCCATCTGGTGCGAACGGAGCGTCCTGCCCCGCGCCCACGGTTCGGCCGTCTTTACGAGAGGACAGACCCAGACGCTCACGACCTGCACGCTCGACATGCTTGCCGCCGCGCAGAAGCTCGAAGGCCTCGACGACGAGACCGAAAAGCGCTACATGCACCAATATAATTTCCCCGGCTACTGCACGGGCGAAGCCAAGGCGCTCCGCTCCCCCGGCCGCCGCGAGATCGGGCACGGCGCCCTTGCAGAACGCGCGCTCGAGCCCGTCATTCCCTCCAAGGAGGAGTTCCCTTACGCCATCCGTGTCGTCAACGACATCCTCTCGTCCAACGGTTCCTCGTCCATGGCCTCCGTGTGCGGCTCGACGATGGCCCTCATGGACGCCGGTGTCCCCATCAAGGCGCCCGTCGCGGGCGTTGCCATGGGCCTCATCAAGGATCAGGCAACGGGCGAATTCCGCGTCATGACGGACATTCAGGGTCTCGAGGACTTCCTCGGCGATATGGACTTTAAGGTGGCAGGCACCAAGAAGGGCATCACCGCCATCCAGATGGATATCAAGATCAAGGGCATCTCCGAGGAGATCATGCACACCGCCATCGATCAGGCCAACGAGGGCCGCGAGTTCATCCTCTCCAAGATGCTCGAATGCGTGCCCGAAATCGCGCCCGAGCTCTCCAAGTACGCGCCCCGCATCATCTTCTTCAAGATCGATCCCGAAAAGATCGGCGACGTCGTCGGGAAGCAGGGCAAGGTCATCAACTCCATTATCGCGGAGACAGGCACCAAGATCGACATCGAGGACGACGGCACCGTGTGCATCGCCTCCTACGGCGACAGCGAGGCCGCGCTCAAGGCCAAGGCGATCGTCGAATCCATCGTCCACGATCCCGAAGTCGGCGATATGTTCATCGGCCGCGTCGTGCGCATCCTCTCCCAGACGGGCGCGTTCGTCGAGTTCGCTCCCGGAAAGGACGGCATGATCCACATCTCCAAGATGAGCGACCACCGCATCGACAAGGTGGAGGACGTGCTCTCCGTGGGCGATGTCGTAAAGGTCAAGATCATCAAGATCGGCGAGAAGGGGATCGACTTCAAGCTGCTCGAAAAACTTTCATAAGTGAGCACGAGGGCCTCCCATATGCGGGGAGGCCCTTTCCGATTCCCGTCATCAAACACAGAGAGACGAAAGAGGTACCCCATGCCCGAGGAAGAACGGTCAAATCGGCGCGTCGGCCGCGTCGGATCCAAGCGGGACAACCGGTTGCCGCGGATCAACTTCCGCGTCTTTTTGTTCTGCGCGCTCGGGACGGTCTTTTCCGTCTTTTTCTATCTCCGCATCCGGTTCGGGGGACTCGTTCCCTCGGACTTTCTCTTTCTTCTGCTCTTTTTCGTCCCCGCGCTCTTCCCGTTCTCGGGAAAGCGGATGCTCGCGCTCTTTCTCTGCGTCCTCCTGTTCGGGGCGCTCGGGCTCGGCTCCATCCATCTCTATACCGAGCGATTCCTCGGCGGAAAGGAAGAAGGCGACTATGCCGTCTCGGGCATGGTATGCTCGTTTACCGTCCATAACGGCTATTCCGAGGTCATTCTCACCGACCTCTCCTTCGACGGCGAGCCCGTGGGCGGCAAGCTCGGCGGGCAGATCGAATCCGAAGAGGTGCGGGCGGGCGACATCGTCCTGTTCGAGACGCATGTCGTGCGCTGCGAAGTTGGCGAGCGCAACGATTCCTTTTTCTACAACGATATCCGCTATCGGGTGGGTACGGTCGCGTACCAAAAGACGGGGCAGACGAAAAATCCCTTCGTGCTGCTCCCCGGTCGGCTCTATGATGTGCTCCGGAAGGGCATGGGCGGCGGTGCGGAGGCCGACGTCGCATTCGCTCTCCTCACGGGCAATTCGCACGGAATGGACAGGGGACTTTCGGACACGGTACGCACGGGCGGCGTCGCCCATATCTTTGCCGTCTCCGGACTGCATATCGGGATCCTGTTCGCCGCCGTGCTCTTTCTGTTCCGTCCGCTGCTCGGCCGTAAGGCCGTCATCCCCGCCGTCGCGCTCGCTTTTGCCTATACCGCACTGTGCGGATTTACCGTCTCCTCGGTGCGTGCCCTCGTGATGTGCACCGTATTGGGAAGTTACCGCGCGATCGGGAGGAAGTATGACTTTCTGCAATCCATCTCGCTCGCCGCGCTCCTTCTCCTGCTCTTTGCGCCCGCCGACTTTCTCTCGCCCGGCTTCCGCCTCTCCTTCGGGGCGTGCATCGGTCTCGCGCTGTTCTCGGGTTCGCTCTCGCGGCTGCTCGGCAAGATCCCGCACATGCCGCGCTTTCTCTCCGGATACCTCTCCGCGGCGGTCTCCGTTGCCGTCTTTTCCTTCCCCATCCTCATGGAGTGCTTCGGCTATGTCTCGCTGTGGGGACTTCTGCTCAACCTCTTTCTCATTCCCGTCCTGCCCGTATTCTTTCTGACGCTTCTCCTCTGCGCGGCGGCCGCACTCTGTATCCCCGCCGCCGCGGGGGTATTGCTCTTTCCCGCGGAGACGCTCATGTCCCTCTTTCTGCTCCTGATGTCTGCGGACTTCTCCTTTGTGCTGAAGGGATTCACCCTCGGTGCGGGAGCCGCCGTCTGGATCGCGGGGTGCGTGCTGCTCTCCGAACGCTTCCGCATGCGCGTTCCGCTCCGGATCGCCGCGGCATGCCTCTTTGCGGCCGTGTTTTCCCTCGCCGTGCTCTTTGAGAACGTTCCGCTCGCGGGAGGCACCGTCCGCGTGTTCGGAGACGGCGACCACATGGCGGCCGTCATCGAGACGAGAAGCGTCCATGTTCTCGTCATCGACGGGGAGATCAATGCGAGGGAGATCGGGGACGTGCTCTGCCGTACCCATGCGGGAAAGCTCGACGCGGTCTTTGTCGTATCCGACGACGAGTCGGACGGACTGAGCCGCGCGGCAAAGCTCGATACCGCCGCCGTCTGCGCCAAGGACGAGATCCCCACGGGCCTGACGGACACGCCGCTCGTATTCGGGGAGGAGACCGAAGTGGGCGGCCTCGTGTTCCGCTATCTGAGCCGCAGCGTGCTCACGCTCTTTGCGGAGGGCGTCGCCATCACCATCGATTTCGAAAATTCCTTCCAAACGGAGGATTTCTCGCTGAAACCATGGAGTTGGGGCTTGAAATTTTCCTTTGAACATGGTATAATCAAAGAGCTATGAAATTTGTCGGCCTTGCAAAGAGCCTTCGAGAGGAAGGGCTCGCAAACGTTTACCTCATCGAGGGGGAGGAATCCTACTTCCGCGACCGCGCCGTGGATAGCATCCGCGCGGCCTGTAACCTCATGCAGCCCACGCTGAACGACGTGCGCTACGAGGGCGAGACCTTAAAGGGCGATCGGCTCGCCTCCTTTGTCGGGGAGCTCCGCACCCTTCCCTTCTTTGACGAACGGCGGCTCGTCCGCGTGTACGATTTCTATCCGACCGAACGCGATTGGACGGTGCTTGGACCGTATTGCGCGGCACCATGTCCGACAACGGTGCTTCTGATCGTCAATACAGGCGGCAAAAAGGGCGTGGACCTCAAGCGCAAAAAGGAGCTCGTATACGTCGACTGCGGCCGCGAGGAACCCGAGGTGCTCTGCCGCTGGCTCATCGGGCTCTGCAAGCGCGCGGGGCTCTCCATCGACGTCGACGCCGCCGACCTCATGGTGCAGTACTGCAATCTCGACGCGGCGCGCATGAGCCTCGAAGTGAAAAAGCTCTCCGAATTTTTGGGAGACGGACGGGTGACGCGGGCCGTCGTGACGGAGTACGTCGCAAAGGACATCGAATACAAGATCTACAAGCTGACCGAGGCGGCCTCCGCGGGCAATGCGAACGCCTTTTCGGAGATGCTCACCGACCTTCTCACAAAGGGGTACGACGAGAGTGCGGCGCTCGCGGCGCTCTGTTCGCACTTCCGCACGCTCTCGGAACTTTCGGGCATGCGGGGCACGGACGCCGAGATCGCCGAAAAGCTCGGCATGAAGGTGTACCCCGTGCGCAAACAGCGGGAAACGGTCTCCCGTCTCGGTGCGGCGCGCGTGAACGAACTCTATCTCCGGCTCTATGAGCTCTCCGCCGGCATGCGGAGCGGCGTATACGGAAAGGCGGGCGCGCTCTGGGCCGCCGTCGCGAAAATATTTTTCGGATAAGAAAAAAACGCGGGAAAAAGCCTTTGCTTTTTTCCCGGAAAAACGGTATAATAAGTTGAGAGGCGGCGGCCGGCCGTCTCCGAAAGGAGGGACACATGCGAACATTCGCCGAGGTCCTCGCGGGGCTCACTTCCGTCTTCACGTCCTTTGAATGGATCCTCATCCCCGAGACCGTCTTTTTGTCCATCATCATCTATATGGTCTTCCGCACCCTGTGGGAGAACAATGCGCGCCGTCTCATCGTCGCGTATCTTTTTCTCATTCTCTTCATGGGCGGGATCGTCCTCTTCTCGACGCGGCTCGGCGCGGAGATCTTCCTCTTCTTCCTGCTCGTGCTGTCGCTCTTCTTCCTGTTCCTCTTCCATGTCGAACTCAAACGCGGGATCTGGAATGCGGGCAAGCGCACACCCATCACGGCGTCCTCCGTCGCGACCGCCAAGATGACCGCCGTTGCCGCCCGTGCGGACGAATACATCAACAGCATCGTCAAGGCGGTGCAGAGCCTCTCCAAGAAGAACACGGGCGCGCTCATCGTGCTCTCCAACGGCAACCTGCCGCGGGACATCATCGAGAGCGGCGTGCTGCTCAATTCCCGCATCTCGAGCCAGCTCATCGAGGGTATCTTCATTCCCAAGGCGCCCCTCCATGACGGAGCCATGATCATCTACGGCGACAAGATCCAGGCGGCAGGCTGCTTTTTGCCCCTCACGCAAAAGGATTACCCCAAGGAGTACGGGACCCGTCACCGTGCGGGCATCGGGATCACCGAAGTCGCCGACGTCTCGACCATCATCGTCTCCGAGGAGACGGGCATCGTGTCCGTCGTCAAGCGGGGCGAGATCGCGCGGTATGTCGATTCGGAAGGTCTCAAGCGCTTCTTAAAGGAATACTATTGGAAAGAATTTAACGTGGAGGGCAAGAACTGATGAAAGTCACCGAATTTCTGAAACAGCTGTTTACACGCAATATCCCGCTCAAATTGCTCGCCCTCGTGCTCGCCTTCGTGTGCGCCGTCATCCTGCACTGCGCCGTATGAAGAGGGGACTCAGGGCCCCGCGGGTCTTTCTGCCGCGCGACGGATTCGAGACGTGGGCAGTCCTCGGCGGGGAATATTCGGGAAATGCCGCCGCATGGGAGAAAAAGGCCCGCATCGTCGGGGAAGATCCCTCCGCGCTCAAACTCACCGTGCCCGACTTCGAAGAGGACGTTCCGTCCGCCGCCGAGGCCGTGCACGAGGCCATGTTCCGCGCCCTCGAGGAGGAGTGGACGGAAAAGCTCAACCGCGGGATCATTCTGACGGAGCGGGAGACGTCGTACGGACTGCGTCGCGGCATCGTCGCCGCACTCGATCTCGAACATTATTCCTTCCGCCGCGGGGAGAGCGCGCTCGCCCGTCCCGTGGAAGCGGCCGACGAGGCGTGCGTCATGCGCCGTCTTGCGGAGCGCAGGGGCGCCGTGCTCGAATTTCCCAACGTCGTCGCCTTTTTCCGCGACAAAAAATGCAGGCTGATGCCTGCGCTTGCGGAAGAGGACTACGAACTTCTCTATGATTTCGAGCTCATGGAGGGCGGCCGTCTGCGCGGCTATTACATTCCCGCGGACGAGGCCTATGACATTCTCGAGGCCATGCATGTTCGCGGAGACCCCTGCTTTGCGGTGTTCGAGGGCTGTGCCACGGCCAATGCGGCAAAGCGTTATTGGGAGGAAATTTCCGCGGATCTCACGGAGGACGAGACGCCGCTGCATCCCGCCCGGTTCCTTCTCACGGAGTTCGTCAACCTCTATGACGACGCGATCGAATTCTCTCCCGTGCACCGCGTCGTGGAATGCGAGGAGCCCGAGGCCTTCCGTTCCTACTTTTCCGCCAACGTCCGCTGCAAACGGCAGGGAAACGTCCTGCTTCCCGTGCATGCGGACGACCCCGAGACCATTGCCCGCACCGACAAGGTCATCGCGGCCTATCTCCGGAGCAACGGGGGCGCGGTCCGCTATGCGTCCGAAGAGCGTGCCTTTTCGGCGAAGGCAGAGGAGGAGGGCTGCGTCGGGATCCGCCTTGCGGGGATAGGCAAGGAGACGCTCCTCGACGCCATCAAGGGCGGACGGCAGCTTCCCGCGCACAGTTTCGTCCTCGGCGGCGCCGCGGACAGACGGTACTGTCTCGAGGGCAGGGAGATCAGCTATGATTAAGGTCTGCAAGTTCGGCGGAACGTCGATGGCGGACGGCGTCAACATGGCGCGCATCCGCTCCATTCTCGACCGCGACCCCGCAAGAAGATACATCGTCGTCTCCGCCCCCGGGAAGCGTTACAGCGGCGACACCAAGGTGACCGATCTCCTCTATGAGACGGCAAGAGACGTTAAAGAGAGGGGGCATGTCGGCGATGCGTATGCAAAAGTCTGCGAACGCTTCCAAAGTATCGCACATGAGCTCGGACTGACGCTCGACGCGGATGCCCTGCTTTCGGAATGTGCGCGGGACATCGAACGGGAAAATTCGGCCGAGTTTGCGGCCTCCCGCGGCGAGTACCTTGCGGGCAGATTCATGGCGGAATACCTCGGCGTTCCCTTTCTCGATGCCCGTGACATTGTCCGGTTCACTGCAAACGGACGGCTCGACGCGTGCACCTACGGTCTCGTGCGGGAGGCGCTCAAAGGCATTCCCAAGGCCGTCGTCGCGGGATTTTACGGCGCGGACGGCGAAGGGAACATCCGCACCTTTACGCGGGGCGGGAGCGACGTCTCGGGCGCCGTCGTGGCGCGGGCCGTGCATGCGGACGTCTATGAGAACTGGACGGACGTCTCCGGCTTTCTCGCCTGCGATCCCCGTATCGTTCCGAGTCCCGCCGGCATCTCCGCGCTGTCCTACAAGGAACTGCGCGAGCTCTCCTACATGGGTGCAAACGTCCTTCACAGCGAGGCCATCTTCCCCGTGCGTGAGGCCGATATTCCCATCCGGATCAAGAATACCTTCCGTCCCGATGACGAGGGGACGGTCATCCTTCCGTCCTCCCGCTATCGTCCCAGGGCGCGTCCCGTCACGGGCATTGCGGGCATGAAGAACTTCACCGTCATCTTCCTCGAAAAGAGCCTCATGAACGCCGAGATCGGCTTTGCCTACCGTGTGCTCGAAGTGCTCCTGCGGCACAACATCTCCTTTGAACACATGCCGTCGGGCATCGACACGATGTCCTTTGTCATCGAGAGCGGACAGCTCGAAGGAGGCCTTCTCGACACCGTATGCGAGGAGATCCGCGCCGCCGTCGCGCCCGACCGCATGAACGTCTTTTCGGACGTCGCACTCATCGCCGTCGTCGGCCACGGCATGAGCCGCAACGTGGGGATCGCGGCCCGTCTCTTTGCCGCCATCGCGCGCACGGGGGTCAACGTCCGCATGATCGATCAGGGCTCCTCGGAGCTCAACATCATTGTCGGCGTGGACAACGAGAACTACGAGCGGACAATGCGGGCCGTTTACGAAGAATTTTTTAAGAATTGACAGAATACCGAACGGCGCGCCGCAGACATGGTCTGCGGCGCGCCGTTCGGTTTCCGTATTTTTTACGGTTTGGGAATGAGGTCGACGAGCGTGTAGCGGGAGAGAAATCCGAACACCGTCTCGTCGAGGG
>CANQUL010000008.1 GCA_947627015.1 uncultured Clostridia bacterium | reverse complement strand
GAGACGCAACTTGAAACCGTCGTTGAGCAAAAGCTTGGGCACAACATGCAGGAAGTACATGCAAGCGATGCGACCTGTACACAAGACGGCGTTATCCATCACTGGCATTGCGATCGCTGTGGGCTGAATTTCCAAGATATAAACGGCGAGACTCGGCTCAATGTCGTCATTAAAGAGCAAAAGCTCGGGCATGATACAGTGTGGTTCCCTGCAAAAGAGGCGACTTGCTCGGAGAGCGGATACTCTGCGCACGCCAGCTGTTCGCGTTGCGGATATACCGAAGAACCGATCGAATATACCGACGCACTGCATGTTCGATACGAGTTGCTCGACGATCACTATAGAATCACCGCTCTTGACGATGCTTGCTCCGATACGGAAATCGCAATCCCAAGCACCTACAAGGGGCTACCGGTGACCACGATCGGGAAAGATGCGTTCCATGGATGTACTGGACTGACAAGTATCGAAATCCCAGACAGCGTGACCTCGATTGGGGATTGGGCGTTCTCTGAATGTACTGGACTGACAAGTATCGAAATCCCCAATAGCGTAATCTCGATCGGATATGTTGCGTTCTATTACAGCGGACTTGAAAGTATTACAATCGGGAGCGGTGTGACCTCGATCGGAGAGAATGCGTTCAAGGGTTGCGATTCGCTGAATGCGGTGTACATCTCCGATCTTGAGGCATGGTGCAGAATAAAGTTCAATGATCGCAGCGTGGGAAGCCATGCCAATCCGCTTTATTATGCACATCACTTGTATGTGAACGGGCAAGAGGTGACTGATCTGCATATTCCAAACGGCGTTACGGAAATCAAAGATTGTACGTTCGAAGGAGGTGCATTTACAAGCGTTTCAATTCCCGACAGTGTGACCTCGCTCGGATATGCTGTGTTCGCGTATTGCTATTCACTTGAGAGAATTGAAGTTGCACAAGGCAATCCTGTCTATCATAGTGACGGAAACTGCATCATCGATACGGAGAGAAAGTATCTGATGGCAGGGTGTAAGAGTAGCATCATTCCGAACGACGGGAGCGTGACCTTAATCTGTATTTATGCGTTTCAGGGTTGCCGTGAACTGAAAAGTATCACTATTCCCGCAAACATAACCTGGTTCTCCGTTTCGACATTTGAGGATTGCAGTTCATTGGAAATTGTAAAGTTTGAGAAAAACAGTGCGTTGACTATGATTGGGGCTAGTGCATTCGAGGGTTGCTATTCTCTTACAAGTATTAACATTCCCGCAAGTGTGACTACGATTAGAAATAGGGCGTTCGAGGACTGCCCCAAGCTGAAAACGGTTTACTATAATGGAACGGCGAAAGATTGGGAAGAGATCGAGATCGACAACGACTACTTTGAACACCGTTATCTCCTCAATGCTACGCGGTATTACTTCTCCGAGGGTGAACCCGACGAGGCCAAGTGGCAGGAGAACGAGTATTGGTGGCACTACGACCCCGCAACGTCCCTCCCCACCCCGTGGATCAAGAAAAATTCGTAATGGCCTTTTAACCCTTTCGGCGCTGCGCGCCACTTTCCCTACAAGGGACAGCAAGAAGAGGAGCGGACAAAGCGGTCTGCTCCTCTCTGTTTGTGCTTGCTTCCCTCGCGGGAGCTCTTGCGCTGCGTTCCGGGGATCCCCCCGCGATCACTTCTCGTCGAGGACGGGCGCAAAGTAGGTCGTCGGGTCCACAAAGTCCCCCTTCACGGTCATCTCGACATGAAGGTGTTCCCCGTCGAATGCCTCCGCACCGTACGCCTCGGCGACCTCACCAATCTTGTCGCCCGCCTTGATCGCAGCCCCCACGGCAAGGCTCTCGGCGGGCTCGACGAATCGGTACGACGACACGACGTCATCGGCATGACGGATGACGATGAGGTTGCCCGTCTCCTTGCTGTAGCTGATTTCTTCGACCGTACCCGCGGACATGGCACGGACCTCGGTGCCCGCGTCGGCTGCAAAGTCGACGGCCTGATGGTAATACCACCACCCGAGCGTCTCATTGTGGTAGAGCGTGTTGTACTCCACGGAGTAAGTCTTGCTGTCGATGGGAGCCACGAAGGCGACGGTCTCTCCGCCCGTGGGCTCGTCGGGCTTTCCGGGGCCGGGATCGTCCGGGCCGGGATCGTCGGGGTTGGGGTCATCGTCGACAACGGGAGGCGGGTTGTCCACCGTGGGAGCCGTCTGCGTCACGAAGTACACCGTGAGCACGACGCCTGCGATGAGCAGAAGCGCGCAGATGCCGAAGATCATGTAGTAAATCAGTTTCTTTTTGCTTTTTGTCTCTTCTTTCATACAGTCCTCCGAAAATGGTATGTAAATCTTTGCCCGCGAGAAACGGTTTTATACCTCTTCCCTCGACATTTTTTCAAAGCGAAGAAGGTCAGAACCCGCCGAAGATGAGGGGCGTCCCCGCCGCGGTGCCCCGTTCGGACACGGCGATGTGCAGGTTGACGGGCATGCCGCGCAGCAGTACGGCCTCGCCGAGCGCGGGGGAATAGAGATAATAGTTGACGACGCCTGCGGCTTCTTCCGTAAAGAGAAGCGTCGCACGGAAGCGGCCGATGAGTTCTTCCGCCCTGTCTCCCGCATAGCGCACGCTCTCGCCGCGGACGGGCCCGAGGAGCAGTTTGTCGCGCGCGGGGAAGTCCGACGGCACGATCTCCGCCGACGACGTCCCGCGGTAGAACTCGTAACATTCGCCCTCTTCGAATACGGGCAGACGGCGGAGCAGGCAGCCGAACAGCGCGCATAAGACCGCAAGCACGATGAGCGCGACACCCTTGACCGATCGCAAAAACCGCATCAAAAAACTCCTCCCGGGGAAATTTCCGGAAGGAGTATCGACCGCGGTGCGGAATTTTATACGGGCATGCAGATTTTACGCCGGACGGCCCGGCGGGCGCGGGGCCTTATGCCCGATCGGGCGCGGGGCCTTATGCCGACGGGCTCCCGAAGAAGGGAAAGCCTCTCATTCCCAGCCGAGCGGTTCGCCGCCGAGCACATGAATGTGCAGATGGGGTACCGTTTGGCCCGCACTTTCGCCCTGATTGACGACGAGGCGGAAGCCGTTTCCGAGACCCAGCGAGGGGGCGAGGTCGGCGACCTTTTTGAGGGCGCGCGCAAGCACTTCCCCGCGTTCGGGCGTGAGCTCCTTCACCGTCCGATAGTGATCCTTGGGCACGACGAGAAGGTGCACCTTCGCCATGGGGTGGATGTCCTTGAAGATGACGATCTCCCCGTCCTCGTACACCTTGGCGGAAGGGATCTCCCCCGCTACGATCTTGCAAAAAATACAGGTTTCCATAAAATCCTCCCGAAATGAATTTCAAAGTTTGCGGATGAGCTCGCAGGCTGCGCCGTCGCGGAAGGGTTTTGTGAGGCGGACCTCGTACATGCCCCCCTCCTCGGCGGTCTCATGATAGACACGGATATAGTTTTCGGTGTATCCGCCGTCCGCTTCGAACAGCGCCGTGCGCGTGGTCCCGAGCATGCGGGAGAGGTAGCGCGCTTCGGCTGCGACGGCCTCTTTCGTCATGCGCTCCATGCGCGCCCGCTTTGTTTCGGCGGAAAGGTCCTTGAGGCGCGCCGCGTTTGTCCCCTCCCGCGCGGAAAAGGGAAAGGCGTGCACGCGCGAAAAGCCGGCCGCACCGACGATGGAGAGGCTCTCCGCAAAGTCCTCCTCCGTCTCGGTAGGGAATCCCACGATGATGTCCGTCGTGACGGCAGCGTCGGGAAAGGCGGCATAGATCCTGTCGCAGGCGGCAAGGTATTCCTCACGCGTGTACTTGCGGTTCATGGCTTTGAGGACGCGCGTCGAGCCGCTCTGGAGGGACAGGTGGAAGTGCGGCGCCGCGTTTACCGACCGCATCGCCGAGAGGAGCCGTTCGGTGACAGCCGAGACTTCGAGCGAGCCGAGACGGATGCGCGCGGGCACATCCTTTAAGGCGAGCACGAGGTCGGCGAGGTCCTTGTCCCCCTCCCGCCACGACGAGAGATCCACCCCCGTCAGAACAATTTCACGCGAGGCCGCGGTCTGCGCCTCTTCGAGAATGCTCCCGAGGCTGCGCGAGCGGCTCCTTCCCCGCAGATAGGGAATGAGACAGTACGAGCAGAAGCGGTCGCAGCCGTCCTGTACGCGGAGGCATGTACGCGTTTTTTGGGACATGGGTGCGGGTAATTCGCAAAAAGCGCGCTCCGGGCCGAAGTCCGAACAGGGCGCGGGCTCCCCTTTCAGATAGGCGTCCACCCATTGCAGGACGGCGTCCTTGTGCGCGGCTCCCGTGACAAAGACGACCCCGTTCTTTTCCGAAAAGGTCTGCGGACGGCTCTGGGCGGCGCACCCGAACACGACGACGGGCGCCGCGGGGTTGAACTTGCGCATGCGGGCGACGGCCTGACGGCTCTTGCGCTCGGCTTCGGCGGTCACGGCGCAGGTGTTGAGCAAATAGAGGTCGGCCGCGCACAGTTCGGTTTTCCCCTCGATGCCGCGCTCCGCGAGTCCGCGGAGAATGGAGGCGCTCTCCGCCTCATTGAGCTTGCACCCGAGGGTGAAAATGCACGCCTTCATCCGAGTTCCCCCAAAAAGTAAGCCGCAACGGAGAGGACGGCGATCGCCGCCGTCTCGGCACGGAGGATGCGCTTCCCGAGCGTGATGCCCTTGTACCCCATGCGGACGGCGAGGTCGAACTCCTCGTGCGAGAAGCCCCCTTCGCTGCCCACGACGAGGGCGCACGAGCCGCGTGTCTCGGACATGGATGCTCCGTTTTCGGTCAAAAATTCACAGGCAAAGAGTTTTGTCTCGTAAGAAGAGCCCGCTTCGAGCGCCGATTCGAGATTCTCCTTGTAGCAAATTTCGGGAGCGCGCGCCCGGCGGCACTGCTTTGCGGCTTCCTGTGCCACGCGGCGAAGGCGCTCGAGCTTGTTTTCGCTGAAATAGGCGGAGGAGTACGCCGACGTGAACACGACGATCTTCTCCGCGCCGAGCTCGGTCGCCTTCTGCACGACGAGCTCGGTCTTGTCCCCCTTCAAAAGTCCTACGATGAGGCATATCGCGGACATGGGTTCGGCGTTTGAGGTCTCTTCCCCGACGACATGGAGAAGCATGCGGCCCTTTTCCACCTTGGAGACGACGGCGGGGTACTCCTTTCCGCTGCCGTCGAGGAGAGTCACTTCGTCTCCGGCTTTGAGCCGCAGGACGTTCTTTGCATGGCGGAACTCCCCGTCCGTGAGAATGACTTCCTCCGCGATCTGTTCCGCAAAAAAGCGCTTGGGCGTCATGCCGTTCCCCCATAGACGAGCGCATACCACGCGCCCTCGTGCATCTCCCGCTCAAGCGCGAGCCCGACGGCTCCGAAGGCTTGCTTGACGGCGTCGAGCCGCTCCTCGATGATCCCCGACAGGATGACGGTCCCGGCGGGGCGGAGATGGGCGGGAATGGCGGGCGCGAGAAGGAGCAGGATCTCCGCCGTGATGTTGGCAAGGATGAGGTCGGCCTTCATCGAAGTGTCGTCCACGAGGTTGGTCTTTGAGACGATGATCTTGTGCGGGACGGCGTTTTTGATGACGTTGTGCTTGGCGCTTGCGGCGGCGATGGGGTCGATGTCCGTGAGATAGCAGAACTCCGCCCCGAGCTTGGCGGCCGCGATGCCGAGAATGCCGCTTCCGCAGCCCACGTCGAGGACGGTGCTGCCCTCTTTGAGATAGTCCTGAAGAAGGTTCACGCACATGGCGGTCGTCTCGTGTTCGCCCGTGCCGAAGGCCATGTTGCTGTCGAGAAGGATGACGGCTTCGCCGGGCTGCGGCGCATATTCGATCCACTCGGGCACGACGACGACCCGTCCGAGATGAATGGGACGGAAGTGCTTTTTCCAGACCTCGATCCAATCGTCGCCGTCGATGACGCGCTTGCTCTCCTCGAGCGTGCCGAAGGAGATCTCCCCCGCCGCCCGGTCGCGGCAGTCATAGATCTGCTGCATGATATTCGGGATCTCGCCCTCCTGCCCGGGTTCGAGGAAGGCCTTGACGAGCACGTCGGTGCGGGGCTCGGTGAGCGAGGAATCGATGTAGTCCCAATAGATGCCCGTCTTGCCCGATTGCAGGGCGACGACGTCGGCATAGTCCGAGACGGCCACGCCGCCTTCCGTATAGTTCCAGAGGACGTCCGCAACGAGCTCACTCGCTTCGCTTGTCGTCCGGATGGTCAGTTCGATGTATTTCATATCTGTATTATACCGCGCCGCATGCCGTTTGTCAAGTAAATCGCAAAAGCCGAGGGGTCCCATGCCCCCGCGGCGGCGGACTCTTGGGGGCGAAACGGTGTCCCTCTTTGGATTTTTGGGCAAATTCAAAAGAATGGAGAAAGAATTTGTCGGAATGATTTGACAAATTATGAAAAAACATGCTATACTGAAATCAAATCCAAAGAAAAGGAGATCACTATGGAAGAAGATCGCAACGGGTCTTGGACAGAGACTGCCCAAGACGAACAGCCCGTCGAAAAGACGGCAGCGGCCGAACAGACCGCCGAAGAGACGCAGCCCGAAGCAAAGAGCACGGCGCCCGAGTCCCCGCACAAGGGATTTTTGGGGAAAGTCGACAACTTCTTCGGCATCACGGCCGCCGGCTCCACCTTTAAGGTAGAGATCATCGCCGGCCTCACCACCTTTATGGCCATGGTCTACATCCTCATGGTCAACGCGGGATTCTTCTCGCTGGCGGGAATTTCCTACGGTGCGGCATACATCGCGACGGCCATCGGCGCCATTGCGGGCACCATGCTCATGGCATTCCTCGCCAAGATGCCCCTCGCGCAGGCCTCGGGCATGGGCATCAACGCCTACATCGTGTTCTCGATCATCGGCGGCATCCCCGGCATGACGTATGCGAACAGCATGATCTTTGTGCTCCTCGACGGCGTCATCTTCCTCGTTCTCACCGCAACCGGCCTCCGCAAGAAGATCTTTGAGGCCATTCCCAAGGCTGTCCGCCTTGCCATCCCCGTCGGAATCGGCATGTTCATCGCCTTCATCGGCTTCCAGAACGCGGGCGTCATCGTCAACGACGACAGCACCCTCGTGGGCTTCACGGGCGCGTTCAACGTGCTCAGCGGCGGCTGGTCGTACGGCGCGATGATCGCTCCCCTTGTCTGCCTTCTCGGCGTCGTGGCCATCGCCATCCTCTCCAAGAAGAACGTGAAGGGCGCCATCCTCTGGGGCATCCTCGGCTCGGCCGTCCTCTACTATGCGCTCACCGGCCTCGGCTGCGCGTGGAAGGATGAGACCTGCCTTGCCTTTTTCGAAAGCATCTCCATCGCCAATCCCTTCACGGCATTCGCCGACTGGGGCACGCAGTCCGTGGGTCAGGTCTTTGCGAACGGCTTTGACTTCTCGGGCTATCTCGCCGTCGAAGGACAGAATGCGGGCTCGCTCATCCTCGTGCTCTTCACCTCTGCGCTCTCGCTCTGTATGATCGATATGTTCGATACCATCGGCACCCTCTACGGGGCATGCTCCAAGGGCGAACTGCTCGACGAGAACGGCGTTCCCAAGAACATGAACAAGATGATGCTCGCCGACGCCATCGCGACCTGCACGGGCGCCATCGCGGGTACCTCCACCGTCACGACCTTCGTCGAATCCTCCTCCGGCGTTGCCGCAGGCGGCAAGACGGGCTTCACCGCCTTCACGACGGGCGTCCTCTTTATCCTCGCGATGTTCCTCTCGCCCATCGCCCAGCTCATCCCCGGTCCCGCAACGGCCACCGCGCTCGTCTGGGTCGGCGTCCTCATGATGACCTCCGTCAAGGACATCGAATGGCACGATCCCGCCGAAGCGCTCGTCGGCTTTGCGACCTTCATCGTGATGATCCTCGGCTACTCCATCTCCAAGGGCATCGGCATCGGCATCCTCGCCTACGTCCTCGTCAAGCTCTGCACGGGCAAAGTGAAGGAGATCACCATCCCCACCTACGTCATCGCCGCGCTCTTCCTTGCGACATTCATTCTGACGTAACAGCCGAACGGCATACGAAAAGCGTCCCCGCGGGGACGCTTTTTTTGCGCTTTTTCGAAGGGTCCGAAGCCGTCCGGAGACGAAGGGACGCCCGCAAAAGGAAATTCAGCCGCGGAGGGAGAGGGCGAGCTCGCGGGCAGCCTCCATGGCGGCATTCAGACGGCGGTCGGCCTCATCGGAAGGTACCATGTCCATGCCCCAAGCCGAGACGGCGTGGAATTCCCGGATGCCGAAGAAGCGGGAGATCGCCTTGACATAGGACGTTCCCTGCTCCATGGGATGGCCGTCGGGGAGCTCCATGCCCCGCGTCGTGAGGTAGACGAGGTGCTCGGCCTTGCAGCAGCCCGAAAGGCCCGCTTCGTCCTCACGGAAGGCGAGCCCCGACACGGAGACGTGTTCGAAGTACGTCTTGAGCTTGGCGGGCACCCCCATGTCCCAGAGCGGCGCCGCGACGACGATCATTTCCGCCTGCGCAAACTGCTTGGAAAGCCCGAACATGCCGTCCGAATAGTCCCCCGCCGCCACAAACGCTTCCCGCCTTGCAAGGGACGCGCTGTCGAGGGGCAGGAGCTGCATGCGGTCGAGGACCAGCGTCTCGGTCTCGCAGTGCATCTCCGAGAGAAAGGCCTCGGCGATCTTCCGGGTGCGGGAGCATTCCCCGCGGATACAGCAATCGATGTACAGAAGTTTCATTGTGCTTTGACCTTATCCTTCCGCATCGTGAGCGAGATGCGGTTCTTCTTTTCGTCCACGTCGAGCACCCAGACGGTCACGACGTCCCCTACCGAGACGACTTCGGACGGGTGACGGATATAACGGTTGGCGATCTGGGAGACGTGCACGAGACCGTCCTGATGGACGCCGATGTCCACGAAGGCGCCGAAGTCGATGACGTTGCGCACGGTGCCTTTGAGCTCCATGCCCGGCTTTAAGTCCTTGATCTCGAGGACGTCGGTGCGGAGCACGGGGGCGGGAAGTTCGTCACGGGGGTCGCGGCCCGGCTTCATGAGTTCGGTCGCGACGTCGTTGAGGGTGGGAAGGCCCACGCCGCACGCTTCGGCAAGTTTTGCCTCGCCGTAAGCCTTCATGCGGGCGCGGAGTTCGGAAAGTCCCCCGGCGCGCACGTCGGCCTCGGTGTAGCCGCACAGCTCGAGCAGCTTCTGCGCCGCGCCGTAGCTCTCGGGGTGGACGGCCGTGTTGTCGAGGACGTTCTTGCTCTCGGGCACGCGCAGGAATCCCGCGCACTGTTCAAAGGCCTTTTCGCCGAGCTTGGGGACCTTCAGGATCTGTCTGCGGGAGGTGAAGGAGCCGTTCTCCTCGCGGTACTTTACGATGTTGCCCGCGACGCCGCTGTTGAGGCCCGACACGCGCGCGAGAAGGGGCGCGGACGCCGTGTTGACGTCGACGCCGACGGCATTGACGCAGTCCTCCACGACGCCGCCGAGCGTCTCGGAGAGCCGCTTCTCGGGCATGTCATGCTGGTACTGTCCCACGCCGATGGACTTGGGGTCGATCTTGACGAGTTCGGCAAGGGGGTCCTGCAACCTTCTCGCGATGGAGACGGCCGAACGGAGATTGACGTCGAACTCGGGGAATTCCTTGGCGGCAAGCGGGGAGGCCGAATAGACGGAAGCCCCCGCTTCGTTGACGATGGCATAAGAAACGCCGTACCCATGTCCCAAAGAGGCGATGAGTTCCACGGTCATCTGCTCCGTTTCGCGGCTCGCGGTGCCGTTGCCGATGGCAATGTGGCGGACCTTGTGCTTCTTGATGAGGGCCCCGAGTTTTGCGATGCACTCCTGCTTCTGACGGTCGCCGTACGTCGGGTAGACGACGGTCGTGTCGAGCACTTTGCCCGTGCCGTCCACGACGGCCACCTTACAGCCCATGCGGTAACCGGGGTCGAGACCCATGGTGACGAATCCCTTGACGGGCGGCTGCATGAGGAGGGGCTTTAAGTTGAGCGCGAACTGCCCGATGGCGCCCTCGCAGGCGGAATCGGTGAGCATGGAACGGATCTCGCGCTCGACGGAGGGGAAGATGAGGCGGTCATACGCGTCCTCGGCGGCCGTCTCCACAAAGGCGGTCGCATTGCACTTGGGCTTTTTGATGACATAGCGCTTGACGACATTCAGGGCGGCCTCGCGGTTCATGTCGATCTCGACCTTTAAGACTTCCTCCCGTTCCCCGCGGTTGAAGGCGAGCACCTGATGGCCCTGCACCTTGCACACGGCCGCGCGGAAGGCATAATAGTTGCGGTATACGGTGTCCTCGGGATCCTTTTTGGCGGCCGAGGAGACGACGTCGGCACACTGGACAAAGAGCGCACGGAGGTGCTTGCGGATCTCGGCGTCGTCGGACACCCATTCGGCGATGATGTCGTTGGCGCCCTGAAGAGCATCTTCGACGGTCTCCACCTTCTTTTCGGGGTCGATGTACTTCTGCGCTTCCTCTTCGGGGACGGGGGCATCGGGCGCCTGCGCAAAGAGGACGGCGGCGAGCGGTTCGAGCCCCTTCTCCTTTGCGACGGTCGCACGGGTGCGGCGCTTCTGCTTGTAGGGACGGTAGAGGTCCTCGACTTCGGCGAGGGTGGCGGCGTTGTCGATGGCGGCGGCGAGCTCTTCGGTCAGCTTGCCCTGCCCCTCGATGGAATTTTTGACTTCCGCCTTGCGGGCCTCGAGATTGCGAAGGTATTGGAGACGGTCGGCGAGGCTGCGGATGGTCTGGTCATCCATGGTGCCGTGCATCTCCTTGCGGTAACGCGCGATGAAGGGCACGGTGTTGCCCTCGTCGAGGAGGGTAATGACGTTTTGGACGTGCTCCTCCTTTTTGTCGAATTCCTTTGCGAGTGTCTGAACGATCGATAACATGGTCTGTACTCCTTTTGGTCTGCCCCGCTCGGGGGCGCGCTCCGTCTCCCGGACAGAGCACCTCTCTATTGTATCATATCCGCGCCGATTTTACAAGAGCTTTCCGTCAATTTTTCTCATGAAAAACCCCGCCGGGGAGGGCGGGGAGAAAATGCAGAGCCCCGTTCAGATCCCGAGCACCATGAGAAGGATGCTCATGAACTGCAAGACCGTGCCGAACAGGACAAAGAGATGCCAGACCGAATGGAAATAGCGCACCTTTTTCCCGAAGGCGAAGAAGGCGATGCCGGCGGTGTAGGCGAGGCCTCCCGCGATGAGCAGCCAGAAGCAGGCGCGCGAGACGATCGTCCAAAGGGGCGGCAGAAAGACGACGGCCATCCACCCCATGACCACATAGAGGGCCATGGAAATGCCCTTTACGATCTTGTTGTCGAGGGCGATGGCGTTCATCGTCACCCCGCCGACGGCGAGCGCCCATTGCAGGGCAAAGATCGTCCGGCCCATGACCGTCCCCCCGAGTGCGATGAGGCAGAAGGGCGTGTACGAGCCCGCGATGAGCAGATAGATGGTGCAGTGGTCGAAGATGCGGAATACCCGCTTGGCCGTCGTTCCCTTGGGAAGGAAGTGGTAGAGCGCGCTCATGGTATAGAGGACGACGATCCCCAATCCGAATGCCGAGACGGCGGCGATCCGGACGGGGTCCTTTGCGAGGATCGCGAGGGCGATCCATGCGCCCAGTCCGAACGCACCGCCCACAATGTGCGATACGGCGGAAAAGATCTCCTCGCCCTTGGTATATACGGGCTGCGGACGGTATCTGCCCGCCGTCATTGCCTGTTCCATAACAAACCTCCCTTGTGCGGTTTTCTCCATCTTACACCGCACGGGGCAAAAAGGCAACCTCTTTCGCGGCGGACGGGCTCTCCTCTTTTCGAAGCCCCTTCTACCGAAAATTATGCCCGTTCTACGCAAAAAAATCCCCTCTCTACCGACAGTAGAGCGGGGGATTTTGGGGAAGTTTTTGCAGGATTTCAGCGCAAAAGGAGATACAGGATCACCCCGACCGCGACGAGAGCGCCGATGGTGTAGGTGACGATGCGGATCTTCTTGATTTGCTCGTCGGAGAGCGGCTGATAGACCGCGGGCTTGAGCTTTCCGCCGCAGTGCGGGCAGACGGTGAGATGGTCGAGCACGGGTTCGCCGCAGTTGGGACAGTACACGGTGTGCCGCTTGGCGTCCCGCACCCGCTTCTCCTCGCGGTCCTCATAGATGTTGTTCCCTTTCATGCTCTCATTATAGCATATTCCGCGCGAAAAAGCAAGCGATTTGCGGATACAGGTCGTCAAAACCGGTCAGCGGAGTTCGGCGCCGAGACGGTATTTGAGGCTCGACACGATCTTGTTGAAGAATCCGTCCACCGCTTCGGGCGTGAGGCCCTTTTCGGACGCGGGATCGGGCTCGAACGTCAGGCGGAAGGCCATGCTCTTTTTGCCCTCGCCCAGCCGCTTGTCGCGGTACACGTCGAAGAGTTCGGCGCTCTTGACCGCCTTGCACGCGTGCAGGATGCACGCCTCGAGCTCGGCGCATGTCTTTTCTTCGTCGGTGACGACGGCCAAATCGCGCTGCACCGCGGGCCACTTGGAGACGGGCGTGTACGCGATCCCCTTGCGGAATTTCTTTGCGATCGCCGCGTAGTCGAGTTCGCCCAAAAAAACTTTCTTCTCGAGCGCCTGCCCGTCCGCGATCGCGGGGTGCAGTTCGCCCAGCCAGCCGACTTCCTTCTCCCCGAGCAGCACGGCAGCCGTCGCACCCGAGTGCAGGAAGGGCTTTTCGCCGCGCACATAGGTAAATTTCAGCCCGAAGGCCTCGGCGACGGCCTCAAACGCACCCTTCAGGTCGAAGAAATCGCCGTCGCCCCAGAGCGCGAGCGAGACGTGTTTGCGCTCTTCGGGGAGCTCCGTGAGGGGGAGCTCTTGGGCATGGTATACGTTGGCGAGCTCAAAGAGCCGTCCCGACTCGTTTCCGCGGCGCACGTTGCGGACGACGTTCGCGAGCATGGTGGGCGCCAGAATCGTGCGCATGACCGAGAGGTCCTCGCCGAGCGGATTCTTCACGGTCACGGCCTTCCGTTCGGGTGCATCCTCGGGAAGGCGCAGAAGGTCGAAGTCCTTGGGCGAATAGAAGGAATAGCCGTACGCCTCGAAGTAGCCCTCCTCCGCGAGCACCTCCTTAAAGCGCAGTTCGGCACGCTGCGCGGGGGTGAGCCCGCCGTGCGTCACGGTCGCGTTTTCGAGGAACGTGGGCGTGATATGGTCGTAGCCGTACATCCGGATGACCTCTTCGGCAAGGTCGGGAACGCCGTCCACGTCCTCCCTCCACGGGGGAACATCGGCGGAAAATTCCGTACCCATGTCGGCAATGAGGAATCCGAGCCGCCCCAAAATGCCGTTCACCTCTTGCTTGGGAACGTGGATGCCGAGCAGGCGGTCGATGGCGGCGTAAGACGCGCGGATGACCTTGGTCTCTCGGGGGACGGCGCACACGTCGCGGGCGCAATCGGTGGGCGTGCCGCAGCCGAGGACCTGAAGCAGCGTGAGGGCGCGCGCCATTCCCACCTTGGGCGTAAAGAGCGCGTCCACGCCCTTTTCGAAGCGGGCGGAGGAATCGCTCCGCTGGCCGAGTGCGCGGGAAGTCTTTCTTACACTGTCCCGTGCGAAGCTCGCCGCCTCGAAGAACACTTCCGTCGTGTCGTCGCGGATCTCGCTGTTGAGCCCGCCCATGACCCCGGCGAGCGCGACGGGCCGCTCGGCGTCGCAGATGAGAAGGTTCTCGGGATGCAGCGTGAACTGCTTTTCGTCGAGCGTCGTGATGGTCTCGCCCTCTTCGGCACGGCGGACGACGATCTTGTCACCGCGGAGGAATCTCCGGTCAAAGGCGTGCATGGGCTGGCCCACTTCGAGCAGCACATAGTTGGTGATGTCGACGATGTTGTTCACGGAGCGCAGCCCCATGAGGGCGAGGGCACGGCGCAGCCACTGCGGGCTCTTGCCGACGGTGACGTCCTTGGCGTACGTCCCCTTGTACCGCGGGCACAGCTTGGGCTCCCTGACTTCGACGTCGATCTGCGTCTTTACAGGCTCGGATTCATAGGTAAGGGAGAGCGGCATGAGGTGCATGCCCGTCACGGCGGCGACTTCGCGCGCGAGGCCGTAAATGCTTTGGCAGTCGGGACGGTTGGCCGTCACGGCGATGTCGAAGAGATAGTCGTCGATGCCGACGACGGGACGGATATCGATGCCGAGCGGGGTACCCATGTCCAAGATGAGGATGCCGTTGATCGAAGCGCCCTCGTAAAAATCGTCGCCGATGCCGAGCTCTTCGCCCGAGCAGAACATGCCCTCGGAGACGACGCCGCGGAGCTTGCCCGTCTTGATCTTCTGCACGCCGCCCTCATGCTTCACCGTGGCGCCGTCGAGGGCCACGGGCACGATCGCACCCTCGAACACATTGGTCGCGGCAGTGACGATCTGCTTGGTCCCCTTTTTGCCGCAGTCCACCTCGCAGACGGTGAGCCGGTCGGCGTCGGGGTGCTTTCCGCATTTTGTGATCTTCCCGGTAAAGACGCCCTCGACGTCCTTGCCGAGGTAAGTGAGTTCTTCCACTTCGAAGCCGCAGGAGAAGAGCTTGTCCCGGAGCTCCTCCGCAGACATTGAAAGATTGACATAGCCCTTTAACAGGCTGAACGGCAGTATCATCGCGTTTCCCTCCTCAGTCCTTGAATTGCCGCAAAAATCTGACGTCGTTCTCGGTGAACAGACGGATGTGGCCGATGCCGTACTTGAGCATGGCGATGCGCTCGATGCCCATGCCGAAGGCAAAGCCCGTGTACTCGTCGGGGTCGACGCCGCAGTTCTCGAGCACGCGGCGGTTGACCATGCCCGCGCCGAGGACCTCGATCCAGCCCGTTCCCTTGCAGAGAGAGCACCCCTTTCCGCCGCACGCCGAGCAGCTCACGTCCACTTCGACCGAGGGTTCCGTGAAGGGGAAATAGGACGGGCGAAGGCGCGTCTTTGCGGTCTCCGCGAACATGGTGCGGGCAAATTCGTCGAGCATGCCCTTGAGGTCGCACAGCGTGATGCCCTTGTCCACGACGAGCCCCTCCATCTGATGGAACATGGGCGAGTGCGTGGCGTCGTCGTCCGAACGGAACACCCGGCCGGGCGAGAGCATCTTGATGGGCGGCTTCTTCTGCTCCATGAGACGGATCTGCCCCGCGCTCGTCTGCGTGCGGAGGAGAAATTCGTCCGTGATGTAGAAGGTGTCCTGCATGTCGCGCGCGGGATGATCGGCGGGCGTGTTGAGGGCGGTGAAGTTGTAGTAATCGGTCTCGATCTCGGGGCCTTCAAAGACCTCGAAGCCCATTCCGGCGAAGATGTCGATGAGCTCCTGACGCGTCCGCGTGATGGGGTGAAGCGCGCCTTTTGCATGCCGTCTTGCGGGCATGGTTACGTCGATCGCTTCGCTTTGGAGCTTTTTGGCAAGCTCGCGTTCGCGCGCTGTCTCCTCAAAGGAAGCAAACATCGCCTCGAGACGGGCCCTCAAATCGTTGATGCGTTTCCCGAAGGCGGGACGTTCCTCGGCGAGAAGATCGCGCATGCCCTTCAGAAGCGCCGTGACCTTGCCCGTGCGGCCGAGATAGTCCGTCTTGACCTCATAGAGCGCACGGGACGACTCCGCCGCGGCGGCGCGGCCCTCGGCCTCCCCGTAAAGCTGTTCGAAATCCATAAGCGTTTCTCCTTTTTTACAAAAAACCCCGTTGACAAGCTGTCAACAGGGCGAAATTTTTTCGCGGTACCACCTGTTTTCGCACCCCGTCTTTCGGACATGGGGTGCCTCTTTGCTCCCTTGACGCGGGAAACGGCCCCTCTTGCAAACGCTTTCGAGGGACGGCTCGGCGGGGGAATACCGCATACGGTCCCGCAAGAGCCCTCTCAGCCGCGGGGCCCTCTCTCTGTGGCGAAACATCTCGTCGCGTCTCTTCCGCTTCGTTGCCTTTCCTATTATTATAGCGATTTTGCGGAAGAAGTCAAACATTTTTGCCCGAAATTTTTTATTCGGAGACAGCGGGAAGGGTGACCGTCTGCCCGCCGTAGGTCATCGTGAAGGTCATCGTCCCGGTTATAGTCCTCCATTGATTGGGATATCGTGTCGGCTTCTGTACATTCAAAACAATCGATACGATCTTGCTGTCTTGGAACTTATAGATCGCCGTCGTGCCGTTTTTGCTCGCAACATACCCGCCCTCTTTTTCATTATACGAGAAGTCGCGATAGTCAACGACATAATAATCTTTCGGCAGCGGATACGGTTCCCAATACGGATCATCCTCGGGAATCATTGCATTGAGCAGCACCAAGGTCGGTTTTGTAAATAAGAGAGTAAATGACGACATGCTTTCCTTCGAGAAGCGCATGCTCGTCCAACTTCCTTCGCTCGAGCGCATCAAACAAACTACTTCGTCACCATTTATCTGATAATATATCTCTGATGTCATGCCGGGATAATCCATGTTTTCCAATGCAGCATACTCCTTATTGCCGTCCTTGATGTATAGGGAATTCAATTGATAGGGAGTTTTGTCTGCATCGATAAAATCCGTCGTGTACTCGATCTTGCAGTTGGAAAAACTTTCCTCGCGAAAGGCGGCTTCCCACTGCGCCGCGGTCACGGTCTCCCCTGCGGCCGTGCTTCCGCCGCCCAAACCGCCGCCCCCAAAGCCGCCGCCGGGCACAACTTGGGAGCCGTCGGGGAGTTCCAGTTCGCACCCGCCGAGGCAGAGCAGCGTCCCCGCGAGGGCAAGCGCCATGATCGTTTTCTTTAAGGGTTTCATTTGCATTCTCCTCTTCGGTTTTTTCGGAACTATTATATCCCCCCCCGTGATTCTGTCAAGTGTTTTGACGGAATTTGTCCAAAAAATTTTTGCCCCGTCCCAATCCGAAACGAGGCAAAGAGATCGAAAATGCGGGCAAGAGGGCTTACTCCGTTCGGCCGCTTTCCCTACGAGGGACAGCGAGGAAGCCCTCTCTGCGGCCCTGCAAAGAACGGCAAACCTCAACGCATGCGGAGCTTGCGGAGGAGAGCCGGGCTGCCCACAACGCGGCCGCCGCCCAAAACGACGGTGAGCGCGGGATCGGCCGAACGGTGCACTTCCATCGAGAGCGCCTTTGCGATGTAATCGTCCAGCCCCGCGATGGCGGTCACACCGCCCGTCAGAAAGAGCCCGTTCTTGTACATGGCGGCCGAGACTTCGGCGGGCAGCTTTTTGAGGATGAGCTCCACATACTGGATGATCTTGTCGATATACACCTGCACGGGGAAGAGAATGTCGCCCGAGGAGACGGTGACCGAGCGCGGACGGCCGGTCGTGACGTCCCTTCCGTTGACGACGGTGCTCTGGTTGTCGCCCGGGAGCAAGCTCGCGACGGCGAATTTGAGCTTCTCGCTCGTCTGGGGGCCGATCTTCAAGTTATACAGCCCCGCGATGTGGTCGATGATATGGGTGTCCATGTTGTTCCCGCCCACACCCATGGTGAGCCCCGCGATGATGCTGTCGAGCGAGAATACCGCCACGCTCGTCTTGCCTGCGCCGATGTCGATGGCGCACACGGGGTTGGAATCGGACAGGGGAACGTCCTGCCCGAGGGCGACGAGATAGGGCGTCTCCACGAATTCGACGCGCGAAAGCCCCGCCGCCTTGGCGACCCGGTAATACTTCTCCCGCGCGGAGAGTTCATAGCCGCAGGGCACGCAGAACACGGCCTCGACGGAGCCGCGCCGTGCGACCTTGCGCAGGAAATACAGGAGCAGCGCCCCCGCGTACTTTTCGTTGACGATCTCGCCCTCATAGACGGGAAAGACCATCTCGGTCATCTCGGACGTCTTTCCGAGGAGGCGCTTGGCCTCGTTTCCGTAGGCGCGGACCTCGCCCGTCTCCCTCGAAACGGCGAGACAGGTGGCCTCCGAGAGCACGATGCCGCTCCCGATGCGAAAGATCTTGGTCCCCGAGGTCCCAAAGTCGATGGCAAGTTTGATCATGACGTTCCTCCAAGTGCTTCTTTGATCATGGTGCCCACCTCTTCTGCCGGCAGGCCCACGACGTTGGTATAACTTCCGCAGATCGAGCCGACGAGCGGCCAACCGTCCTGAATGCCGTACGCGCCCGCCTTGTCCATGGGGAGCCCGCTCGCGACGTAGCCCTCCACCGTCTCATCGGAGAGCGGAAGAAAGCGGACGGCCGTTCCGACGACCGTGCTCCGTTCGTACGAGGGCCCCACGAGCGCCACGCCCGTGTACACGGTGTGCTCCCGTCCCGAGAGAAGGCGCAGCATGCGGCGTGCATCCGCTTCGTCTTTGGGCTTGCCGAGGACGGTCTCCCCGAGCGCCACCACGGTGTCCGCGCCGAGCACGAGACAGTCCGGATGCCGCAGAGCGACGTCCCGTGCCTTCCCGAGAGCGAAGGCGAGAGCGGTATCATGCGGAGAGAGCCCCCCTTTTCGCCGTTCTTCGAAAAGCGAGGGCTCTACGGAAAATGCAAAGCCGAGGGAAGAGAGGATGTCTCTCCGCCGCGGCGAATTGGATGCGAGAATAAGGTTCATGCGTGTTTTTCGGGGGATCTTCTTCGGACATGCCCCCATCGGATGCGGTGAGATCAGAGAATATCGAGATTCTTGCGGAAGGCGCGCTTGAACTCGCCGCCCGCATTCATGGCCTGCTTGATCTCGAGCGCCGCGTCGCCCGCGAGCTCCGTCTTCATGATGACGGAATCGCCGAGAACGTCGCAATTCACGCCCTTGACCATGCCCATGCCGCTGCGGTCGAGGCTCTCCGCGATGCGGAGCAGTACGCCGAGCTTGCGCACGACCTCGAGGTCCTCGTCCGACACGATGTCCTTGTAGCGGTTCCAGTCGGCGGGGGCGAGGTCCTCCTTCCGGTGACAGCCCGCGACAAAGGCGGCGAGCACGATCTCGCGGTGGGTGGCCCCATAGATGCTGCTGTTGAGGATCATGTAGCGGCTGTGCTTCTGATGGTTGTAGTACCGCACGCGGAGACCGCAGTCGTGCAGGCTCGCCGCGATCTTGAGCACCTTGAGATAGGCACGGGGGAACTTGTGCAGAACGCGCAGCTGCTTGAAGAGCTGGATGGAGAGGTGCACCACGTTTTCGACATGCCGCTCGTTGCAGCCGTAGTAACGGACGAGCGTGGACAGCGAATAGGACAGCACGTCGGAAATGGGCCGTTCCACCGTCATGGGGATGGCCGTGTTGAACATGATGCCCTCGCGGAGACCGCTTCCGCTGACCGTAAAGCCGTCGATGGAGAGATAGTCCGTGAACGCCTTGATGATGGCGAGCGCGGCGGGCATGATGTCGGCGCGTTCGGGCGAGAGGCCGCGGATGCGCTTGCGCTTTTCCACATCAAGGACGCGCACCATCTCATAGACGGAACGAAAGTCCTCCGTCGTGAACTGGTAGTTGTGCACGACATTGAGGGGATACTTGCGCACGATGCGGTTGATCTTGTAGAGGTTGCGGAAGGACCCGCCCACGCCGATCATCTGGGCGTCGTGGTCCACATTTTGCAACCATTCGATCTTCTTGAACTGTTCGAGGAAGAACTCCTCGATCTTGTCGGTCTGCTCCACGGGAGAGACGCCGTCGTCCGAGAAGAGGTCGGTGAGCGTGACCGCGCCGAAGGGCAGCGTGATGTAGTTGAGGATGCTCCTGCGGTTGTAGTAAATGATCTTGGTGGAGCCGCCGCCGATCTCGAGGATGATGCCCTTGGGGATGTCCATCGAGTTGATGACGCCGCGGTAGACGAGCGTGGCCTCCTCCTCTTCGGACAGAACGTCGACCCGGATGCCGCACGTCGCCTGGATCTCGTCGAGGAAGGAACGCTGATTTTTTGCACGGCGGACGGCGGCCGTTGCGACCGCGATGATGCGGACAACGCCCGATGCGTCGCAAAGACGGCGGAACATCTTGAGCGTACGGATGGTCTCGGCCACCCGCTGCGGTTTGAGGAACCCGTCCCTGTCCATATCCTGTCCGAGACGCACGCTCTCCTTGAGCTCGTCCACGACCATAAAATGCCCGTCCCCGAACATCTCCACGATGACGAGGCGCGCCGAATTGGAACCTAAATCAATGATGCCGATTTTTTCCATAGATAGAACCTGCCTTGTGTGAATTGCGGACATTTTGCCCGCATAGGGAAGCCTCGGATTCGGCTGTTCCGAAAACTACCCTATTATAGATTACCCCTCTATTCTACCACGGTTTTCGCCATTTGTCTATACCCTTTTGGAAAAAATTTCGGATTTTCGAAAAGTTTTTTTCACCGTTCCCCGGTCAAACGGCGGTTTTTGTTTGATTTTTTCATTTCCTTGAATGCCCCCGGCAGCTGAAAGAACGAAAGGATCACGAGGAAGAGGCCGAACCCCTTGCGGAGCGCGGCGGCGGGAAGGACGGCGGCGAGGAGCGAGAAGAGCACGGAGAAGGCGAGTGCGGACGCGATGAGCGGAACGAGGCCCCGCCTTTCGAGCAAGCCGCCCGCGGCATGGACGGAGAGCGCCATCACGGACATGGGGAGGAAGGAGGCGAGGTTGAGGCCCTGCGCCACGGGCTGCGGTACGCCGCAGACGAGCGTGAGGAGCGGAATGAGCGCGGTGCCCCCGCCCATGCCCATGCCTCCGAGGATCCCGCCCGCCATGCCCGAGAGAAAGAGGACGAGAAATGCCATCAGAAGATCATCCGGATGCCCGCCGCGAACATCAGCCCCGCAAAGAGCAGAGAGACGATGCCCGCGGGGGCGCGGGCGAGCAGTTTTGCACCGAGAAGGCCGCCCGCAAAGACGCCGAGGGCGACGGGCACGAGGAGGGAGAGCGGGACGAGACCGCTCCACAAATAGACGGCCGCGCTGGCCGCCGAGGCAGGCAGAATGACGGCGATGGCCGTGGCATGGGCGGAAGCGACGCCGCGGCCCGTTTTGCGGAGGACGGGCACCGCGATCATGCCGCCGCCTCCCCCGAAAAGTCCGTTGGCCGCACCCACCGCCGCGCCGCCGAAAAGTGACAGGGCAAAATGACGGTCCATATGTATCCGCACGCCCTTTTTGCTCCGTCCGGACGCGTACGTTCGATGAAAAGTTTGTGTAAATGCAAAAAATTTTTGCTTTTTTTAAGGATTCCGCGCGAAAGTGCTTGCCTATCCCGCCGTTTTATATTAAAATAGAGAAGTATCTTTATGAAAACGGGCTCGTTCTCCGGGACGCTCCGCGCGCCGGGAGAGCCGCAAAAAGGTGTAAATATGGCAAATTATTTTGATCAGGGAAAGAGAAGAAAGCGCCTCGCCGGTGCGCTCGGGCTTCTGCTTTCCGCCACTCTCACGCTGGGCATCGTCACGGCGTGCGCCGTCCCGGCGAACGAAAACGATGACGAAGGGAAGACCCCCACACTTCCCCCGGATACCCAGCTTTTGAAAAACGGCAACTTCGAGTTTTACAGCGAGATGACCGAGAAGAAGCAGGACGAACGCCGCGACTTTATCAACTCGCCCAACAACTGGACCTTCTCCTCGGGTTCGCCCTCGTCGGACGCCTCGTCGGGCATCGTCAATCTTGCCGACTGGAAGTATATGTCGGAGTCGACCTTTTCGCTCGTCCCCGCAGAGGAGGATCGGGTCGACGATCCCGAACTCACGGCGAGCGTCGTTTCCTATGCCGACGCGCACTGGGATGAGGCCAGCCTCTACGACCGCCTCGAGTTCTATGACTACTACGACATCGACTCCAAGTCGGAATTCGAGAAATACGGCGACTACGATTACAGCCTCGACTTCGACGACGTCAAAAAGCTCAAGGAGATCGGGGAGAAGGGCGATCCGCTCGACCTCTATGAGAAGGAAGGGCGCAAAACGGACGGCTCGGACGGCGATTCGAGCATCCTCATGATCCACAACGACCGCTCCTCCGACTATGTGCTCGGCACCGCCCAGTACTACACGGGCACGACCGTGACGCTGTCCGCGGGCACTTCGGCCGAACTCAAGGTGCGCGTCCGCACGTCGCAGCTCTACCACTATACCTCCAACACGAACGCCGAGGACGACCTCCCCGTCGAGGCCCGTGCCGGCGCCTATATCAGCATCACCAACACCATCGGCGGCTCCGAACAGGACAAGCTGCAGGTCAAGAACATCATCACCAAGGACAAGTGGCAGACCTACACGTTCTACATCCGCGCCAACACCTTTGCCTCCACGACCTTCCGCGTCGTGCTCGGGCTCGGACAGGGCACCTCGGATTACCGCTATGAGGCCGTCAACGGCTATGCCTTCTTCGACGACGTCGAGTGCAACATCATCCCCAACGAACCGAATGCCGAAAAGCCCGACGCCATGTCCTATGAAAAGGCCGTCGAGGACAACGGACTCAATCTCCCCGGCAGGAACTTTGCGGGACTCAACGACAAGGGCGACAGCCGCATCTTCTATGCGACGGACGACGCCGGAGCGCAGAGCGAGTACAACACCTTCGCGCTCGACCTCTATGCACCCTTCGAGACGTACGGCGGCGTGCACAACGCCGAAGTGCAGCTCACGCAGGAAGTGTCGGGCAGCAAGACGTACGATTCGGGCAAGATCTCCCCGAGCCTTTCCGACAACCGCGGCACGAGCGGAACGGAAAAGAGCAAGCAGAGCATCGCGGGCGTGTACTCCCTCGCAGAGCTCTCGAACATGTCCCGTTCGGGCACTGCCAACTACAACGGCTACCTCAAAGACATCTACGAAAAAGACTTTGCGAACTTCCCCTTCGAGCAGACGGACGACATCGTGCTCCTCCTCTCGACCAACGGCGCGGCGTACACCGCCAAGCTCGACGAGTTCGAAGTCAACCCCAACGAAAAGCTGCTCCTCTCCTTCTTTGTCAAGACGAGCGACATCCGTTCGGGCAAGACGGGCGGCGGCGCCCTCCTCGTCGACGGCGAGAACAAGACGGCCATCACCCCCTTCAACTCCGTCAACGTCTCCAAGGTCGACATCGACGACGACAACAAGGACATCTATGACGGTTGGGTGCAGTGCTTCTTCTTCGTCGAGAACACGACCGACACCCTGAAGGTATTCCACATCGAACTCACCTACGGCCCCACCTCCATCGCCGAGTCGTCGGTCTCCGACTATACGGCAGGCTACGCGGCCTTTGCGAACTTCGAGACGAGCTATCTCACCAAGGACCAATACGGCTTTGCCCAGACGGGCACCTACGCGCAGAAGGTCTCCCTCACGGCCTCCGTCACCGACTCCTCCAAGTTCGACGACGCCTCCGCGAACGGCACCCAGCTCGAGTACGGACTTGCCACTCCCGTCAACTACACGGGCGTGCTCGCAGGCAGCAACGTGCTCATCGAGACGACCTATGATGCGGACGGCAACGTCTCCAACCGCAATCCCGATCCGAAGACCCTCGCAACGAAGAACGGCATCTACGCCGGCCTTCTCTCCTACAACAACGCCGAGAACTATCTCGGCCTCGACCCCGACGAAGCGGACGGCTCCTATCTCCCCAACGGGTGGATGAAGGCGCTCAACAAGGGCGGGATCACCCTTCCCGAGGACACCGAGGCCAACCGTGCGGAGAGAGACCGCATCGCCAACGAATGGTGGAAGAGCCTCTTCGGCAACGCGGGCTCCGCGGCCAACACCGCCTACCAGCCCCTCGTCATCCTGAACACGAGCGCCGATGCACAGCCTTCTTACGGCTTCTTTGCGGGCAACACGAGCATCTCCTCCAATTCGTCGAGCCGCATCTCCGTCCGCGTCAAGCTCTCCGAGGGCGCCAAGGTTCACCTCTACCTCATCGACGTCTCCGACGTAAAATCCCGTGACAAGGGCCTTGCGATGACCCTGCCGTCCTACACCTATTGGTATGACGACGACGGCAACATCGTCAACGGCGACCCCGCGGCCAAGGACTTTGACGAGGAGAAGGACATCGCCTTCACGCTCGAGGACAACGGCCTCTACAAGAAAGTCGGCGACACGACGGATACCTACTACGCCAACCTTGCGAACTTTGAAACGGACAAGGAGACGAGCGACCTCCTCGCTTCCGACGGCTCCATCGCCTACTACTTCCACGACGGCAAGTATTACGCTTACCGCACGGGCGAAGAGGGCGCCTATGAGTACAAGCAGGTCGTGACCGAACTTCCCAAGACGGGCGACTTCGTGCGGTACACGAATCCCAACCACGACGGCTACAACGACGGCTACACCGCAGTCATCGAAGTCGAGGGCACGTCCGAAAACGCCAACAAGTGGATCACCGTCTCCTTCTATGTGCAGACGGGCAACACCGCGAAGGACTACCGTCTCGAGCTGTGGGCGGGCGAACGCACCAACAAGGAAAACGGTCTCCCCGCAGGCGCATCCGTATTCTTCGACCGCTGCTCCACGGCGAGCGCAAGCAATTACAGCGCCCTGCTCGAGGAATCGAGAGACGCCATGCTCGCCTACGCGGAAGGCAGCGATCACCCCTATCAAGACAAGAACGATCCCAAGAAGATCGCGAGCGAATACGGGCTCTACTACACGTTCACCTTCTTCGACTCCCCCGCCTACCTCCGCTATGACAAGACGGAGGACGAGAAGGAACTCGGCAATCCTTGGCAGGACTATGTGCAGTCCTCCTATGAGGAAAGCCTCGTCTGGTTGCGCTGCTCCGACCTCGACGGCAAGCTGTTCAGCCCCGACGGAACGGGCCTTCCCACCGTCTCCCTCTTCATGAGCTATGCCTCCAACGAAGTGACCGTGACGCCTGCCGACCTCGGCGGCGACGACGACAGTTCCTCGAGCGGCGGCAGCACGAACACGACGGATACCCCGAACGACGGCACCAACGTCTGGATGCTCGCATCGTCCATCCTCCTCGTCGTCGCCCTGCTCATCACCATGCTCTCCCTTGCCGGCCGCAAGCTGTACCAGAAGTACAAGAAGGACGCGCCCAAAGCCGCAAAGAAGAAGGAACGCATCGCTCCCGTAAGGGCAGCCAAGGCCGAAGAGGCACCCGTGCCCGAGGAACCGGCTCCCGAACCCGAGGAAGAGGCTCCCGCCGAACAGCCCGACGAGAACGATCCTTACAACGAGTAATTGCTTCGGAATATGAAATCGGCGGCCCGCAAGCCGCCGATTTTTCTCTTCTCTTATTCTCTTCACTTATGAAACGTCTCTTACGATTTTTCCGCTCCTTCACCCCGTTCGAAGTCATCCTCTGGGCGGGCTCCGTGATCGCCGTCACGGTCTCCTTTTTCGCCTGCGGAAACACCGACCTGCTCAACCTCTTCGGGTCGCTGCTCGGCGCCTCGGCCCTCATCCTCGTCTCCAAGGGACATGTGGCGGGGCAGATGCTCTGTGTCCTCTTTGCAGCCTACTACGGCTTTGTGTCCTATTCCATGCGCTATTACGGCGAGATGATCACCTACCTCGGCATGTCGCTGCCCATCGCGCTCGCCGCCGTCGTCTCGTGGCTGCGGCATCCCTTCCGCGGCGATACGTCGGAAGTCGAAGTCAACACCCTCAAGAAGTGGGAATACCCCCTCATCCTCGGGCTTGCCGCCCTCGTCACCTGCGGCTTTTACTTTCTTCTGCGCGCGCTCGGGACCGAACGGCTCATTTGGAGCACCGTCTCCGTGTTCACGAGCTTTACGGCCGTCGTGCTGACGTTCCGCCGTTCGCCGTTCTACGCGCTCGCCTACGCCTCCAACGACGTCGTACTCATCGTCCTGTGGTCGCTCGCCGCCGCCGGGAATTCCGAATACATCGCCCTCGTCGTCTGCTTTTCGGTCTTTCTGCTCCTCGACGGCTACGGCTTTTTCCACTGGCTGCGCATGAAGAAGCGGCAGGCGGATCCCCCCGCTACGTCCTGAGGCGCAGGGCTTTGGGGAAGTGGTTCTTGACGACCCCGCGGACGCATTTCCCCCATCCGAGAGGGAATTCTTCCACACAGACGGCGCACCAGCCGTCCGGAATCTCCGCCTCTGCGGTCTCCCCGCGGAGGTATTTTCTTGCCCCGTCGCGGGAAAGCGTCACCCGCCGCCTCGCATGCGTCCCGAGAGCCATGCAGAGCGCATGCGCGGGCTTGAAAATTTTTCCGTCCCAAGTGCCGAGTTCCACCCCGCACCGAAGCACCGACAGATGCGGCAGGGCAGGCATGTCCGAAGGAAGGGCGTACATGCGGCCGTCCGCAAGCGTCGTGATCTCCCCTTTGAAGGTCCAAGGGAGGGCGTCCTCCGAGAAAGCGGCAAAGGCGCGCTCCGCCGCGGCATTTCTCTTCACGGGGAAGGGCTTTTGGGAAAGTCGCGGACCGTCCGTGCGTTCGAGGAGCGCCGCAAAATGCCCTTCGCCCCGGACCTCGTGCGGGTACAGCTTTTTCATCCCGAGCAGGGTAAATTCTTCGTGCCGCCGCAAAAAGTCCTCGACCTGCCATTCGTCCTCCTCCTCGGAGAAGGTGCAGGTGGAGTAGACGAGCCTCCCGCCGCCCGCAAGCATTCCGGCCGCCGCGTCGAGGATGGCGCGCTGCCGCGCCGCACAGCGGAGCACGTTCTCCTCGCTCCACTCGGGCACGGCGTTGGGCTCCTTTTTGAACATCCCCTCCCCCGAACAGGGCGCATCCACGAGAATTTTGTCGAAAAATGAGGGAAATTGTCGCGCGAGCCGTTCGGAATCCGCCGAGACCGCCGCCGCGTTGGAAACCCCCATGCGCTCGAGATTTTCCGAGAGGATCCCGGCGCGGTCGTGGGAAATTTCATTGGCGATGAGCACGCCCGCGCCATCCATGTCCGCGGCGAGCTGCGTCGTCTTGCCTCCCGGCGCGGCGCAGAGGTCCAAGACGCGCTCCCCCTTTTTTGCCCCGAGCAGGGGTGCCGCACACATCGCGGAGGGCTCTTGCAGATAGTAGAGCCCCGCAAAGTGGTAGGGATCGGCCCCGAGCCGCTCCCCCTCGCAGTAGAAGCCGTTCTTCTCCCACGGAACGGGCTCCAAGGGAAAGGGCGCGCGGGCACGGAAGGCTTCCGCCGTGAGCTTGTGCGGATCGACGCGGAGGCCCTTTTCGGGCGGACGGTCGTAACTTGCGAAAAAGGCCGGGTATCCCTCTCCCAGCCTCTCTTGCATGCGTGCCTTGAATGCTTCGGGCAGCATCATATCAGTTCCTCTTTGATCGCATCGAGGGGGATGAACGCGGCCCCTTTCCGCATGGCGTTTTCGTAGCGCGTCCCCCCCTCGCTCCGCGCGATATATACGTTGCAGTCGGCGGGATGGGAGGTGTATTTCCCGCCCGAATTGAAGATGGAAGCCACCAGCTTTACGGACATGGGTACGTCGATCTCGACGTCCTTGGCAAAGCAGAACACCTTGCCGTCGAGTTTTCCGCCCCGCTTTCTCCGGTGCATGTACTTGTTGACGTAGCGGTAGAATTCCTCGTGCGCGCGGTGGTATTCCTCCCGCTCGCGTTCGCGGTCCGCAAGGTACTTTTTGAGCCCCGCGCTCTGTGCGCCGCGGATGCGGTAGTCCTCGATGCGCCCCCCGCGGACGGCGTAGCGCTCGATGAGGCCCTTGACGTCCACGCCCTCGCGCTTGCAGAGGGCCTCGCAGACGCGCATGGTGGCATAGGCGTCGTCCACGGCACGATGGGGCGTGAATTCCACCCCGAGCTCCTCTGCCATCACGCCGAGCCCGACCTGATGCCCGTATTCTCCCGTCACGTTCATCCAGAAGAATTGGGTGTCGTAGAAGGCGAAGCGGAAGGACGGGAGCTTGTAGCGTTTGGTCTCGAGATTGAGATAGTTGACGTCGTTGAGGGTAGCATGTCCGAGGACGTAGGCCTCCTTGTCCTCCAGGAGCTCCTTGATGCGGCGGTACTCCGCGGGAAAGACGGGATACTTTTTGAAGTCCTCGTACTCGTAGGGAAGCACGAGCCCCTCTCCGCCGCGGCGGTCGGTCAGATGGAACTTTCCGCGCGGGTTGAGAAGGATGTCCTCCCGTTCGAGCAGGTTGAATTTTTCATCGGTGACGACATAGCCGAACGCGCACATCTTGGCGACGTTTTTGAACACGCAGGCGCATTCGATGTCGAAGAATACATATTTCACTGCTTGGGCACGATCTCCTTCTGCCCGCCCATGTAGGGGCGCAAGACTTCGGGAATGGTGACGCTCCCGTCGGCGCGGAGATGGTTCTCGACGAACGCGATGAGCATGCGCGGGGGCGCGACCACCGTGTTGTTGAGCGTGTGGGCGTACTTGCTGCCGCCCTCGCCCTTGTAGCGGATGCCCAGCCGGCGCGCCTGTGCGTCGGTCAGGTTGGAACAGCTGCCCACTTCGAAGTACTTCTTCTGGCGGGGAGACCATGCCTCCACGTCGCAGCTGCGGTATTTGAGGTCCGCAAGGTCGCCCGAGCAGCACTCGAGGGTGCGGACGGGGATCTCCATGGAGACAAACAGCTCCACGGTGTAGTTCCACATCTTTTCGTACCATGCCTCACTGTCCTCGGGCTTGCAGATGACGATCATCTCCTGCTTTTCGAACTGGTGGATGCGGTAGATGCCCCGCTCCTCGAGGCCGTGCGCGCCCTTCTCCTTGCGGAAGCAGGGAGAATAGCTCGTGAGCGTCAGGGGAAGCTGCTTTTCGTCGAGGGTGGTGTTCATGAAGCGGCCGATCATGGAGTGCTCGCTCGTGCCGATGAGGTAGAGGTCCTCGCCCTCGATCTTGTACATCATGCCCTCCATTTCCTCAAAGGACATGACGCCCGACACGACGTCCGAACGGATCATGAAGGGCGGGATGCAGTAGGTGAAGCCCTTGCCGATCATGAAGTCGCGGGCATAGGCGAGAACGGCGGAGTGCAGCCGTGCGATGTCGCCCGTGAGATAGTAGAAGCCCTGTCCGCTCGTGCGGCGTGCGCTGTCGATGTCGATGCCCGCAAGTTTTTCGAGGATGTCGAGATGATAGGGCACCTCGAAGTCGGGCACCTTGGGCTCCAGAAAGCGCTGCCCCTCCACATTCTCGGAATCGTCCTTTCCGATGGGGGTGTCGTCGGAGATGAAGTTGGGGATGCGCATCATGACGGCCTTGAGCTGTTCGGCGACTTCCGAAGTCTCCTTTTCTACCTCGGCGAGGCGGGCGGCGTCCGCGGTGACCTGCGCCTTGACGGCCTCGGCCTCGTCGCGCTTCTTTTCGCGCATCAGAACGCCCACCTGCTTGGAGAGCGCGTTGCGGGCGGCACGGAGGGCGTCCCCCTCCGTCTGAAGGGCACGGCGCCGGTCGTCGAGGGCGATGGCCTCGTCGACGAGGGGCAGTTTGTGCTCCTGAAATTTTTTGCGAAGGTTGTTCCGGACGCGCTCGGGGTCGGCGCGCAGCAGGGCGATATCGATCATTTTTTTACCTCTCGGTTTTTTCGCTTTTTCCCCATTATACACCATTTTGCGCAAAAAGGCAATGGTTTGCCCCCTGTCGGGACGCATTCCGAGAAAATTTTCGGCGCGGCGGGCCCGAAGATGTTTTGACTTTTGCGTCCCGTTCATGCTATAATGAAAGGGAATTTTGAAGGAGGACTCTTTTTTTGGACTTCGAACCCATGGACGAAGAGGAACGCGAGGAGAACGAACCGCTCGAAGAGGAGCCGAGAACGCCCTTTTCGCTGCGCTTTCTCGGCGGGGCGACCTCCCACTCTCCCCTCTTTGCCACCCGAAAATTCAAAAAGAAATTCAAGCACGCCAAGATCCCTTCCCCCGAGGAAGTGGAGCGGTTTACCCCCGACCTCGACAAGGGCCTCACATCCGAACAGGTCAAGACGCGCGCCGAACAGTTTCTCGTCAACGACGTCACCAAGAAGTACTCCAAGTCCTATGCGAGCATCTTTGTCGGCAACATCTGCACGTTCTTCAACCTGCTGTGTCTGCTCGTCGCGCTCGCCCTCATCTATGCGGGCGCACCCGTCACGCAGTTCCTCTTTGTCGCCATCTTCGGCGCAAATCTCCTCATCGGCATCATTCAGGAGATCCTCGCCAAGCGGCAGATCGACAAGCTGAGCCTGCTCATCACTTCGCACGTCAAGGTCATGCGGGACGGCCACAAGCAGGACATCCCCTCCTGCGAGATCGTGCTCGACGACGTTCTCCTGCTCGAGACGGGCAATCAGGTCCCCGCCGACTGCGTGCTCGCGGACGGGACCGTCGAGGTCAACGAATCGCTCCTCACGGGCGAATCGGTACCCGTCAAAAAAAATCCGGGCGACGTCCTCTATGCGGGCTCCTTCCTTGCGAGCGGCTCCTGCCGCGTGCGCGCCGACAAGGTCGGCAATGCGACCTATCTCAACTCCCTCGCTTCCAAGGCCAAGAAGTACAAAAAGCCGCGCTCGGAGATCATCCGCTCCATCCGGCTCTTTATCCTCTTCATCGGCTGCTTTATCCCGCTCATCGCCGCGGGCATGTATTGGGTCAATTGGTCCTCGACGGGCGGCAACGTCTCCGAATCCATCATGCTGACGGGCGCCGTCGTCATCGGCATGATCCCCTCGGGACTGCTGCTCCTCACCTCCGCGGCCATGGGCCTCGGCGTGTGGCGGCTCGCAAAAAAGCATACCCTTGTCCGCGATTTCTACTCCCTCGAGACGCTCGCCCGCGTCAACATCGTCTGTCTCGACAAGACGGGCACCATCACCGACGGCCGCATGACGGTGAGCGACTGCATGCTCCTCGGGAGCTATTCGGAAAACAGTCTCGACGAGATCATGGGCAGCATGCTCTATGCCCTCGACGACAACAACCAGACCTCCATCGCCCTGCGCGAACGGTTCGGGCTGTCCACCGCCCTCACCGCCACCCGCGTCCTGCCCTTCTCCTCGGCACGCAAGTTCTCGGCCGTGACGTTCGGCGACTCCGGGACCTTCGTCATGGGTGCGCCCGAATTTGTGCTTCGGCCCATTCCCTTCAAGGTGGAACGCATCGTCAAGCAATACGCCCACGCGGGGCTCCGGGTCATGGTCCTCGCCTATACGCCCTCTCCCCTCACGGGAGACCGTCTGCCCGCCATGCTGCGTCCCGCCGCCATCATCACGCTTGCCGACAACGTCCGCTCCGACGCCGTCGAAACGGTCAAGTGGTTCCGCGAGAACGACGTGGACGTTCGCATCATCTCGGGCGACAATCCCATCACCGTGTCCGAGGTCGCCCGCCGCGTGGGCGTCCGCCATGCCAATCAGTACATCTCCCTCGACGGACTGACCGATCTCGAAGTGGAGAACGTCGCCACCCAGTATACCGTGTTCGGACGGGTCACGCCCGAGCAGAAGGCCATCCTCGTCAAGGCACTCAAAAAGCAGGGGAATACCGTCGCCATGACGGGGGACGGCGTCAACGATATCCTCGCCTTAAAGGAGGCCGACTGCGCCGTGTCCGTCGCCTCGGGTTCGGAGGCCGCGCGCAACATCTCCCACATCGTGCTCATGGACAACAACTTCATGAATCTGCCTTCCGTCGTCTATGAGGGGAGACGGGTCATCAACAACGTCAAGTCGTCCGCGAGCCTCTATATCATGAAGACGCTGTTTACCGCCTTCCTTGCCATCATCTGCTTCTCCATCACCATGAGCGGCACGCAGACGCCCTACTTCTTCAAGACCAACAACATGCTCCTCTTCGAAGTGCTCATCGCCGCGCTGCCCTCCGTCGTCGTGTCCATGCAGCCCAATACCGAACGGGTGAAGGGACGATTTATCCCCTACGTCCTGTCACGGTCCATTCCGGGGGCGCTGACGCTCATCGCCTGTATCATGTCCGTATACACGGCCTCGCTGCTCCTGCCCGCCTCCTACGGCTTTGCGGACAATCTCTCCCCCATGCTGCTCCTTGCGCTGACCTTCGGCGGACTCGTGATGCTCTTCCGCATCCTGCAACCCTTCAACCTGTTGCGCATTGTCCTCTATGGCATCAGCGCGGCGCTGTGTATTCTCGTCCTCACCGTGCCGGGGCTCGGCAATCTCGTCTATGACGGGTGGGACGCGGTCACGTTCACCTTCCCCCAGCTCCTCTATCTCGTCTGCGTCGTCCTCGCGGCGTTCCCCGTCTCGAGTGCGATGGTGCGGCTGTGCGACATGATGAACCCCTCCGCGGGGTAAAAGATCCCATGCAAAAAGGGGAGACGAATGCGTTCGTCTCCCCTCTCTTTTTGCGAAAAAAGCGATATGGGGTCTCATTTTACGAGCTGTTTGATCCAGCGCTTCTCCTTCATCGAGACCTTGCCGTCGATGGCGCAGATCATCAGGCAGATGAGGACGAGGTCGTCTTTGAGGTCCTCCGAGAGAAGGCCTAAAACGTCGACCATGGCGTCGACCGACTCCTTGAGCTCCTTGGATTCGGGCTTTAAGGCGCGCACCGTCTTTTTGCAGTCCTCGTAAGAGACCTCATCGCCGAAGAAGGCCGCAAACAGCGGGCGGGTCAGGGCAAATTCCTCTTCCGAGAGACGCCCGTCGGCCACCACGGCGCCGAGCACGAAGGTCGCAAAGACGGCAGCGCCGCTCAATCCCCCTTCGGTGACGGCCGCAAGCGCGGGCAGAACGGTCGCCGACTTTTCGGCGAGAAGAAGGGTGTACGTCGCCGCATCCATCTCCTCGTATTCTCTGCAGAGCATATCGAATTCTTTCATTTGTGCGTTCTCCTTTTTTTTCTCTATTATACTACATCCGTCCGCCCTTGTCAAGAGCTTTACAAAAAAAGAAGATTTTGCCGTTTTTGTCCGCCCTCTCCTGGACATGGTATGCGCAAACTCGGTCCATTGCCGTTCAAAGGCGGCTGTCACGCAGTGACAGAGGGGTTAAAACCCTTTCGACCTCACTTCGTTTTCATCGAAATGTCTCCGTTCAGACCGCCGCGGGATCAGCGCCGGACGCTTGGAAGGAGTAATTGACCTTGTAGGAGTAACTTCCTCCGTCGCCTTTCTCGGTAATTTTGAGATGCAGATAATAGCTTCCCCTTCCGATCTCCGCCTTGAAAATGTCGAAGCGGTAACTCCCTTTATCATAGGACAGGTCGGATTGTTTCGCCAGAGAGACCTCGTTCCAATCGGAATCATAGAGCGTGAAAGTCCCTTCCGGACTGCGCGGATTCCACCTGTTGCCCGTATAGTATCCGCGCGTGAAGGTGATCGTGCCCGCCGTTTCGAAATCGAGTTTACAATAATATTCGAACGTGTCCCCGTGCGAAAATGACGGGTACATCTCCCCGTCGCCGAAGTAGACCGGGCCCATGTCTTCGGGGGAGGCGGGGTACTCTTTGGAGCCGTAGACGAGCTCTCCCTCGGTAATATCCGCGTCCTCATACCCGCAGACTTTACACGTTTTTGTGACCTTTGTTTTGTCGGGAGAGCCGACGCTGCGGATGATCTCCGGTTCTCCGTACTCAAAGGTATGCTTTGCTTCCTTGAACCGCGTTCCCGCCATGAGGCATTCAAATTCGGAACAAGTCTTCCAATGGGAATTCTCGTCGTTCGACCAGCCGTCCATATAAGTATGCTTCCCCTCTTCGATGGATCGCATGATCAGCGGAACGGCGACCGCGAAAACGATCGACACAACGATGGCGACGCCGAGTGCCAAACATAAAATAGCCAATTTCTTTTTCTGCATGTTTTTTCTCCTTGTTGGGTGATTTTCTTCATTATACTCTTACAAAAGTAAGAAGTCAAGCATAAATACTTACTTTTGTGAGAAAATTTTGGTATGCAGAATACATTCGGACAAATCCTGCGGGAACTTCGGTTGGAGAAGGAGATCGGGCAGGAGCAACTTGCATCGGAGATCCATGTCAGCAAAGGGATCATCAGCCTGTGGGAAAACGGACTGCGGGAGCCCGTCATGTCCAATCTCATCGCGCTTGCCGACTATTTCGGGGTCACGATCGATTATCTGACGGGCCGTGAATCGTAAGGGCGGTGGCATGACGGGATCGTCGGACCTTGGGTTTTGCACGGCAGGGCCCGGACATGGTATGCACAAATTCGGTCCATCGCCGTTAAAGGGGGGCGAAATATGGTTGTGACGGAGAGGTCTCCCCGCGTCAGAGGCAATCTCGGCGCCCCTGTAGGGGAGCTGTCACGCAGTGACAGAGGGGTTAAAACCCTTTCGACCTCACTTCGTTCGGCCACTTTCCCTTTCAGGGACAGCAAGGAAAACAGCGCTCCGTTCCGGAGCGCTGTTCGTTTTACTTGATTCCTTTCCTTACTTCTCCCTCTCATGAAAAACCAAAAACCACGCTTTTTGGTTTTTCACTCCATTTGCGCTTCGCGCTTCTTGTCTTTGAGGACAAACCCGTTCGCGGGCGACGGGGCTTTGAGTTGGAAGAGCTTACCCCTCGCAAATTTCTTTGCCCTTATTTTGCCCCGTAGGGAGCTATTTCGGAAGAAATTTGCGAAATCGACTTGCTTGCGAGGATTCTTAATGTTTGCCTGCGCGGCTGCTTAAAGCGAAACCTCCTCATATATACTGTGCCCTCCCGCACGGGGAGGGCACTCGTTTTTTCTGTCTGAATCGTTCGTCGGTGCGCTTTGTCTTGCAGCCGACTTACTTGCGAGGATTCTTAATGTTTGCCTGCGCGGCTGCAAGACGCGCGATCGGGACGCGGTAAGGCGAGCAGGAGACATAGGTGAGGCCGATGTTGTGGCAGAACTCGATGGACGAGGGATCGCCGCCGTGTTCGCCGCAGATGCCGAGGTGGAGCTTCTTGTTGGCCTTCTTGCCCTTCTTGGTCGCCATCTCCATGAGCTGGCCGACGCCCGTCGTGTCGAGACGTGCGAACGGATCGCTCTCATAGATCTTGTTGGCATAGTAAGCGGGAAGGAACTTGCCTGCGTCGTCACGGGAGAAGCCGAAGGTCATCTGCGTGAGGTCGTTGGTGCCGAAGCAGAAGAACTGCGCCTCCTTCGCGATCGCGTCTGCGGTGAGCGCCGCACGCGGGATCTCGATCATGGTACCCACTTCGTACTTGATCTTCTTGTGCTTGGACTTGATGACCTCTTCGGCCGTCTTGACGACGATGTCCTTGACGAACTTGTATTCCTTGACTTCGCCGGTGAGCGGGATCATGATCTCGGGAACGACCGACCAGTCCTTGTGCCGCTTGGCGACGGCGATGGCGGCCTTCATGACGGCCTTGGTCTGCATGACGGCGATCTCGGGATAGGTGACGCAGAGACGGCAGCCGCGGTGACCCATCATGGGGTTGAACTCGTGGAGGTCGGAGATGATCTGCTTGATCTGGGCGACGGTCTTCTTCTGTGCCTTTGCGAGGGCGGCGATGTCCTCCTCTTCGGTGGGAACGAACTCATGGAGCGGCGGATCGAGGAAGCGGATGGTGACGGGCTGGCCGCCGAGCGCCTCGAAGAGACCTTCGAAGTCGGCCTGCTGCATGGGCTCGATCTTGGCGAGCGCCTTCTCGCGCTCCTCCACGGTGTCGGCGCAGATCATCTCGCGGAAGGCGCCGATCCTTGCGGGATCGAAGAACATGTGCTCGGTACGGCAGAGGCCGATGCCCTGCGCGCCGAATGCCGCCGCCTGCTTGGCGTCCTTGGGGGTATCCGCGTTGGTGCGGACGCCGAGCGCCTTGTACTTGTCGGCAAGTTCCATGATGCGGCCGAAGTAGCCCGAGTTGGGATCGGCGGGAACGGTGGGGATGAGCGTGTCGTAGATGGTGCCGGTGGAGCCGTCGAGGGACAGGACGTCGCCTTCCTTAAAGAGCTTGCCGGCGAGAGTGAACTGCTTGTTCTCCTCGTCCATCTTGATGTCGCCGCAGCCGGAGACGCAGCAGGTCCCCATGCCGCGGGCAACGACGGCCGCGTGGGAGGTCTGTCCGCCGCGGACGGTCAGGATGCCCTGCGCGAACTTCATGCCCTCGATGTCCTCGGGAGAGGTCTCGAGACGGACGAGAACGACCTTCTTGCCCGCCTTGCCTTCCTTGACGGCGTCTTCTGCGGTAAAGACGATGGTCCCTGCGGCGGCGCCGGGGGAAGCCGCGATGCCCTTGCCGACGACGTTGTTCTTGTCGGCTTCTTTCAAGGCCTTGGGGTCGAACTGCGGATGGAGCAGCATGTCGAGGGACTTGGCGTCGATCTGCATGAGCGCTTCCTGCTCGGTGATCATGCCCTCGTCGATGAGGTCACAGGCGATCTTGATGGCCGCGGCAGCCGTGCGCTTGCCGTTACGGGTCTGGAGCATGTAGAGCTTTTCGTTCTCGACGGTGAACTCCATGTCCTGCATGTCGTGATAGTGATTCTCGAGGATGGTGCAGACCTGCTGGAACTGCTTGTAGACGTCGGGGAAGACGCGTGCCATCTCGGCGATGGGCATGGGAGTGCGGACGCCCGCGACGACGTCCTCGCCCTGTGCGTTGGTGAGGAATTCGCCCATGAGGCCCTTTTCGCCCGTGGCGGGATTGCGCGTGAACGCAACGCCCGTGCCGCAGTTGTCGCCCATGTTGCCGAACGCCATCATCTGGACGTTGACGGCGGTGCCCCAGCTGTAAGGGATGTCGTGGTCCATGCGGTAGACGTTGGCGCGGGGGTTGTCCCACGAACGGAACAC
>CANQUL010000007.1 GCA_947627015.1 uncultured Clostridia bacterium | reverse complement strand
ACTTCCACACTGACTTCTTCGCCGGTGAGGTCAAGCCGCTCGCCCGTGGGCAGAACGAGGTATTCCTCCTCGTCGAGATGGCTGCCGGGGTAGAGCTGGGTGACGTCACAATCGAATTCGCCGTCGGCGAATTCCACCGTGTTGTGCTTGGTGATGACGCCGTCGAAGACGTTTTTGGTGTATTTTGGCTTCATGAGGTGGATGCCGTCGGGAGAGATGGTGAGCCCGATGTGCTCGCCCTCTTTTCTACTTTCGGTGCTCTGCACCACGAGCTCGTATTTTCCCACCTGCACGGTGATCTCATAGTGGATGCCCTTGAATACAACGGAGAGCACCTTGCCCTTGAGCTGGCCCTCCTCGGGGGCGCACATGTGGATATCTTCGGGGCGAACGACCACATCTACCAGCTCATTCTTTTCGAATTCGTCGAGGCAGTCGAAGGTCTTTCCGCAGAATTTCACCCGTTTGTCGCCCGTGACCGTGCCGCTCAAAATGTTGCTTTCGCCGATGAAGTCGGCCACGAAGGTGTTGGCGGGTTCGTCGTAAATGCCCTTGGGTGTGCCGATCTGCTGCACGATGCCATCCGACATGACCACGATGGTATCGGACATCGTGAGCGCCTCCTCCTGGTCGTGCGTCACATAGATGAAGGTGATGCCGAGGCGGCGGTGCATCTCTTTGAGCTCGATCTGCATCTCCTTGCGCATCTTGAGATCGAGTGCGCCGAGGGGCTCGTCGAGCAGAAGGATCTCGGGTTCGTTGACGATGGCGCGTGCAATGGCGACGCGCTGCTGCTGGCCGCCCGACAGCGTGGAGATGGAACGCTTTTCGAATCCTTCGAGGTCCACGATCTCGAGGGCGCGCCCGACCTTTTCGGCGATCACTTTCTTGGAGAGCTTTTCCTTCCGCGTGTACGTCTCGCCCTTGTCGTTCTCATAGGTATTCAGCACCGTCTTGCACTTGAGGCCGAAGGCGATGTTTTCGAACACATTGAGGTGGGGGAAGAGGGCATACCGCTGAAAGACGGTATTGACGGGCCGCTTGTTGGGCGGAAGCAGGGAGATGTCCTTTCCGTCGAGAAGGATCTGTCCGCTCGTGGGGAGATCGAACCCGGCGATCATCCGGAGCGTCGTGGTCTTGCCGCAGCCGGACGGACCGAGGAAGGTGATGAATTCTCCCTTGTTCACGTAAAAACTTACGTCGTCGATGACGAGGTTGTCGTCATAGTACTTGGTAACGTTTTTGAGTTCGATGATGTGTTCTGCCACGGGCGAACCTCCTCTTTTGGGTACTTTATCGCTCGATTTTCGTAAAAATCGGTCGTTTTAATAGTATTATGTGAGACATAGAACTACGCAAACTTCGAAAAATCAGAAGTTCGGCGGCGTCGAGATCCACAAAAACCGTGCCTTGCTCTTTCCTCGGTTGACGATGAAGTGTTCCTTGTCCGCCGTGAAGTAAAAGCTCTCGCCCTTCTTTGCGATATGGCTCTTTCCCGCCCGGACGAGGTCGATCTTTCCTTCGAGCACAAAGCCGAATTCTTCGCCCTCGTGGGGGAAGTCCGGTTGGGTGGACGCACCGGGGTCGAGCGAGACCAGAACGGGCTCCATCATGTTCTTCTGCGCATTGGGGATGACCCAGTTCCAGACCATGCCGTCCGACTGTTTTTCGATGAATTCCGCCTCGGGAAATACGAGTTTTTCCTCCTGTTCTTCGTGGAAGAAGTCGCCGAGGCTGGAACCGAGAGCATTGAGAAGGTCCACGAGCGTGGCGATGGAGGGGCTCGTCAGATCGTTTTCGAGCTGGGAAATGTATCCCTTCGTGAGCTCGCAGCGGTCGGCGAGTTCCTCCTGCGTGAGGCCCTTTTTCTGACGCATATCTCTGAGTTTTGTGCCCAATTCCATAGTCGTTCTCCCCGGATCGGTTTCGTATTTGTAAACTTTCGGCCTATTTTTACGAAACTCTCGCAATTCTAAACCAAAAGTTTAATAAAAATAAACTGCGAACGTAAAGCAGTATAGTATATTCCGGATGGGATGTCAAGCAAATCCGCAGTTTTTTCGAAAATCCCCTTGAATCTTGCTTTTGTTCAATGAAATGTACCCGCCAAACAAAAACCCTCCGTAAGGAGGGTCGGGAATGACAGAACGGCCCGCGGGAGGGCAAAAAAACGCCCGCGCAAAAGCGCGGGCGCCGGGAAAGCGCTTTTTCAGGCGGCCAGTTTTGCGAGCTTTTTGGCAAGCTTGGCCTTTTTGTTGTCTGCATTGTTTTTGTGAAGGATGCCTTTGGTAGCGGCGGAATCGATGGCGGAAACGGTCTCGGGATAGAGCTTTTCCGCAAGCGCCTTATCGCCTGCATCGACGGCAGCAAGGAATTTCTTGATCTGCGTCTTGAGGGCGGACTTTACGGCCTTGTTTTCCATCGTCTTCTTTTCGGTCACCAAAACGCGCTTTTTAGCGGACTTGATATTTGCCACGGTATGTGTACTCCTTTTTCTTTCTTCGAATAACCTAAGCTATTTTAACATAAAATAAAATCCTTGTAAACTGTTTTTTGCCCTTGTAACGCAAAAAAATCGTATTTTTTCCGAAAAAAAGGAGAAACGGGATGGACAGATGCCCCAAGGTTGGAGTCTTTGACAGCGGGATCGGCGGCCTGTCGGTTCTCGGCGCCTGTCTCGGGGAAGTCCCCGGGGCCGAATATGCCTATCTCGGCGACAACGCGCGCGCACCCTACGGCAGCCGCACGGAAGGGGAGATCCTCGCCTTTACGGATGAGGCGCTCGGGTGCTTTCTGCGGCTCGGAACGGACGCCGTCATCCTTGCCTGCAACACCGCCACGGCGGTCGCGGCGGAGGCGATGCGCAAAAAATATCCTTTCCCCGTCATCGGCGTGGAACCCGCCCTCAAACAGGCGGCTCGGTCATGCGGGAACGTGCTCCTCCTCGCAACGCCCGTCACCGCGGCAAGTCCCCGCGTCCGTGCGCTTGCGGACCGCCTCCCCGGAACGCGGTTCGACTTTCTTCCGCTTCCCCGACTTGCCGCCGCGATCGAGGATCATGTGCTCCGCGGCGCACCGCTCAATCTGTCCGAACACATTCCAAAGGGTTTGGCGCACGCGCGCGCCTATGACGGCGCCGTCCTCGGCTGTACGCACTATGCTCTCGTCGCAGGGCAGATCGGCGCCTATCTCGGCCTCAAACTCTTTGACGGAGCCCGGGGGACGGCACGCCGCCTGAAAACCGTTCTCATCTCCCTCGGATTTCCGCTTGACCGGTCGGAGACGGAGCGGCGTGACCACCTTTTTGCCCTCCCCGCGTCAGGGACGGCTGACCACCCCCTGACCCCGCATGACCCCCATAAATGGGGGAAAGGAAGGGTAATTTTCCTCGGAAATTCAAAAAAGCTGAACGAATATGCCTATAATACGAACATTTGTTTTCAATATTTTCGAAAAAAGTTTCCCGATTTGTAAAAAAGGTGGTCAAAGGTGGTTGACAGGGGGGAAACGGATGTGTTATAATAGAACCACGATGTCGGATCGGCACCGAATGAGGAAAGGAAATGCTGAGCGGAAGAGTTGACCATCAACTGGATGAAAAAAAGCGGATGCGCATCCCCAAGGCCTATCTCAATGCCTTCGGGAAGGAGACGCTTTATTTTGTCGAATACGCTCCCGACTGCCTCAGCATCATGCCGGAGTCCGTCAAGGACAGGCGGCTCGCAAAGCACATCGACGTCGACCCCGGCGATCCCGAACTGATGGACGCAATGCGCTTCATCTATGAGTCTGTGGTCCCGGCCGAGACGGACAATCAGGGCCGCACCAAGATCCCCAAGTATCTGCGCGATTACGCGGGTCTGGAAAAAGAGATCGTCATCATCGGTCTTGTCGACTTCATCGAAGTATGGGACAAGGACCGCTACGAGGCGAAGAAGGCGGAAATGACCTTGAAGCAGGCCAACAGCGTGTTCTACAACCGCAAGCCCGCATCGCCCGAAAATGTTTGAATATCATCGTCCCGTACTTCTCCGTGAGGTCATCGAGGGCCTTGCGATCCGGGACGGGGGAATTTATTTCGACGGAACCTGCGGTGGGGCAGGGCACTCGGGTGCGATCCTTGCCGCCGGCCCGAACGTCCGTCTCATCGCAACCGATCGGGACGGCGAGGCCATCGAGGAGGCCCAAAAGACCCTTTCGCCCTACGCGGGCAGGTTTTCCCTCTACAGAACCGATTACAAGAATTTTGCGAGTGTTCTCGACCGGGAGAAGGTCGCCGGGCTGGACGGGTTCCTGCTCGACTTTGGCATCTCCTCCCATCAGATCGACGACAAAAAGCGGGGCTTTGCCTACCGCATGAAGGATGCTCCCCTCGATATGCGCATGGATCTGCGCGCACCGCTTACGGCAGAGGATGTCATAAACGGTTATTCCGAGGAGGAGCTCAAACGCATCTTCCGCGAATACGGGGAAGAGGACTTTGCGGGACCGATTGCAAGACGTATCGTCGCCGCAAGGGAGAAAGAAGCGATCACCACGACGGGCCGTCTTGAAGAGCTCGTCGAAGAGGGGCTCCCTCCCCGCATGAGAGGGGCCGCCTGCGCAAGAAAGGTCTTTCAGGCCGTTCGGATCGAAGTGAACGGAGAGCTTGACGGACTTGCGGAATGCGTGACGGGGCTCTTCCGCCGCCTCAAGCCCGAAGGAAGGGGTTGTATCCTTACGTTCCATTCGCTGGAGGACCGGATCGTAAAACAGGTCATGCGCGACCTTTCGGTCGGCTGCACCTGTCCCAAGAGCTTTCCCGTGTGCGTATGCGGGAAAAAGAGCGAGATCAAGCTGATCACCAAAAAGCCTCTCACGGCGAGTGAAGAGGAAATTGCGATAAATCCGCGCAGCAAGAGCGCAAAGCTCCGGATCGCCTGCAAAATCTGAGGCATGAAAGAGCATTATCCTGAATAGGATAAGGGAGAACACCGATGGATCGTACCATTCGCGAAAATAAATTAACGTCATCCGAATTCGACCGCTACCGCGAGGAGTTTCAAAAGCCTTTCGAGAACGAACAGGACGCGCACAACAGCGAAATTCCCGAAAATTACAGAAGGCTCGTGGACAGCGCCTCTCCCGTCCGGGAACGCGTGTCTTACAGCGAACCCGACCGGACGTCCGAGCGCGAAGCGCCTGTCCGGACGGAGCGTCCCGCCTTTGTGCGCGCCGATCCCACCGCAAGCAATGTGGCCCGGATCGCCGATTACGTCGCCCCGCCCGCACCTGCCGAAACGAGCAAACGCCTTTTCGAGGACGTCAAATACACCAAGGGCTTTTATACGATGGGCCCGCGCGAGGAGGAGACTCCGGTCTACTCGGCTCCCGTAAACAGGGTGTATGCCGCTCCGCAGGAGACCTATGCGCCCGCTCCCGTCTATGCGGAAGAGGACAGCATTCCCACCGCCCGCACCATGCTCCACAGGACGGTCGAGGAAGGGGCCGCAAAGGCGGAACCCGGATTCTGGGCATCTCTTTCTGTCAAGACGCGTCTGCTTCTCGCAACGGTCGTTGCGACCATCGTCGTCGCCATTGCGATCGTCTGCATCAACACCGCAGTGCTCAATTCCATCCATGCCGACATCGCGGAGAAGAAGGCGGAACTCGGACGTCTGACCGAATCGGTCCGTCAGCTCGACGAGGATATCGCAAGGGCCACTTCCCCCGAACGGGTGGAAAAGTGGGCAAAAGAGAACGGAATGATCAAAGCGTAACAAGGCCGTTCGGAGGAACTGAATATCAAGACGGAACTCTCTCTATCTGTCTTACAAAAGAGGTTATTTGCCGTGATCGCGGCGATAACCTTTCTTTTTTTGGTTTTTTTGGGCCGGTTCTTCTATATCCAGCTCATTTGGGAGGACGAACTGCACTATCTCGCCCTCGACCAATGGACGCGCGAGATCCCCGTCAACGCGGGGAGAGGGGTCATCACCGACCGGAACGGCGAGATCCTCGCGGGCAACCGTGCGGGATACGGCATCTATGCGCGCGCCAACGCGGTGGAAGATGCGGAAAACACGGCACACATCCTGTCCGGCCTGCTCGGCGAGCCGTACGACGCGCTCTTTCGCAAGCTGAACGACCGCACAAAATCGGAGATCGTGCTCGTCCGTCGCACCGGAAAGGAGACGGTGGAAGAGATCGCCGGCCGTGAAATGAAGGGCGTTTACTATGCCCGTAACGACGAACGCGTCTATCCCTACGGCTCTCTTGCAAGTCAGGTTATCGGCTTCACCGCCTATGACCGCTCCGGGACGACAGGCATCGAGGCCTACTACAATTCCTATCTTGCGGGCGAGAACGGGGAGATCCTGTATGATACCGACCTCGTCGGAGTGGATCTTCGGGGGGCGGCCGCCGCCTATCTTCCCGCAACAGACGGGCTCAACGTCCGCCTCACGCTCGATTACCGCATCCAATCGGTCGCGGAACAGACCATGGGACGTGTGCTCGAAGAGAGTGCGGCCAAGGCGGCCCGTGCGGTCGTGCTTGACCCGCGCGACTTTTCGGTCCTCGCTATGGTCAATCTCCCTTCCTACGACCTCAACGCGATCCCGCGCGACGATCTCGACACGCTCAACGCGCTCTCCCGTAACAATCTCGTCTCGGATATCTATGAACCGGGTTCTACGTTCAAGATCATCACGGCTGCGGCAAATATCGAGGAGTTCCTCAAAGGAAACCGCCGCGCGCTCGATCCCGGGCGGCATGTCTTTTCGAGCTCACGCACCCGCACGGTGGACGGTACGACCATCCGCTGCTGGAGCGATCATGCCAACGGAAAACACAGCGGGCAGACGCTTGCGGAAGCGCTCAACAACAGCTGCAACCCTTGTTTCGTGGATATTGCGCTCGCCCTCGGACCCGAGACCTTCTACGACTATTTGTCGCTCTTCCGGTTCGGCCGTGCGACGGGTATCGATTTCTCGGGAGAGGCGATCGGGATGTTGCTTCCCGAACAGGCGCTGCGTGCCTGCGACTTTGCCCGCATCGGGTTCGGCCAGTCCATCGCCGTGACGCCGCTCCAGCTCGCCTGTGCGGCCGCCTCCGCCGTCAACGGCGGCTACTACTATGCGCCCCGCCTCGTCTCGGAGCTCTCCTCTTCGGACGGCTCCGTCTCCGAACGCATCCGTCCCGTGCCGGTGGGAAGGACGGTCGGGGAGGAGGCCTCGGCGATCCTCCGCGGTATGCTCGAAGGGGTGGTACGGGACGGAAGCGGCAAAAAGGCGTACATCGAGGGATATCGGGTCGCGGGAAAGACGGGGACGGCGCAGAAATACGAGAACGGCGTTATCGCGCAGGGGAAGTATGTCTCTTCCTTTCTCGGATTTTTCCCCGCCGATGTACCACGCTATCTCTGTCTCATCATCGTGGACGAACCGCAGGGCAGCTATTACGGAAGCACCGTTGCCGCACCCTGCGCCAAGGAAATTTTCGAAGGGATCATCGACATCATGAAGATCCCGCCGTCGGAGGAAGTATGAAATTGAGCGAATTGGCGAACGAGATCAAGGGCGCAACACGGACCGGGAGCGACGTCTGCATCCGTTCGCTCTGCACGGACAGCCGCGTTGCGGGTCCGGGCGATCTCTTTTTCTGTTTCCGCGGGACGCATGCCGACTCGCATGCCTTCGCCGCGGAAGCGGAGGAACGGGGTGCGGCCGCACTCCTCTGCGAGCGTGGACTCGACGTCTCTCTCCCGCAGCTGATCGTCCCCGACGCAAGAGAGGGGATGGCGCGCGTGTCCGCCGCCTTCTACGGACATCCCGAACGCAGTCTCATGACGGTGGGGATCACGGGGACCAACGGAAAGACGACGGTCGCGCATATGATCCGCTCCATTCTGAATGCGGACGGAAAGCGGACGGGGCTCCTCGGTACGCTCGGCGCGCGCTACGGCGACGTTGTCATTCCGCCCACGCTGACGACGCCCGATCCCGCCGCACTTTTTTCGACGCTCGCGGACATGCGCCGCCATGGGATGGAGGCCGTCTCGATGGAGGTCTCCGCCCATGCGCTCGCCCTCAAAAAGACGATCCCCATCCGTTTCGATCTCGCCGTATTCACCAACCTCACGCAGGATCATCTCGACTTTTTCGGGGATCTCCGCTCGTACGGCGAGGCCAAGGCGCAGCTCTTTACGTCCGCATCCTGCCGCGCGGCGGTCCTGAATGCCGACGATCCCTTCTCCCGCACCCTCGGCGGCGTGCCCGCAACGACGTACGGACTGGACAACCCGGCCGACTGCTTTGCCCTCATCGAACGGGAATCCCTCTCCGGGACGCAGATGATGCTCAATCTCGAGGACGATCTCATCGAGGTGAACCTTCCCATGACGGGACGGCACAACGTTTCCAATGCGCTTGCGGCGGCGACGGCGGCAAAAAAGCTCGGCGCATCGTCGGAGTCCATCGCAAAGGGGCTCGGCGAGGTCTCCGTGGAGGGGCGGCTCGAATTGGTCGCGTCGGTGAACGGGGCGGAGGTCTTTGTGGACTTTGCCCATACGCCCGACGGCATCCGCAAATCGCTCGAGGCCCTGCGCCCGTACTGCAAGGGAAGGCTGATTATCCTCTTCGGCTGCGGCGGAAACCGCGACGCCGCCAAGCGTCCGCTCATGGGGGAGATCGCGGCAAAGACGGCGGATTTCTCCGTCCTGACGTCGGATAATCCGCGCTACGAGGATCCCATCGCCATCCTGTCGGCGATCGAAGAGGGGTTTTCCGGGATCTCGGACAATTATACCGTCATCGAGGAACGGGAGGAGGCCACGCGGTACGCGCTCTCCCTGCTCGGCGCGGGCGACATTCTCCTCATCGCGGGGAAGGGCGGCGAACACGAGCAGGAGATCATGGGAATAAAGTATGCCTACAACGATAAAGCTATTGTAAGATCCATTCTGGAGAAATCGTGATGCGAACGCCTCTTTTCGTGCTTCTTCTCTCGTTTTTGCTCTCCGCCGTGCTGTGTGCGCTTGCGCTGCCTCTTCTCAAAAGACTGGGCGCGGGGCAGAATATCCTCTCATACGTCAAGGAGCATGCGTCCAAAAAGGGCACTCCGACGATGGGCGGGCTCGCCTTTGTCCCGGCGGCCTGCATCGTCTCCCTTGTCTTTGCGGGGAGAGCGGACAAGCCCTTTTTTGTCTCTCTCGCCGTGGGGCTCGGCTATCTCGCCGTGGGATTTTTGGACGACCTTCTCAAAAAACGGAGAGGGGATAACCTCGGGCTCCGTCCCTATCAGAAACTGCTCTTTCAGTTCGCCGTCGCCCTGATCGCGGGCTTCTATTGTTGCAGGGAGGGGCTCACCGTGCTCCGGATCCCGTATACGGACTTCTCCTTCGATCTCGGCTGGTGGATGCTTCCCTTTGCGGTCTTTGTCTTTCTTGCCACCGTCAACGGAGTCAACCTGACCGACGGCCTCGACGGACTTGCCGGCTCGGTCTCCGCCGTCTGCTTTTTCTTCCTCGGCGTCCTCATCCTCGCGCAGAAGGGCGGAGCGTGCGCGACCCTCTGCTTTGCGCTTGCGGGCGCCCTCGGCGCATTTCTCCTCTTCAATACCAACCGCGCGAGCGTATTCATGGGCGATACGGGATCGCTGTCCCTCGGCGGGTTTGTCGCGAGCATCGCGCTCTTTTCGGGGAACGCTTTGGTCATCCCGCTTTTGGGCGGTGCTTTTGTCCTTTCGAGCATATCCGTCATCCTGCAGGTAATATACTATAAAAAAACGGGCAAGCGCATGTTCAGGATGGCGCCTATCCACCACCACTTTCAGCAGAAGGGATACGCGGAGGCCAGGATCTCCTATGTGTATGCCGCTTCTACGGCGGCGGTCGGCGTCACCCTCATCCTGCCCTTTGTCTGAAAAAGGAGACTCATATGTTATTCGAACGGCAAAAATTTCTCGTTGCGGGCCTGTCCCGCTCGGGCATCGCGAGCGCGGAGTACCTGCGGGAGCACGGCGCGGAGGTCTTGCTCTATGACGATGTCGACGATGAAAATGTGCAAAAGACGAGAGAGCGTCTCGAGGCGATCGGCTGCGTCTCGGTGCGGAGAGAGAACCTTGCAGAGGTCTCCGCAACCTGCGACGTTCTCGTCCTGAGCCCCGGCATCCCCGTGGATCATCCGCTTCCCGTCTCCTTCAAACGGGCGGGCGGCCGCGTCCTCGGCGAGACCGAATTGGGCGCGCTCGGGCTCCGCTGTCCCGCCGTCGGCGTGACGGGGACCAACGGGAAGACGACGACCGTTACAATGCTCGAGAGCATTCTCCAAAAGGCGGGAAAGAAGGCGATCGCATGCGGAAACGTGGGGAAACCCATCACCGCCTGCCTCAAAGAACTCGGGGAGGACGGCATCGCCGTCGCCGAGATCTCTTCCTTCCAACTCGAGACGCTGACCTCCTTCCGTCCGCACGTCGCCGTCGTGCTCAATATCACGGAGGACCATCTCAACCGCCATTACACACTCGAGAATTACATATTCTTAAAATCGCGCATCCTCAAAAACGCCACCGAGAGCGAATACGCTGTCCTCAATTACGACGACCCCATCGTGCGCGGATTTGCGGAGCACACCAAGGCGAAGGTGATCTGGTTCTCCGCCGCGGAACGGGTGAACGGGGGCTATCTCGCAGACGGTTATTTCTGCTATATGGGCGAAAAGGTCTGCGCCGAGAGCGATCTTCTGCTCGAAGGGGAGCACAACCGCATGAACGCCCTTGCCGCCATCTGCGCCGCCAAGCTCTTCGGTGTAGACAATGCGTCCGTTGCCGAGGCGCTCTCCTCTTTCCGCGGCGTGCGGCACCGGATCAGCACGATCGGCGAGGTGGACGGCGTCACGTTCATCGACGACTCCAAGGCGACCAATGTCGATTCGGCCGTCAAGGCCATCGGGAGCGTAAAGGGGGAGAGCGTTCTCCTCGTGGGCGGAAAGGATAAGGGATACTCCTACGAACCGCTCTTCGAGGCGATCGGGAATTCGCATGTATGCCACGTCGTCATCTACGGCGAGAACGCCTTCCGCATCCTGAATGCCGCCCTCAAGACGGGATATTCGGCGCTCACCCTCTGCAAGCCGTTCGAGATCGCCGTGCGGGTCGCCTTTCTGACCGCAAAGAGGGGGCAGAACGTCCTGCTTTCTCCTGCGTCGGCAAGTTTCGACGCCTTCCGCAGCTACGAGGAACGCGGCGACCGCTTTGCCGAAATCATGGAAGAACTGCGTGCCGAACGGAGCAAAAATCGGGAAGAGACAGAGCTCGTTTTGCCTGCGGAGAACGGGATCCCGGAGACTGCGGCGCCCGTGCTCTCCGAGGCGGTAAACGGTGAAGGGGACGAATAGAGAGAGGGGAACGGGGGATCTTCTCTTCCTCGGCGCCGTCATCCTGCTTGCGGCATACGGCGTGCTCTGCGTCTATTCGGCGAGCTGTTATAACGCCGAAGTGCAGTACGGCGATGCGTTCTATTTCTGCCGCAAGCAGATCGTCGGGTTTGTCCTCGGCCTCGCCGCCATGGCCGCCGTCGCATGGACGGACTACCGGAAATTCGAGAAGATCGGCCTTCCCGCGCTCCTCATCTCCCTCGTACTCCTCGCCCTCGTCTTTGTCCCCGGGGTCGGGAAGAGCAACTACGGCGCCACGCGGTGGATCGGATTCGGGAGCTTTACCGTTCAGCCGTCCGAGATCGCCAAGTACGGCTTTATTCTCTTCACCGCACGCTATTTCGCCAAAGACCCCGCGCGGATGCGTACGCTCAAGGGCGTCCTGCCCGTCCTTGCGGCAGGCGGAGCGATCTGCGTCCTCATCATGCTCGAGCCCAATATGTCGGTGACGATGTGCGTGGGCGCGATCATGATCGGCATGATCTTTCTCGCGGGCGTCTCCGGGAAGGCGACGGCGGCGATCTGCACGCCCGTCCTGCTCCTCGTGCCCGTGCTCATCGCCATGGAACCCTATCGGCTGCAACGGCTCTCGGCCTTTCTCGATCCGTGGGCGTCGCCCAAGGAAGAGGGGTACCAGCTCATCCAATCGCTCTATGCGCTTGCGAACGGCGGATTTTTCGGCACCGGATTTTTGGGCTCGCGCCAGAAGTATCGTTTTCTTCCCTTCTCCGAGAGCGATTTCATCCTCTCGGTCATTGCGGAAGAGACGGGATTTTTCGGCGTCGTTCTCCTCTTTGTGCTCATTGCGTTCGTCATCTACCGCGGATTCCGCATCGCAAACCGCTGCCGGACCTTTTACGGCTACATGTTGGCGGCGGGAATCACGCTCGCCTTTGCCGTGCAGTCCGCCCTCAATGCACTTGTCGTCAGCGGATGTATCCCTCCGACGGGGCTGCCGCTTCCGCTCATCTCGGCGGGCAACACTTCGCTCGTCGTGACGATGGCCGGGATGGGACTCGTCTATTCCGTCTCGAGGCACAACGGCGGCGGAAAAAACATAGGATATACAAAACAGCGTTAAAGCCCGCACGGCGGGCTTTGCCGCTTTTTCCGAAATACAAGAGGAGAATCCTATGGATAAATTCATAATAGAGGGCGGCAGGCCGCTCTATGGGAACGTGCGCGTGCAGTCGGCCAAGAACTCCGTTCTTCCGCTTCTCGCCGCGTCTGTCCTGACGGAGGACGAAGTCGTGATCCGCGAGGTGCCCGCCATCACCGATGTGACCTGCATGGCGGAGATCCTCCGCGGGCTGGGAGCCGAGGTCACCTTTTCGGAAGGCAACGTCCGCATCGGCGGCGCACGGGCTTCCAACCATATCATTCCGTCCAGCCTGACGCGGGAGCTGCGCTCTTCCGTCTTTATGCTCGGCGCACTGCTCGCCCGTTTCAAGCGCGCGGCCTGTGCCTATCCGGGCGGATGCGATATCGGCCTTCGGCCCATCGACCTGCACCTCAACGCCTTAAAGCGCTTCGGTGTGGAGATCGCGGAACGGGAGGGGTACATCGAATGCACCTGTCCCCGTCTCTCGGGAGCCGACATCGCGCTCGACTTCCCGAGCGTCGGCGCGACGGAAAACGTCATGCTTGCCGCAGTCATGGCGGAGGGAAGGACGACGCTTGCGGGCGCCGCCAAGGAGCCCGAAATCGTGGATCTTCAGAACTTCCTCAACGCGATGGGGGCGCGGGTACGCGGCGCAGGCACCGACGTCATCGAGGCAGAGGGTGTCGGACGCCTTCACGGGACCGAGTTTACGCCCATGAAGGACCGCATCGAGGCGGGGAGTTTTCTCATTGCCGCCGCGATCTGCGGCGGAGAAGTGGAGACGGAAGGGGTGAGAGCCGAAACTCTCGGATTACTTTTACATAAATTGCGCGAAAACGGTTGCAAAATCCATACGAAAAATGATAAAATAAAGATAGTAAGCAGCGGAAGGCTCCGCTGTAACCGTCGCATCGAAACGATGCCCTTCCCGGGATTTCCCACCGACCTGCAGGCCCAGATGACTGCCCTCAATGCGGGGGCGGAGGGCGGCGCGCTCGTCGTCGAAAATCTCTTCGAAACGCGCTTTAAGTATGTGCCGGAACTCCTCAAGATGGGAGCGGACATCGAAGTGCGGGGCAGAACGGCCTTCGTGCGGGGGACGGGACGCCTTCACGGAGCCGGGCTTACGGCGGGAGACCTCCGCGGCGGGGCCGCGCTCATCCTTGCCGCCCTCGGCGCAGAGGGAAATTCGGAAGTCGGCGGGCTCATCCATGTGGACAGAGGGTACTCCGACTTCGAAGGGAAACTCCGTTCGCTCGGCGCCGGCATCCGCCGCGTCCGTATTTAACTCCCGTCCGGGGAGGAGGTACTTATGACAAAGAGAAAACTTTTGACGGCGATCGTTGCATTCGTGCTTCTCGCGGCCGTTGTGGCCGCCGGACTCAATGCGATTTTCACGGTGACGTACGTCCGTCTCGAATATGAGTCCTACTCCCTGCAGGGCAGCGAGGAAGGGGGAGATCTCCGCGAAAAGCTCGACGCTTTCGTCGGAAAGAGCACGACCTTTCTGGATCTCGATGACGTGGCGGCCGTCGTTGCGAAATATCCCGCCATGCGCCTCATCTCCATCGAAAAGCGGTATCCCACCGTTGTCCGTCTCGTGGTACGGGAGCGCAGAGAGACCTTCACGTTCGCGCGGCAGGACGGATATGCCGTCCTCGACGAAGAGGGGAAGTACCTCTATGACAAGCAGACGACCGACAACCGTGCCGCAGGGAAGAACATCCTTCTCGAAGGATTTTCGTTCACCGTCGCGGACGGCGAGGTCTCGGGCGCCTATCTCCCCGAACTCACCGCGCTCGCCGCGGCCTTCCGGAGCGAGATCAAGGAGCTCCGCGCCAACATCCTCTCCGTGACGGTCGCGCAGGCGACCGAGCGGCCCGAGGATCATACCTTCCGCCTTGTGATGCAGGAGGGGGTGATGATTGACATCGCCGAGCCCGCGGTGCATATCGGGGAAAAGGCAGCTTGTGCGCTCGAACAATATCTTGCGCTGTCCGATGAGGAACGCACGGGCGGGTATCTGACGGTCGTTGAGGGGCCAGACGGCATTCACTACGATTATTCGCGTCTGTACGGCCTGTTGTAAAGAGAACAAAACAATTTTATCGCAGCGTCCCGGCCGTTTCGGGGCGCTTTTTTTGAATAAAAGGAAAATATTCTTTCTTTCTCTTGACATGGTATCGGGATTTTGGTATAATATTGTCACACGCGTACTTGCGTGCGCGGGAGCATATGCAAAAGAAAATCAAAAGCGCATGTGCCGAAGAGGAAAAAATGGGACGTAGGAGCGTAGCCGTGCTGGATCTCCGTTCCTCCGAAGTCACGGTACTCGTGGGAGAGAGGGGCGTCAACCGCACATTTGTATTCAACGCAAGCCATACGGAACCGTACGACGGTTACGAGGCGGGCGCATTCTACAATGCCGCCGCGCTCAAAGAAGCGGTCATGCGCTGCATCGAGAGCGTGGAAAAGACGATGAACGAGCGCATCCGCAAGCTCTATATCGGCGTGCCGGGGGAGTTCACCCTCGTCGTTCCGCGCGAGCAGAAAGCGGGGTATTCTTCCAAGCGCAAGATCACGGCGCGGGAAACGGAGGCGCTCGCCGCGGGAGGGGAATCTCCCGTCAAGGGATATCGGTTTCTCCGTGCAACGAGCATGATCTTCATCACGGCCGACAACCGCCGCGTCGTCTCGCCCGTCGGGCTCGTTTCGACCTCACTGAGCGGGCTCTTCTCCTACTTTTACGCGACCGAGTATTTCGTCAACGCGATGGAAAAGCTCTTTGAGGGGACGCGCATCGCGCTCTCCTATCTCCCCGCCGAATACGCCGAGGCCGTCTATCTCATCCCCGAGGAGACGCGCGACGAGTACTGTCTCTTCCTCGATACGGGGTATCTCTCCGCGACGATCGGCGTCATCTGCGGAGGGGGCGTTATGGCACAAAAGACCGCGTGGGTGGGGCGCGGGCAGATCGTTGCCCGGATCATGCAGGCCTTCGGCTTTTCGTACGATGTTTCCTGCGAAGTCCTGAAGCGCGCCAATCTCTACGTCAAGACGGGGGTCAAGCAGGAATTTGATTTCCGCGGCGAGGTGATCGAATACGATCCCGCAGCGCTCTCCGAGATCGTAAAGGAGGGGTTGGACGACTTCTGCGAAGCCATCTCGGGATTTTTGGAGGAGTGCTCGGGCAGGGAACTCGACTACAAGCCGCTGTACTTTACGGGAGAGGGCGTTACGGAGATCCGCGGCGCGCTCGAACATATCTCCAAGCGGATCAATCGCATCTGCGAGGTCCTCTCGCCCGACCTTCCCTATTACAACCGGCCGTCCATGAGCTCGCGGATCGCGCTCGTCGATATGGCCTATGAAGACAGCAACAGTTCCAACGGATTTTTCGGAAAACTTTTCAATACATTCGGAGGTTAAACATGAGTTACAATGACGATACGCTGTACGGCGGAGAGACCGCCTACGGAAGAACCCAACAGCAGCAACCGGCAGGCTATGCCGAGATCGTATCCAACGGGATCCCCAAGATCCGTGTCATCGGCGTGGGCGGCGCAGGCAATAACGCCGTCAACCGCATGATCGAGGCGAGCATCACGAGCGCGGAGTACATCGCCGTCAATACCGACGCGCAGGTACTTTTGTGCAGCAAGGCGCCCGTCAAGATTCAGATCGGCGTCAAGCGTACCCGCGGATTGGGCGCAGGGGCCGATCCCGAAGTGGGCCGCGAGGCCGCCGAAGAGAGCAAGGACCTCCTCGCCAAGGCGATCGACGGGACCGATCTTCTCTTCATCACGGCCGGCATGGGCGGCGGAACGGGAACGGGCGCCGCACCCGTCATCGCAAAGATCGCACGGGACAAGCACATTCTGACCGTCGCGGTCGTGACCCGTCCCTTCGCCTTCGAGGGCCGCCGCAAGATGGACAACGCCATCAAAGGCATCGATAATCTCCGCAAGTATGTCGACACCCTCGTCATCATTCCCAACGAAAAGATCCGCGGCGTCGTGGACAAGAACGCAACGATGAACGAGGCATTCTCGGTCGCCGATGACGTTCTCCGTCAGGGGATCCGCGGGATCGCGGACCTCATCATTACGCCCGGTCTCATCAACTGCGACTTTGCCGATGTCCGCACCGTGCTCGAGGACAAGGGCCTCGCGCATATGGGCGTCGGCGTGGCAAAGGGCGAAGGCCGCATCCTTGAGGCCGTCAAGCTCGCCGTCAACAGCCCTCTGCTCGAGACGACGATCGAGGGCGCAAAGGGGATCATCGTCAACGTCGTCGGCGGTCCCGATCTTACGCTTGACGAAGTCGGCACTGCGATGGGGCTCATCCACGGCGTGGTCGATTACAATGCCATGATCATTCCCGGTGCGTGCATCGATCCCAACATCAAGGACGAGGTCGAGGTCACCGTCATCGCGACGGGTTTTCCTTCGAACGACGAACGCCCCGCTGAAGAGCCTGCCGAGAAGAAGCAGCAGACGTCCATCCCCGTGCGGCACATCGACCCGCGGGACGCGCAGAGCTTCCTCTATGGCAATGCCCAGCCCGAACAGCCCAAATACGAACAGCCCGAATACGGCCGTCCGCAGGATTATCCCAAGGCGCAGGGCTATTATGCCGAACAGCCGCGCCCCGCGGAGCAGCCCCGCTACGCCGAACAGCAGCCGTACGGCCAGCCCAATCCCTATCGTCCCCGTCCCGAGCAGTATCCCGACAGTTCCTACGATCCGCGCGGATACGCCCCTCGAGAGGTCCAGCCCGCACAGGAACCCGAGTATGACCCCGCTCCCGAGATCGAGGACGACGGCCATCTCCCGCCCTTTGTGCGCAAGCTCCTCGGAAAGAAGAAATAACCCAAAGACAGAAAAATCGGCGCCGAACGCGCGCCGATTTGCGTTTTCAGTCCGTTTGCAAGGTACTATGTATGACATATCTTACGCTTGATGAGATCCATACCGTCCTGAAAGATCTCCTCGTGGAGTTCGACCGCGTCTGCCGCGAGCACGGGCTCCGCTATTCGCTTGCCTATGGGACGATGCTCGGCGCCGTCCGTCACAAGGGATTTATTCCGTGGGACGACGATGCGGACGTGATCATGCCGCGCCCCGATTACGAAAAATTTTATGCGCTCATGAAGTCGGGGGAGCTCGGGCTCCGTCCGCATTATTGGGTCTCCGACGACCGCGGCAAAGAGGCCGTCTATCCCTTTATGAAGCTCATGGACGACCGCTATACCATAAAGAGCAGTTCGCACATCGAAGTCAAAAATCTCTTTCTTGACATTTTTCCCGCCGACGGCGTTCCCGACGTCTCTCCCAAGGACCGGAAAAAACTCTTTCACAAAGAGCTGTTCTGCGGGTTTGTCATCGTCATGAATCTGTGGTATGTCTTTACCGACAAGTGGTGGGCGTATGTGCTTCGCCCGTTCATGTTCTGGTGGTATCTCATCTGGATCGCCTACGGACGGCACCGCGCCATAGAGAAGTTGAACCGTTTGCTCCTCAAATATCCGTTTGAGGAATGCACGATGTGCGATTGCAGGGCATGGGGACAGACTATCGTCGATACGCCGCGGGCGTATTATGACGATCTTATCGAATTGGAATTCGAAGGCCACAAATTTTTTGCCTTTGCCGCCTATGACAAATACCTGTCGAATGCTTACGGCGATTATATGACATTGCCGCCCTTAAACAAGCGTGCAACGCACCATGTGAAGGCTTATCGCAACGAAAATCGGAACGATTGAGAATCCGTGATACAAAACGGAGGGACAAAGATGAAAGAAGAGTTGATTGGATATACCGCAGGCGTCTATGATCTTTTTCATATCGGACACCTGAATCTCTTGAAAAACGCAAAGGGATTATGCGACAAACTGATCGTCGGTGTGACGACGGACGATCTTGTTCTGTACAAGGGCAAGCGCGCGATCATTCCATTCGAGGACAGGATCGAGATCGTGCGCAGTATCAAATATGTCGACGCCGCCGTCCCGCAGTCGGACATGGATAAACTCACGATGTGCAAAAAGCTCGGAGCGAAGATTTTATTCGTCGGCGACGATTGGTACGGCACGGAAAAGTGGGAGCAGTACGAAAAGGAGTTCGCCGCGGCGGGCATCCGAATCATGTATTTCCCTTATACAAAGGGCGTCTCTTCCACGATCATTACGGAGACATTGGGACTCGCAAGAAATCAGCAAAAAGGAGAATAACCCATGGTCGATAAGAATTTTTGCATGAGCAGCTATCTGGCGTTCCGATACATCGAAGATCCGGAAAAGAATTTCTACGAAGGATTGCGGCATTGCAATATCCAGCCGATTTCGCCGGAAGAAAAACGTCCCGTCAAGACCGCCGAGGATATTGACCGGGAAATGCAGGCCTTTTTCGACGCCGAGAAAGGGCAAAAGCTCGGCGTTATGTTGAGCGGCGGAATGGATTCGGCGATCGTTGCCTCGTATCTTCCCGCGGGCAGCGACGCGTTTACCTTCCGTTTCCTCGGGGGAGAATTTCAGAAAGAAGAGCTCCGCCGTGCGGAATCGTATGCCGAGTACAATCATTTGCAATTACACTACGTCGATATCGATTGGAGCGTCGTCGAAAAATATCTTCCCACCCTCATGAAAGCAAAGGGCGCGCCCGTCCATTCCATCGAACCGCAGATTTACAAAGCGGCATTGGAGGCAAAGCAGTTGGGCATTACGAAGATGCTCGTGGGGGAGAGCGCCGATTTGATTTTCGGCGGAATGGATCTTCTTCTCGGAAAGGAGTGGACATACGACGAATTTGTGAAGCGGTACACCTTCACCGACCCGTTTGCCGTGCTCAAAGAACCGGTAAACGTCAATTACCTGTTCGAAAGATACCGCAAAGAGAACAACGGCATTGACTATCTCCGCTTCATGGACGATGTGTTTTCCATTGAGAGCTCGAGTTCTTACTATAACGCGTTCGGGTGTGTAGGACTTCCGTACGGCGATCCCTATGCCCGTCTCGTCATGGCGGATCCCTTGGATCTTGCACGCGTGAGAAACGGGGATTCCAAGTACTTGGTGCGCCGTCTGTTTGAGCTCCGTTACGGAAGGAAAGCCCCGGATAAAGTTCCCATGCCGCGCCCCGTAGACGCGTATTTTGCGGATTGGAATGGGCCCGTGCGGAAGGAGTTCAAAGAAAACCTTTCCATGGAAAACTTTACGGGGAATCAGAAATGGCAGCTCTATTGCCTTGAACAATTCCTCAATCTGTATGAGTAAAACCCGCGCTTGATGCCGCTGTGGTGAAATTGGCAGACACGTTGGATTTAGGATCCAATGGGCGACCGTGCAGGTTCGATCCCTGTCAGCGGCACCACGCCATAGGAGTTCGTTCTTCGGATTCGGCCGTCCTCGGACGGCCGTTTTCCTTTACAGGCTGTGCTTCTCCGGCATAAATCTCCAATACCGCACGGGCATATATCCGCGCATCTGGTGCAGGCGTTCGCGCGAGGGGATATTTACGCTCTCATAGTAGTCCTTCCACAGCCGCTTCCATGCCTGCTCGTCGGCGGAGAGCACGACTTCGGCCCGGTCGAGGGGAGCCGTAAAGACGTGGCTCCCGTCATAGACAGCGGCCTTTTTTCGTTTTACATCATGGATGACAAATGGGTACTCGGGGAGCCGTGCACGGAAGTGGGGGACGAGCAGGTCCGCGATGTCGTTGTCGGGCGAAATGGGGGCATAGAGCGCGCCGCACGGGGTCTCCATAAACCGCACAAATCCGTGGAATCGGTGCACCTCGAATCCGACGCGGCGGATACATTCCGTTGCCGCGATCACGGCGTCTTCGGACAGCATCGAACGGATGGGTTTTTGCAATTTTGAGATAAGCATGACATAACGGAAGGCCACCATGTCGCGATCGAGGTCTCCGCTTCTCAATATTGTTGAAATTTCATCCAAGCATTGCCTGTCAAATTCGGCGAGCCGTTTTTCCGCCTTTTGGGCGCGTGCGGGGTCGGCCTTTACGAACACCGATCCCTGCCCGAGCGCAAGCTGTTTCCCGCCCGAGGTGAGGACGGCGTCCTCGTCGTGATATGCAAGTAAAAACGCGGTCAGAAAGGCGTCCCGTGAGCCGTCGTAAAAGTAGATCACAGTTCCCCCGTAAGCGCGGAATGCGCGGTTTCGATGTCCGAAAACATGCTGAGCTGGACCGCATCGCGAGGTTCTCCCGCGATGAGCAGTTCCCTGACGGCGGCCGGGCTGTCCGTCCCGTAGAACTTCCCCCCGGCGGTGATAAAGTGCCGTGCGCGCTTTAAGACGACGCGCATCTTTTTGAGCGATTCAAAGGTCAGATTGGTATAGCGGCGGGCCTCGGTGATCTTGTAGGCGCTTCGTGCACCGATCCCGGGGACGCGGAGCAGTGTTTCGAGCGGTGCGCTGTTGACTTCGACGGGGAAGAGGTGCATGTTCCGGAGTGCCCAATCGCACTTGGGATCGAGCTCTGCGGAGAGGTTTCCGCCCTCGGGGACGAGCTCTTCCGCCTCGAATCCGTAAAAGCGGAGCAGCCAATCGGCTTGATACAGCCGATGCTCCCTGCGTTCGCCCGCGGGATTTTCCGGCAGCAGGGAATCGTGCACGACGGGCACATAGGAGGAATAATAGACGCGTTTGAGGCCGACATTCCGGTAGAGGCTCTGCGAAAGACGGACGATCGTGCCGTCGGATTCGGGACTTGCGCCGACGATCATCTGGGTCGTCTGTCCCGCAGGCAAAAAGTGTCCCTTCCGTTTCTCCGCCCGAAAGATCTCCCGGTCGCGCTGCAGATGCAGCATCGGGGGAAGCAGGCTCTCGCGGCTCTTTTGGGGGGCGAGCAGTTTCAGGCTCTGCTCGGAGGGGAGCTCGATATTGTAGCTCATGCGGTCGGCGTACAGCGCGGTCTCCCGCACCAGCCGTTCGTCCGCATGCGGAATGCCCTTCACATGGATATAGCCGTGGAAGTTGTACTCCTCCCGAAGCTTCTTGACCGTCAGAAACAGCTGTTCCATGGTATGATCGGGCGAGCAAAAGACGGCGGAGGACAGAAACAGCCCTTCGATATAGTTGCGCTTGTAGAAATTGCATACGAGCTCGCAGATCTCGTCCGGCGTGGCGGTGGCGCGCGGAATGTCCGAGTCGGCACGGTTCATGCAGTACTTGCACCGATAGATGCAGTCGTTGGAGAGGAGGATCTTGAGCAGGGAGATACATCTGCCGTCGGGCGTAAACGAATGGCAGCATCCCGATGCATATCCGTTTCCCATGCCGCCCTCGTTCTTCCGCTTGCTGCCCGAGGACGAACAGGAAACGTCGAATTTTGCGCTCTCTGTCAGAATGTGCAGCCGTTCTTCGGAAATCATAGCGCGCCTCCCGATTTTTTCCTCTCTATTATACCATGCCGCATTGGAGAAAGTCAAACGTTTGTTTTTTATTTCAAGAACTTTTGTTCGGAAAATTTTTTCTTGCTTAATTTCCCGAAATATGGTATAATGGTCGCGTCGGTGATTTCACGGAGTTTTCACATGCCCGTAAAAGAGAGATAATGTGAAAGGAATATACTGTAAAAAAGGAGTAACGCATGAAGATCCTGATCGTAGATGACGAAGAGATGATCCGTACGGTTCTGCGCGAGTATGTGGAATTCGAAGGGGGAGAGGCCGACGAGGCATGCGACGGAATGGAAGCGGTGCGCATGTGCCGCGAGACGACGTACGACGCCATTCTCATGGACATCATGATGCCCAAGCTCGACGGATTTTCGGCCGTCAAGGAGATCCGAAAGTTCTCGGAGACGCCCGTCATCATGCTCTCGGCCCGCGCCGAGGAATACGACAAACTCTTCGGCTTCGAAATCGGCTCAGATGATTACGTCACCAAACCGTTCTCCCCCAAGGAAGTCATGGCGCGCATCCATGCCGTCATCCGCCGCAGCAAGGCCAAGATGTCCTCCGGCGAGATCTATGAGTTCGAGGGGCTTAAGATCGATGTCACGGGCCGTAACGTCTATGTGGACGGCGAAAAGATCGAGCTCACGCCCAAGGAGTATGAGCTGCTCTTTTACTTTGTCCAGAACGAGGGCGTGGCGCTGACCCGCGAGCGCCTTTTGAGCAAGGTGTGGGGGTATGACTTCTACGGCGACGACCGCACGGTCGATACACATGTCAAAATGCTCCGCGGCAATCTGAAGGAATACCGGAAATTTATCGTAACGCTCCGCGGACTCGGGTATAAATTCGAGACGTGACATAAAACGGCATATCCATGTCCGAAGTGTCATCTCTGAAATTCAATTTATTCAAAAAATGGGAAAGAATGCAGAAAAGCCGAATCGCAGAAAAAAGGGGGCAGGCAGAAGCCTGAACCTCCTTTTGTGGTTCGCCTTTTCGATGTTTGCCTTTGTGCTTGTCGTCATCTTCATGGCAGTGCAGGGGCTGCTCGTCGGTCAGCAGTACCGGAGCCAGACCGTCGAACTGATGCGCTCGGCGAGCGGAGAAATGACGGAATATTTGGGAAATTCGGAGACGATCTCCACGGAGAGCTGGCGGCAGATGCGCCGTCTCGAAGAGAAGTACGACGTGCGATTCCGTCTCCTCGACACGAGCGGCCGCAACATGTTTGCCGACACCGTTGAGGGGGAGAGCTATCCCGAGATCGCGGAGGAACTCAAGGACCGCATCACGGGAAGCGCTTCGGACGTCGTCATCACGGAGGGCGATTCGATCGCATACGCTTCGCTCCTCACCCTCAGCGGAAGGACTTATTTCCTGTATGTGTCGAGTTCTGTCGCCCGCCTCAATACTTTGGAGACGGGACTTCGGTTGCTCACCATCGTGACGGCGCTGTTTTCCGTCGTCCTCGCCTTTGTCGTGAGCGGCTTTGTGGCGATGCTCATCACAAAGCCCGTCACGGAGGTCACGGAGCAGGCCAAGGAACTCGCGCACGGGAATTGGGACAAGGTCAAAAAGAAGGAGTACTTCTGCCGGGAGATCGAGGAGCTTTCCGAGACCCTCGACTATGCCGGGCGGGAGATCTCCCAGACCGACCGGATGCAGAAGGAGCTCATCGCGAACGTTTCGCACGATTTCCGTACGCCGCTCACCATGATCAAGGCCTATGCCTCCATGATCCGCGAGATCTCGGGCGACAACAAGCAGAAGCGGGACAAACACGCGCAGATCATCATCGACGAGACGGACCGTCTGACGGCCCTTGTCGATGACATGCTCGACCTGTCGAGGATCCGTGCGGGCGTCGGAAAGCACGAGGGCGAACGGTTTTCCTTCTCCGAGAGCATTTACCGCATCGTCTCGCGGTTCGACTATCTCACCGAGACGCAGGGATATACGATCGCGTCCCGGGTGGAGCCTGACCTCTGGATCGAGTCCGACCGCGAGCGCATCGAGCAAGTCGCCTACAATCTGATTTCCAACGCCGTCAATTATACGGGCGACGACAAAAAGGTATCCGTGCGTCTCCTTCGGACGGGGGATGCGGCACGGTTCGAAGTGGAGGACACGGGCAAGGGCATTCCTCCCGACGAAATAAATACCATCTGGGATCGCTACTATCGTTCGCATGAGACGCACAAGCGTCCCGTGCAGGGCACGGGATTGGGTCTGTCCATCGTCAAGAGCATTCTCGACGCGCAGGACTGTCCCTTCGGGGTGTACTCCAACGAGGGAGCGGGGAGTACGTTCTGGTTTGAATTTCCGCTCTCGCAGGAACAAACAAAAAAGGAGGAAGCGCGTCCGAAGCGGCGCGGAGAAAGATGATCAAGCAAATCGAAGCGCTGATTTTGGGCCTTCTCGCGCTCGCGTCGGGCACGGGAGCGCCGTATGGAAGAGCGGAGGCCGCAGCGGGGCCCGATTATTACGAAGGCATTACGGCGATCGGCGCCTTCCCCTGCGTGAAGAACGACGTCATCATGGAAAAACAGGTCCTGACACTGCACATCGGAGAACTCCCCGCATTCGATGAGAACGATTCGGTCGGCTATGCGGTGTCGGATACCTACATGACGAGCGAATACACCATCAAAAATCCCACGGACCGCGACGTTTCGCTCAAGATGCTCTTCCCCTGTTCGGGCGCGCCGCGCTGGCTTGCGTCGGAGGAAGGGAGTTATTCGGTACTTTCGGACGGAGAGCCCGTCGAGTCCGTTGTACGGCACAGCTATTCGGGATATTACAACCGCACGTTCGATCTCGAGAGCGGCATCTATGAGATAACGGCCGGGCAGATCCCCGACAGCTTTTACCGCCGCGATCTTCCCGTGCACGAATATCGCTTCCGCGTCGAATTCGGAGAGGACATTCTCCAATCCCTCGGGCGGAAGTACCTCGCCTTTGTGCTCTCCTTCGACTGTGATGCCGAACATACCCGCGTCATGTCGAGCGGCCGCATGAATACGGACATCGTGAACGGAAAGGTGCGCGCAAGTTTCGACGTCGGAGCGGGATCCAACCAACTCAGTCTCGTCGTGGTGGGAGAGGACATCGACCACCTCACCTTTGGTCTGTATCCCGACCGGTACGGCGTTGATCCCTTGGAAGGCAATGCGCTCTTCTATGCGGAATCGGACACCGACTTCTTCACCTATGCCATGCGGTTCTATCCCGAGGGGAGCGAGATCTCCGAGGACGATTGGTATGCGGGCTTCGTGCGGATGCTGTCGAGCGAGACGGTGAGCGGCTGCATTGCCTATGCGATCCCTTCCTCCCTCCGCGAAGAGGCCTTCATGCAATGGCGGGAGTACACGCTTTCGATCCCCGCACGGACTACCGTCAAAAACGTTGTAAAAGCGCCGCTGTACCCCACGATCGAGCGCAATCCTTCGGGCGATCCCGATGAACCGAAGGATCGGTATGTTTATTCCTATCTGCTCTCGTCCGGGCGGTATTGGAGCCGATACGGCGCCCATTTCGACGAAATAGAGATCCGTCTCGAGACGCCCTTTTACCTTGCGGCGAGCTCGCTCGATTTCGAATCGAGGGGAGATGCGTACATCTTCCGGAGAGAGGGCCTCCCGCTCGGAGAACTTTCCTTCACCCTGACCGGGACGGAAAGCGGATATATCAGCGGAGGATGGCAGTACGGCACATACGATCCCATCTCTCCCAGCTTGCGTCTCGCAATGCTGCTGCTCATCCCGCTTGGGATCGTCATCGCGGCGATCGCTGTCTTTGCGATTGTCTACCGGGTACGGCGCAGGAGAAAAAAGTAGCCGTAAACGCTTGCCATTTCGGCACGGATATGATACAATGATACTACCTGAACGGAAAGAAGATTCTGACCGCAAAGGGCGAAGATTCCGAAGCGCATGCGAAAGCTCGCATTGCCTCCCTTTGCCCTGCGGCAAGGGGAGGTTTTTTATGGAAGAAAAACGCATCTGCGTCCTGTCCGTGATCGTGGAGGACCGCGAGCAATCGGCGAGCGTCAACGCGCTCCTGTCCGAATACGGGGAATACATCGTGGGCAGAATGGGCATCCCTTATCGGGAGAAGGGCGTCTCCGTACTGTCCGTCGTGATGGATGCCCCCGCCGCCAAAGTCAACGCACTCTCGGGCAAGCTCGGCAGCATTCCCGGCGTGAGCGCAAAATCGCTGTTCAGTAAATATTGAAATGCTTTTGAATGCAAAATAAAGAAAGGAGCTTCTCATGAAATTTTTCAAACGCATCATCCTTTGTTCCCTGCTTGTCCTTTCCGTTTTCGGAATGGCATCCTGCACGCTTCCCGATTCGTCCGAGCCCGTCTTTGAGATCGCGGGGAGCCTCCAGACGCTCTACGGCGAGGGCGGCTATCCGCAGGCCGTGCTCGTTGCCAAGAAGTCGGTCATCGACGGAGACCCTGCCGCCGTCGCAGCCATGACTTCGTATATGCAGGGCGCAGACGGCTATCTGTCCGGGGCCGATCCCGCGGCCGTCGTGACCGATCTCGCAAAGGCCTATGCCGATGGCCTCGAGCCCTCGTTCAACGCCAAAAATCTCACGAAAGAGGTCATCAAGAACTGCTCCGTCAAGTTTACGGCAGCGGCTGCGGCCAAGGAGACGGTCAAGACCTTCCTCACAAAGTTGCTCGCGGTCAGCGAAACGTTCACCGCACAGCCCGCGGACGGATTCTTCTACCAAGGGAATTCGGAAGCGGGAACGCAGACGGGGAAATATACCGTCTTTGCGCCCGACGGCGCGCCCGCGCTCGCACTCGCCTATGCCGTATCCGAGACGGAGGGGGACGCATTCACCTATCATATCGTTGCGGCAGGGACCATCCCCGCGCAAGTGAGCAATCAGGACGAGGCAAAGAATGCGGACTTCTGCATCCTTCCCGTGAACATCGCCGCCAAACTGCTCGGCACGGGCGAACGCTATGAGATGCTCGGCGTCGTGACCAACGGAAACATGTATTTTATGCGCACCCGTTCCGATCAGAGCAAGATAAATTCCAAGGCAGACCTCAAGTCGCTCGTCGGCTGCACGGTGGGGGTCGTCCAGATCGACAACGTGCCCGGGCTCACCCTTCGTTCGCTCCTCGATGAGGCGAAGGTGCCGTATCAAATCGTTGACAGCGATGCCAAGCCCGCCGCCGACAAGGTCAATCTCATTGCCTTTGCCGACGCCAAGACGGTCGGCCCCGGCGCAGGGTGCGATTACTACCTCTGCCCCGAACCCGCCGCAACGGCCAAGGCCACGGCGTTCAAAAATCAGAATCAGTGATTGGATGTGAAAAAAAATATTCTCTTTTCCGCGCTCGCCCTCGCTATCCTGTGGCTCACGTGGATGCTTCTCTACTTTCTCATAGGGAATGACTATGTGCTCCCGTCCTTTTGGGAGACCGTTGCCGCAATGGGACGTCTCTTTACGGACGTCTCATTTTGGCGTGCGTTCGGGAACACCTTCCTGCGGACGCTCGAAGCCTTTGCGCTCGCGGTCGTCCTCGGGTCCCTTCTGGCCGCGCTCGCATGCGTTTCGGACGGGCTCCGCGCCTTCTTCGCACCGATCGTTTCCGTATTGCGGACCGTTCCCACCATGGCAATCATCCTGTTGCTCCTTCTGTGGACGTCCCATGCCGTTGCGCCCGTGATCGTGTCTCTCCTCGTCCTCTTTCCCGCATTCTATGCCGCCATGCTCGCCGCACTCGACGAAGTGCGTGCGGAGTACGGTCTCGTCGCGCGAGCCTTCCGGGTGAGCCGCGGGAAGAAGATCTTCGGACTGTATTTCCCGCTTGCCGCGCCGTCGGTGCTCGGACAGACGGGGCCCATCCTCTCCATGGGGCTCAAGATCACCGTCTCGGGCGAAGTGCTTGCCCAGACTTACAGGAGTCTCGGCGGCATGATGCAGGACGCCCAGCTCTCCCTTGAGATCCCACGCCTTCTCGCTTTGACGATCCTTGTCATCGTGCTCGGATTTGTGCTCGAAGGGCTGTTTGCGCTTCTCGGAAAACTTGTCGTGAGGTGGCGCGCATGAGACTTAAGGACGTCGGAAAGACATACGGAGATCGGACGGTGCTTTCGCACATCGATCTCGAATTCGAAGAGGGGAAGATTACCGCCGTGCTCGGAGAGAGCGGTGCGGGAAAGACAACGCTTCTCAACATCCTCTCGGGGATGACTTCCCATGACGGAACGGTGGAGGGGAGAGGGACTTCTTCCTACCTCTTCCAGCAGGCAAAACTGCTCCCGCACCTCACCGTGGAGCAAAATCTCGCCTTTGTCCTCAAAAAGGAGGACCGCGGGAAGATCTCTCCCATGCTCGAGCGCGTGGGACTCAGGGGAAAGGAGACCCGTTTGCCCGGGACGCTCTCGGGGGGCGAGTGCCAGCGCGTCGCCATTGCCCGCGCCTTCCTCTTCCCGCACGATGTTCTTCTCATGGATGAACCCTTCTCCTCCCTCGATCTCGCCCTGAAAAGAAGCCTGATCGAACTGGTCGTCTCCCTATGGAAAGAGCGGCACGAGACGATCGTCTTTGTCACGCACGACGTGCATGAGGCGGCGCTCCTCTCCCACCGCGCGATCGTCTTAAAGGGCGGAAGGATGCTCGGCAACTTCCCCGTGGACGGAGACCTTCCCCGCAACTTTTTCGAGGCGCACCCCGTCGAGAGAAGCCTTGTCGCCGCACTCACGGAGGGCATCGGGGAATCGGATGAAGGGGCAGACCGTGCCCGATAAAACAGAGGGGGCCGTATGTCTCCCGCGGGCCGCAGACAGAACGTTTGCGGCTTTTTTCATTCAAACAAGTTGACATTTCCCACACCGTGTGGTATCATGAACGGGAAGAGGAGGGCGGATGCCATGTTTCCGAATGCGTCATTTTTGGGGATCGATCTGTATGTGTGGATGATCGTGCTCGGCGTTCTCGCAGCGATGGTGAGCTTCCGCATGTTTTCGGTCCGGGTCGGGATCTCGGCCAAAGTCTTTAACTTCGCACTCATCGACGCCGTGTTCGGCGTCGTGCTCGGGTATCTCTCCGCCGTGCTCTTTCAGTCGTGGTACAATTTTCTCGCCACGGGTGTCTTTGAATGGGGCGTCGGCGCAACGTTTTACGGCGGGCTGATCGGCGCCGTTCTCTGCTATCTTCTCATCTATTTCGGCGTCGGGCATTTTCTCTTCAAGGACAGAGCGCATGTAAGGGAGTTCAACCGGGTACTGAGCCTCATCGTGCCCTGTATCGTGCTCGCCCACGGATTCGGACGGATCGGCTGTCTCTTCGATGGCTGCTGCTACGGTGCGAAGACGGACTCTGTTTTCGGTATTCCGATGTATTCGGGCGGGGAATGGGCAAAGCGCATTCCCATCCAGCTGTATGAAGCACTCTTTCTCTTTGCCCTGTACTATGTCCTCATGGTTTTGGTCGTGCGGAAGAAGTGCGGCTATACGGCAAGCATCTATCTGATCTGTTACGGCGTCTGGCGCTTCTTCATCGAATACGCACGCGACGACGTCCGCGGTTCCTCGGGCATTTCCTGGCTCACGCCCTCCCAGCTCACCGCGATCCTCATGGCGGCGGGCGGGATCCTTCTCTTGCTTCTGATGCGCTATGTATTCGGGAAGTATTTGCTTCCGATCGGGGAGAATGCAAAGGAGGAGCCCGTTGAAGCGTAAGTTGGACCTTCTGCTGTTCTTTTCGGCCGTTGTCTGCGTCGCCGCGATCGTCGTGTTTTCCGTGCCGGATTGGATCGGATGGGAGGATAAAACACTCACCCGACTCGTCTCGGAGACGGTCCCGCGCATTGCGACGGGTGCCTTTCTCACCCTTCTCATGCTGCGCGCGGGGTACAAGGATGCCTTTTCCGTGCCGCGCGGGGCCTTCCGTTTCGTATGGGCGATCCCCTGTTTTTCGGTCGCCGTCGTCAATTTTCCCTTCTCCGCGCTCCTCGGTGGCGTCGCTTCGATCGACCGTCCCGATCTCCTGTGGCTGTTTCTCCTGAAATGTCTCTCCATCGCCTACATGGAGGAGCTCTTCTTCCGCGGCCTGCTCGTTCCCTTTTTGCGGCAGCGCTTCCTCGCGGGGAAGTACGCAAAGGACGGGACGCTCATCTCCGTCCTTGTCTCTTCGGCGCTCTTTGCGCTCATGCACCTCGTCAATCTCTTTCTCGGCGCGGGGATTGGCTCCACGCTTCTGCAAGTCGGCTATACGTTCTTGATCGGCTGCATGCTTGCCGTCGTCCTTCTCGAGACGCGCGACCTTTGGCTGTGCGTTTTGCTCCACGCGGTCTTCGACGTCGGCGGAGCGATCGTGACCGATCTCGGATCGGGCGCCTTTCAGGATACCGTCTTCTGGATCCTGACCGCCGTCGCCGGCATGGTCTGCGCCGCGCATATCATATGGTCGCTTGCGCACAGGATCCGCGAAGAACGCAAGAACTTGTCCTGACCGCGCTCCCCAATCTTCCGAGAGGGGAGTGTTATTTTTTTGCAGACTGCGAATGCGTGCAATCGGATTGACATCCGTCCCGCGGGAATGGTATAATGATAACGCGTCCGACGGTTCGGACGCGTACGGAGATTTATGAGAACGCTTTTTGTGACCGATCTGGACGGAACGCTCCTCACGAAGGAGGGGCGGGTCTCTGCATACAGCCGCAATGCCATCAATTCCCTGATCGACGGCGGGATGCTCTTTACCTATGCGACGGCGCGCGCCGCTCTCAGCGCCTACCGTGCGGTGGAGGGCCTGAACGTCCGTCTGCCCGTCATCCTCTACAACGGCGGTCTGATCTACGATTTTGTCAGGGACGAAACGCTGTCCTATACCGTCTTTACGGACGAGCAGAAGGCGTATGTCCTGTCTGTCCTTCTCGCGCACGGGATCATGCCCCTCGTATACAGCGCCGAACCGGGCAGGGAACGGGTCGTATGGCATGCAGGGCGGGAGAGCGTGGGGATCAAGCGCTATCTCTCCCGTATGCCGGCAGACCGGCTCATGCCCGTCTATGGCGAGGAGGAGCTCCTCGGCGGCGTCGTCATCTACTTCAAGTGCATCGGCCCGCGCGAACAGCTCGAGAGCGCATGGGATATCCTCAAATACGATCCGCGGTTTATCTGCATCTTTCATCAGGAGACCTATCAGAGCGACTTCTGGATGGAAATTTCTCCCCGCAGCGCGACCAAGGCGATGGGGGTGAAATTCCTGAAAGAGCATCTCTTGTGCGACCGTGTGGTCTGCTTCGGCGACACCTCCAACGACTCCGACATGTTCGACGTGTGCGATGAGACGTATGCCGTGAACAATGCCGACGCGTGGCTCAAAGAGAAGGCGACGGGCATCATCGGATACTGCGAAGAGGACGGCGTGGCAAAGTTTCTCGAAGCGCGGCACAGGGGATGACCCCGCCGCATTACAAAAAGAGCCAGATGCTCCGATAGGCAAGAAAGTAGCAATAGAGATTCAATACGGAGAGGAGCGGGAGCCCGATCATGAGGATAAAGCTCGAGAGACGGTACCGCATGGCAAAGAGACTTGCGTAAATGGCGATGGCGCCCCCGAAAAAAGCGGCGAGAAAGAGCTTCCCGTCTCCCGCAGGCGGTTCGCCCGCGTCCGTGCCGTCTCTCTGTGCCCGCACAAAACGGTATCCGTAAAAGTTGACGGCAAGGATGTAGACCGTCAGCAGAATGTATAAGAACGTCATATCAGCAGTATGCGCCGATCGGGAAAAAATCCCGCGGGGAAGGATATGGAATCGCTTAAGGAAGTTTACAAAATCGGAAGGGGACCTTCGAGTTCCCATACCATGGGTCCTTCGGCCGCCGCCGGGGACGTCAAAAGAAAATATCCGGATGCCACCGCATACAGAGCCGTCCTGTACGGTTCGCTTGCGCATACGGGTAAGGGACATCTCACCGACGTTGCCGTTCGGGAGGCGTTGTCTCCGCTCGCCTGCGAGATCGTGTTCGACCGCGATCGCCGCGATCTGCCGCATCCCAACTATCTCGGGACGACGGGCTACTGTTCGGTGGGCGGAGGGAATATCCGCGAGGCCGGTGCACCCGATACGCCTCCCCGCAATGTCTATCCCTTTGAGAGCTTTTCCGAACTCATGCGTTACGCCGGGGAGCGGGGGATTACCCTTGATAAAATCGTCTATGAATTTGACGAAGCGGACATCGGAGCCTATCTTATCCGGGTGTGGCGCACCATGCAGGAGACGATCCGCCGCGGCCTCGCAACGGGCGGCGTGCTCCCGGGCCCTCTGAAGGTCGAACGCAAGGCGCGTACGCTTCTCGGCGCCGCGGGAGAGGAGGAAGGAGCAGATACCCTCGAACACCGTCTCGTGTGTGCGTATGCCTATGCCGCCAGCGAGGAAAATGCGGCCGGCGGAACGGTCGTCACCGCACCCACCTGCGGGTCGAGCGGCGTGCTCCCCGCAACGCTCTACTATCTTCGGGCCAAATGGGGCTACGGGGAAAAGGAGATCGCCGACGCTCTTGCCGTCGCGGGACTTGTCGGTGCGACGGTCAAGCAGAACGCTTCGGTGAGCGGAGCGGAGGCGGGCTGTCAGGCGGAGATCGGTACGGCGACCGCCATGGCCGCCGCCGCGGTGTGCAGGCTGTGGAACGCTCCCGCAAACGTCATCGAATATGCCGCCGAGATCGCGCTCGAACATCAGCTCGGGCTCACCTGCGATCCCGTAGGAGGGTATGTGCAGATCCCCTGCATCGAACGGAATGCCGTGGCGGCGCTTCGCGCCATCTCGAGCGCCGAACTCGCACGCGTACTTGCGGGCACGAGGAAGATCTCCTTCGATACCGTCGTTGCGACGATGTATGCGACGGGGAAGGACATCTCGGAGCGCTACCGTGAGACGTCGGAAGGGGGTCTTGCCGCCCTTTTCAAATGCTGAAAACAGGCCAAAAACAGAGAAAAAGACCGCGCCAAAAGCGCGGTCTTTGCATAAGACGAAACTCTTTTAGCCGTTATTCTTTGCGGCGGTCGTATACGGCTCGAGCGCCAGTGCGAGCTGGTCGGGGCACGAGGTGTTCTGACGGCAACGGATGCCCTTTAAGAGGGGAACGACCTCGTCGGGGGTCCTGCCCTCCACCAACCGTCCGATGCCCTGCAGATTTCCGCTGCAGCCGCCGATGAACTTCACGTTGTGGATCTTGTTGTCTGCGTCGAGATCGAATACGATCTGCTTGGAGCATGTGCCCCGGGTCGAATAAGTAATCATATCGCTGTCACTCCTTTCTGTCTTTGGTGGGGGGTCGTCTTTTCGGCTCTCGGTCAGTCCACGAGCGTCTCATAGACGACGGAATAGAGTTCGGAGGCCTTGTCCTCCCATTTTTTATAGATGATATTGGCGGTCTTTTTGTCCGGTACGACAAATTTCAGCTCGAGCATGGGCTGGACGGGGGCCAGAATTTTGAGAAATACGGTGAACGAACCGTCCTTGTTCTGATAGTAATCGGACTTGCATTCCTGCCGCGTGCGGAATTTGGAACTGTTGTTCTTGATGAAACGGGAGATCTCCTCGCGCGTGCTGTGGGGAATGTTGATATAGAAGTTGGCCAGTGTCTCGCGTCCTTCGGGCGTGATGGTATAGAGCGAGTCGTCCGGGCTCGGGATCTCGCAGATAAAGCCGTCCGCAAGCAGTTTCCGGATGAGCACGACGCAGTCCATGTAATTGATCCAATCGTTGGACGAAGTGCACATATCGAGCAGGGTCCTTTCGGACAGCGGGCTCTCCATTTTGTCAAAAACAAAGAGAAGTATTAACTTGTTGACCGAAGTCTCACCCTTGACCTGCATCGTTTGCGGTCTCCTTTGTGCCTTAGGCTCCGGATTTCCCGTATGGCGCATGACCTCCGAAGTGATACTATTATACATGAAATTGCAGATAAATGCAAGGCATTTCGGAAAATTTACAGCAAAAATTTTTACAAATGTTTTAACGGGCGGGGGAAAGAGCGATTTCCTCCGGCGAAAAAGGAAAAACCCGGAATCCCCTTGATTTTTCTTTTGTTTTTTTCGGGTTTGTGCTATAATAAATAAGAAAATGAAACTATGGGCGGAAATTCCCGCGGAGGTACGAAAATGTCAGAGAAACAGATCAACATCGAACGGTTTATGCACGCCTGCACCGGCCTCATAGAGGGGAAATACAATGAGGCGGGAGAGGGGATCCGGAACGTTCTCGCCGCGATCGCGTCGAATCATGCACTCGTTGAAATGTTCACGGCGGTCGTGCACGGATTTGACTATGCACAGGCGCGCGGGCAGTATCTTCGCTTCCCCGCGGACAAGGGCTCGGCGCACGGAGCGGCCTTTCTCCCTCCCGAACGGGACCGTCTCGTCGCCTTTGTGTTCTGCCTTCTCGTTGATATTGATGGCGGTGCGATCCTGCTCGACGACTTTCTGCTGCGCTATTTCTATGTGGACGGGAGCTATACGGCGAGTTTTTCGGTGTTCGCCGAGCGCGTCATCCGTCCCTTCCGTGACATCGTCGGGGACTGCTTCCCTTCGGCGGGCGAAGCAAACGGCGCATTCGGGCACTTTGCGGAGCTTCTCTCGGCCGAAAGGACCCGCATCGGCCGCTATGCGCTCCGGGAAGAGGAGAAGGACGCCGCCGAACTTCTGCTGTCCCGTCTTTTCGACGCGTCGGCCCGTCTCGACAGCGGGGAGATCGGTGCACTCATGGTAGGGTATCGGTACTTGCTTCGCTATTTCGGCGGAGAGGACGCTTCGACGGAGGAACTGTTCCGCGCCACGTCGGAGCTGTAAGGAGACGCCATGAGAGAAGAAACGCTGAAAGAGCATGTCCTGTTCGAGGGACGGATCATCCGCGTGCGCTGCGACGAAGTGCTCCTCCCCGACGGAACGACGAGCACGCGCGAGGTGGTGGACCATCCGGGCGGCGCCTGCGTCCTCTGCGTACACGGCGGAAAGGTCGTGCTCGTAAAGCAGTTCCGCTATGCCTACCGGGAGGAACTCTATGAGATCCCTGCGGGAAAACTCGAGCGGGGAGAGGACCCCATGCTTGCGGCAAAGAGGGAACTCGAGGAGGAGACGGGGCTTGTCGCCGACCGTCTTGTGCATCTCTTCACGATGTATCCCACGCCCGGCTATTGCAATGAAAAGATCTATATTTACCGTGCGGACGGCGTGAGCGCGGGAAAAAAGCATCTCGACGAGGGAGAATTTCTCGACGTTGCGGAGATCCCCCTCGAGGAGGCATATGCCATGATCGGAGACGGGCGCATCCGTGACGCCAAGACGGTGATCGCCTTGCAGCAGTACCGGATCGACCGCGCATAAAGAAGATCCCCGTGCGATCGCACGAGGATCTCTCTACGGAACCGGAGCCGAATCTTAACCGTTGTTGCAACCGAGCCCGAGCTGATTCGCGAGCGCGGAGAGGGTGCCGTTCTTGTACATGCAATATCCGAGTGCAACAAGGAAGGGCCAGCCGCATCCCGTGAGGGCACGCGAATTCAGGAGATTCGTCCCGACCGTACCCAATATGAGCGCGGCGATGAGAATCCAAAGGTAGCTGTTGCCACCAAAGCAGCTATTCATGGTTTTTCCTCCTTCTGAAAGCCGCAGGTATGTAATGGGTTCTTCTGCGGTTTTATACCACATCTTATGAGGGAACGGAGAAAAAAGTTCCATACCTCCGTTCATTTACTTGCGATATTTCCGAGAATTTGATATAATAAAATGCGGACCCTTTCCGGGGCGGAACGATACCTTCCGATCGTATCCGCCGCAGGGCCGAAAATCTTTTTTTCTACGGATACCCGACGGGATCCGATGGAGGCAATCATGGCAAAATTTCAGCTCTCGGCGAAGAATATCGCCTATCTCGGAGTGCTCCTTGCACTCGTCATCGTCCTGCAAAGTTTCGGCGGGACCATTGCGATCGGTGCGGTCCAGCTCAACTTCACGCTCATTCCCATCGTCCTCGGCGCGATCCTGTTCGGCGCAGCCGGCGGAGCGCTCCTCGGGTTTGCCTGCGGCGTCGTGGTACTCATTCAGGTCATTCTGTGCCTTTCGCCCTTCTATACGGTCATATGGACCTATGACCCCGTTGTGACCGTCTTTACCTGCATTCTCAAGACGACCGCGGCGGGCGCCGTTGCGGGCTGGCTCTACGGCCTGATCTCCAAAAAGAACCGTCTCGCCGCCGTATTCGTTGCGGCCGGCATCGTTCCCATCATCAATACGGGGCTCTTCATCGTGGGCTGTCTCCTCATGGGCCGTGCCATCGGCGTCTTTCAGGGCGAGCTCGACATGGGAGACATGAACCCGTTCGTCTTTATCGTCGTCGTCCTCGTGACGTGGAATTTCTTCCTCGAATTTGCCGTCAATCTCGTCGTTGCGCCCGCCATTCACCGCGTGGTGGCCGTTGCCGAGCGTCTGATCGGGAAACGGAAAAAGAAGGGCACGACGGCCGGGACGGAACCGGAAGCCCAACCCCCGCTTGCCGAAAATACGGAGGAAAAATCTTGATTATCTGCATTGATATCGGCAATACCAACATAAAATATGCAGTGTTCGAACGGGACACGCTCCGCTTCTCCTTCCGTGTGGCGACCGACCTCAAAAAGACGTCGGACGAATACGGCGCACAGCTCCTCACGATGTTTTCCCTCAATGGGATCGGGCGCGAGGACATAAAGGGCGGGATCTTCTCCTCCGTCGTGCCGTCTCTCGATTACACGATGGAGCACATGCTCAAGCGCTATCTCGGGATCGTGCCCAAACAGATCGCTCCCGGGCTCAGGACGGGTCTGAAAATGCGGGCGGACAACGCAAAGGAAGTGGGCGCCGACCGCGTCGTCAACAACGTGGCGGCCCTCAAAAAATACGGCTGCGGCAAACCCATGATCGTCATCGATTTCGGGACGGCCACGACCTTTAACGTGCTCAGTGCCGAGGGCGAATTCATCGGCGGCGTCATCGCGCCCGGGATCAAGGGCTCTCTCGACAGTCTCGTTTCGGGGACGGCCAAACTTCCCCGAGTCGAGATCGAGGCGCCCAAGAGCGTCATTGCGACCAATACCGTCACCAACATGCAGGCGGGGATCGTATTCGGGTTTGCCGGTCTCGTGGAATATATCGTCCGCAAGATCAAAAAGGAGCTCGGGACTTCCGATGTCCTCACGATCGCGACGGGCGGATTTTCCGAAGTCATGGCGCACGAGACGAAGTGCATCGACGTCATCGACAAGATGCTCACGCTGAACGGTTTGAAATTTTTATACGAATATAATTCGGAGGAAGAGGTATGAAGAGGGTAGGGATATCCATACTCGGCTTGGGAGTTGTAGGGGGAGGAACTTACAAGATCCTGACCGAACACCGCGAATTCTATCGGGAGACGCAGAACGTCGATCTCGTCGTCGAGAGCGTGCTCGAATGCAATGAAGAACGCATCCGGGAGCTGAATATTCCCGAGGGAATGGTCGCGGCCAATATCGCCGAGGTGGCGCTCGATCCCGACGTCAATGTCGTGGTGGAATGTATCGGCGGCGTGGAGGCTGCACGCGA
>CANQUL010000006.1 GCA_947627015.1 uncultured Clostridia bacterium | reverse complement strand
GTCGACGAGCTCGTAGGCCTCCTCGATGGCGTTGATACGGATGCTCTCATGCGTCTGCACCTTGTCCCACGGGCAGCCGTCGGGCGCACGCAGCCGCCGCAGAATGGCGACGAAATCGTCGAAGCCGAACTTCTTCTTTTCGAGAAGGGGCACGTCGAAGAGCACCAGCCCCGCAAAGCCTTCGATGGGATAGCGGTCGGCCTCATAGAGAGGGATCCTTCGGACATGGTCCCCCGTAACGAGGCAGGCGGGCGCTTCATCGCCGAAGCGTTCCGAGAGGAGCAGCTTGACGTCACTCACGTTGTCCGGCGTCAGATCGTACACCGCGAGGGGAAGCGCAAGCGCGCCGCCGCGTTCGAAGGCGGACCGTGCGGTATAGTCGGACACCCCTGCGGCGAGGGCGAGCCGTGCCGCCTTGCCGGGTCCGTCGATGGCTTCGGCGCCCTTTTCCGCAATCAGAATGCGCGCCGCGGCGTCCTCCGAGGGGCTGCCGTCCACACAGTAGCAGACGCGGCCCGTTCTTCCGCTCTTCCCGATTTCGGCGACCGCCTTTTTTACGAACGTGTCGTAAGTGCGGCTCCGTTCATAGAGGCCGTCGAGGGTGCGATAGGCGATGCCCTCCTCGTCAAGCGTCCCGACGGAGGGCACGTCTGCCGTCCGCACGAACACCGCGTCCGCCTCCGCCAGTGCCTTCCTCCCCCGGAGGGTCAGTTCCCCCCGCCTTGTTCCGAGACTTACCACCGTGATCATATGCGGCCTCCTTGGTTTTTCTTAAAGTATATACCAAATCGAGGAAAAAAGCAATCAAATAACAGGCATTGGCCGCAATCGCCGCGCCGCCGATGCCGAGCCGCGGCCCGATGAGGGCGAGCTCGAGCGAAAGTTTTGCGATGACGGCGACCGTCATGGAGCATGCGGCCTTCTTTGCCCTACCCATGCCCGTAAGACAGGCCGCGAGCGTGTTGACTCCCGCAAGCGAGACGGCCGAGACGGACGTCAGCCGCACGAGACGGACGAGGAGCGCCGCGTCCCCTTCTCCGAGCCCGCCGTAGAGGAGGGACACGATGGGCCGCGCAAACAAAAAGAGCCCGAGCGCACCGGGAACGGCGACGAGCAGGGTGAGGCCGAGGGAGACCATCGACCGATGCCTTGCCTCCCCTTCTTCCCCCCGCGAGACGGCGGAGGACACGGCGGGAATGCTTGCCGCGGCAAAGCCGTAGGAGACCGTCGCGGGCAGGTTGACGAGGGCGAGCGCCCCGCCCGAAAAGAGGCCGTAGAGGGCGACGTTCTCCGCCGTCCGGCCCGCGAGCAGGCGTACGATGACGATGGAGTCGAGCGTCTGGGAGAGCGGGAGGACGGCCGCCGAGGCCATGACGGGGAGCACCGAGGCGAGAAGGTTCCGCTTCCCCGGATCCCTTCCCCGCGTGCGGGCGGATTCCCTCTTGCACAGGACAAGAAAGAGGAGCGCCGCGGCTTCGGATAGGGTGACGGCGAAGAGGGCGGATCCCGCGGCCTTGACGGGAGACGTACGGAAGAGGCCGGCGAGCAGCAGACCGCACCCCACCTTGCCCGCTGCCTCGATGAGTTCGGACAGCGCCGTGGGGAGCATGCGTCCGAGACCCTGATAGTACCCGCGGAACACGCCGATGAGCGCGACAAGCGTGACGCTCGGCGCAAGCGGGAGATAGAGCAGCGTGAGGCCGAGTTCCCCCTGCATGGCGCTCATGACGGGCGCAATGAGGCACATCAGGCAGGTCGCCGCAAAGCCGAGACCGAAGAAGAGCGCAAGCGCGCTCCGCAAGGTATCCCTGCTCGATTCCCCGCGTGCCTGCTCTTCGGCCACGATGCGCGAGAGCGCCGACGGGATCCCCGCCGACGAGAGCGTCAGAAAGAGCAGAAAGAGCGGGTAGGCCATCTGGTAGAGTCCCATGCCGTACCCGCCGAGAAGATTGGCGAGCGGAATGCGATAGAGCGCCCCGACGGCCTTTGCGACAAGTCCGCCGATCGCGATCACCGCCGCTCCCCGCAAAAAGGCAGAGCGCATATGTAGCGCGGGGAATGCTTGCCCGTTCTCCGCACGGCCGGATCCCCGCAGAAAGCGGGTCCACGCGTGAAGTCGGATCCCTCGGATGAAGTCGGGCTCCCCAGCGCGCGGCGCGGCCCGTTCCCCCCTTCTCCGGGAACGGGCCGCGCCGCATCAGTCGAACTGGCCGGCGATGATGTCCGCCGTGAGACGGGCGAGCTTGACCGTGGAACCTTCGGGCACGCACCCCTCTTCGGCCGAGAGAAGAACGACCGAGCCGAGGCAGTCGCCGCCCGCGACGATGGGCACGATGACTTCCGCGGTGTACGCCGTCCCGTCCTCCGCCGTGACGGGGAGCACGTCTCCGCCCTCCGAACGGCATGCGAGATAGCTCCTGCGCGAGGCCATGACCTCGGTCAGCTTGTCGGAAACGGTCTTGCCGATGAGATTGCGTTTGCCCGTGCCCGCAGCCGCAAGCACGACGTCGGCGTCGGTGATGACGGCGAGCAGGCCGCTCTGTTCGTTGAGGGACTTGGCCGTTCCCTCCGCAAACCGCTCCACCGAGGCGATGGGCGAGTACTTTTTGAGCATCAATTCGTCCCGCTCCGTGAACAGTTCGAGGGGATCCCCCTCCCGGATGCGCAGCGTCCGGCGGATCTCCTTGGGGATGACGACCCTGCCGAGTTCGTCGATCCTGCGCACGATTCCCGTTGCTTTCATAATAAAAAACCTCCGTATAACTTCATTATGCGGAGATTTTTGCTTCCTATTCGGTTTTTGCGGACGGACTATGCGCGGTAAGCCGCCATGAGCGCACGGAAGAGGGGCAGGCTGCGTTCGATGACTTCCCGCGGGACGCAGTACGAGACGCGGACGTATCCGCGGCAGCCGAAGCTCTTCGACGGCACAAGCAGAAGGCCGAGCGACTTTGCACGCTCCGAAAAGGCCTCGTCGTCCTCTTCGAGCGCCTTCATGAACAGGTAGAAGGCCCCCTCTGCGGGCGCAAACGAGTACCCCATGTCCGAAAGTGCCCCCATCAGAAGGTCGCGGTTGGCGCGGTAGACGGAGACGTCGGCGGAGCGGCCGAGGCAGGCGGCTGCGGCGCGCTGGAAGGTGACGGGCGCACAGATATACCCGTGGTAGCGGCCGGCGCCGCACACGGCGTCGAAGAGCGTCGCGGCGTCCTTGCAGGCGGGAGAGACGGCGATGTAGCCGATGCGTTCCCCGGCGAGGGAGAGCGATTTGGAAAAGGAGTACAGCACCACGGTGTCGGGGTAGACGGTCATGGGGCAGACGGACGGCGCGCCATAGACGATTTCGCGGTACGGTTCGTCGGAAATCAGCAGGATGGGGTCGGCTTTTTTGCGGTCTTCCTCTTCGAGGAGACGGGCAAGGCCGCGCAGTTCCTCGGCCGTATACACGACGCCCGTGGGATTGTTGGGGCTGTTGATGAGCACGGCGCGCGTCCGGTCGGTCACGGCGGCCCGCAGGGCGGAGAGGTCGAGCCGGAAGTCCTTCGTCGGCACGGGGACGAGCTTCGCCCCCGCCTGTTCGAGAAAGACGGCGTACTCGGGGAAGTAGGGCGCGGGCACGAGCACTTCGTCCCCCTCCCGCAGGGCAGCCGAGAAGAGGATGACGAGCGAAGCCGCCGCCCCGCACGTCATGTACACGAGGGACGCGGACATGGGTATGCCGAACGCCGTCCGAAAGTACTCTGCCACGGCGGCGCGGACTTCGGGAAGTCCCGCCGCCGACGAATACCCGTGCTCGCCGCGCTCCGTCACCTCGCGAAGGGCCGCCGCGAATTCGGGAGGAGGAGGGACGGAGGGATTGCCGATGGAGAAGTCGCATACGGCCTCCTCACCCAATTCCGCCTTGCGCGCGTTGCCGTATTCGAAGAGTTCGCGGATGACGGACCGCTCCGTACCGCGTTTTACCATGCTTTCGTTGAACATATTCGCCTCATTGAATTTCGGTCCGAACCGAAACGATGGTGTTTGTGGAGACGCGAAGGGGATCTTGCGGCAGGCCCTGTCGTCCAAGGCTGTCAGGCCAAAGGTGCGACAGAGGAGTTTACCCCTTTCGGCGCTACGCGCCACTTCCCCTACGAGGGACAGCAAGGGGAAACCTTGTCGCCCCTGCAGGGGAGATGTCACGCAGTGACAGAGGGGTTTAAGCCTTTCCCCCCTCGCTCTGCTCGGGGTACTTCCCCTACGAGGGACAGCAAGGTAGGCAGGGGCTTTCGAGAAAGAACTTTACGGAGCCAGTACCTTCTTCAAAAACATCCCCGTGTACGAGGTTTCGACGGATGCGACCTCTTCGGGCGTGCCCGTCGTGACGACCGTGCCGCCGCCGTCGCCTCCCTCCGGGCCGAGGTCGATGATGTGGTCGGCCACCTTGATGACGTCGAGGTTGTGCTCGATCACGACGACCGTGTTGCCGCCTTCCCGGAGACGGAGCAGAATTTTGACGAGCTTGTCCACGTCGTAAGAGGACAGCCCCGTGGTCGGTTCGTCGAGGATGTAGAAGGTCTTGCCCGTCGAACGCTTGGCAAGTTCGGTCGCAAGTTTGACGCGCTGCGCCTCGCCGCCCGAGAGCGTCGTCGAGCTCTGGCCGAGCTTGATGTAGCCGAGCCCCACCTCGTTCATCGTCGCGATCTTGTTGTAGATGGAGGGTTGGCTCTTGAAAAATTCGCACGCCTCCTCCACCGTCATGTCGAGAACGTCGGCGATGGACCTGCCCTTGTACTTGACCTCGAGCGTCTCGCGGTTGTAGCGCTTTCCCCCGCACACCTCGCAGGGAACGTACACGTCGGGCAGAAAGTGCATTTCGATCTTCATGATACCGTCGCCCTGACAGTTTTCGCAGCGGCCGCCCGCAACGTTGAAGGAGAACCGTCCCGACTTAAAGCCCATGGTCTTGGCGTCCGTCGTCGCGGCAAAGAGGTCGCGGATGGCGGTAAAGACGCCCGTGTAGGTGGCGGGATTGGAGCGCGGGGTGCGGCCGATGGGCGACTGGTCGATGGCGATGACTTTGTCGAAGTTTTCGAGCCCCTCATAGGAATCGTACTTCCCCGCAGGCAGGCGCGCCCCGTTCAAATGGTCGGCAAGGATGGGCAGAAGGATCTCGTTGACGAGGGAACTCTTGCCCGAGCCGCTCACGCCCGTGACGACGGTGAGAAGCCCCGCGGGGACGGAGACGTCGATGCCCTTCAGATTGTTCTGACGGCAGCCGCGGACGGTAAAGGTGCGCCCGTCCGACCGTTTGCGCACGGAGGGAACTTCGATGCGCCGCCGCCCGGCAAGGTAATCCCCCGTGATGGAACGGGGCTCGTTCATGATGTCCTCGGGGGTCCCGCAGGCCACGACTTCGCCGCCGTGGACGCCCGCCATGGGACCCATGTCCACGATGTAATCCGCCGCACGCATGGTGTCCTCATCGTGTTCGACGACGATGAGCGTGTTTCCGATGTCCCGCAGACCCTTGAGCGAATTGAGCAGACGCGCATTGTCCCGCTGATGCAGGCCGATGGAGGGCTCGTCGAGGATGTATAAAACGCCCGAGAGTGCGCTGCCGATCTGGGTCGCAAGGCGGATGCGCTGGCTCTCCCCGCCCGAGAGCGTTGCCGCACTGCGGGAGAGCGTCAAATAATCGAGCCCCACGTCCACGAGGAAGGCGATGCGGGCGTAGATCTCCTTGAGGATTCCGTCCGCAATGGCGTGCTGCGTGGCCGTCAGAGGCACGTTTTGGAAGAATGGGGTCAGGTTCCGGACGGGAAGGTCGCACACTTCGGAGATATTTTTTTCGCCGACCGTGACGGCAAGGGCCTCCTTTTTGAGGCGCTTCCCCCGGCAGACGGGGCAGTCGCTCGTGCGCATGTACCGCTCGATGTCCCACTTGACGCTCTGCGACGAAGTCTGCTCGTAACGGCGCTGCAGATTGTTGACAAAGCCCTCCCATGCCGCCTTGTAAGTGGAATGAAAGGTCTTGGTGCTGTATTCGAGGTCGATCTTCTCGCCGCCGTTGCCGTACATCAGAAGGTCGAACACCTCCGCGGGGAGGTCCATGACGGGCACGTCGAGCGAGAACTTGTAGTGACGGGCCAGTGCGCCGAGGTAGGCCTGCGTCACGGAGGAGGAATCGAGATTCCAGCCGCTGATCCTTATGGCGCCCTCGCGGAGCGTCTTGGTGCGGTCGGGGCAGATGAGGTCGGCGTCCACCTTTTGGGTGAATCCGAGCCCCGAGCAGGCCGGACAAGCCCCCCATACGGTGTTGAAGGAGAACAGCCGCGGCTCGATCTCCTCGACGGAAATGCCGCAGTCGGGACAGGCGTAACGGGAGGAATAGAGCGTCTCCGTGCCATCCATGTCCACGATGACCAGTCCGTCGGCGAGTTTTAAGGCTGTCTCCAACGATTCGGTCAGACGCTTTAACACGCCCTCCTTTACGATGAGCCGGTCCACGACGACGGAGATGTTGTGGCGGATGTTCTTTTCGAGCGCGATCTCCTCCTGAAGGTCATAGACGATGCCGTCTATCTTGACGCGGGCAAAGCCGCTCTTCCGGTAGGACGCGAGTTCCTTTTTGTATTCGCCCTTCTTGCCGCGGATAACGGGGGCCGTGATGAGCAGCTTGGTCCCTTCGGGGAGCTCCATGACGCGGTCGGCGATCTCATCCACCGTCTGACGCTTGATCTCCCTGCCGCAGTTGGGGCAGTGCGGCGTCCCCGCGCGCGCAAAGAGAAGACGGAGATAGTCGTAGATCTCCGTCACCGTGCCCACCGTGGAGCGAGGGTTGTGCGACGTCGTCTTCTGGTCGATGGAGATGGCGGGCGAAAGGCCGTCGATCTGCTCCACGTCGGGTTTTTCCATCATGCCGAGGAACTGGCGGGCGTAGGAAGAGAGGCTCTCCATGTACCGCCGCTGACCCTCTGCAAAGATGGTGTCGAAGGCGAGGGTGGATTTTCCGCTGCCCGAGAGACCGGTAAAGACGGTGAGGCTGTTCCGCGGGATCCGCACGTCGATGTTTTTGAGGTTGTTTTCTTTTGCTCCCTTGACGGAGATATAGTCTTTCATATAGTTCACAAATTTCTTTTTGCAAGGGCCAAAAAGAAATTTCGTGAGGAAACTCCCCTCCGATCTTTCTCTTCCTTGGTCCTCTTCTTCGTTCCATCGGACAATATGCCAAAAGGGTTTGGCATATTGGGTCGCCCACGCCCGAAATGAATTCGGGCTATGGCAAGTGATTTTGGTTCACAAATTTCTTTTTGCAAGGAGTTATGCAATCTTGGACGCCCCTGTAGGGGAGAGCGCCGCGGCTTCTCGCTCCCCCTTGTCGCCCCTCATAGGGGAGATGTCGCGAAGCGACAGAGGGGTTTTAACCCTTTCGGCGCTACGCGCCACTTTCTCACGCGGGTAGAGCCCCGCGTTCGGTCACCGTTCGCGCGGCAAATGCGCTCACTCACCGCAAAACGCCGCGCACAGCACACTGTGCTGATGCGCGAGAACTGCGTTTTGCGACCCTCAAGGGACAGCGAGGGGCGTTTTGCGACCCTAAAAGGGAATACACCCCTATCCGATCAGGGACAGGATGTGGCGGACGGCAGCGTCGATCTGCTTCCAGTTGGCTCCACCGTAACGGATTTCCTTGGCGCGGTGGATGTTGTGCTTGCCCACGGCGAGGACGGCACGGATGCCCTCCTCCTGCGCTTTCAGACAAGTGTCGACTTCGTCGTCGATGAGAATGGGGATCTCGTGCTCGCGGCAGTATGCCCCCTTTTCGCCGTACGGGATCTCGGCGACGATCTCGTCGTACGGGATTCGCCGCTTTTCCAGCCAATCGCGCGCCACTTTTTCGGGGTTGACGAACCACTCCTCCTGACGGGACGTGAGGATGACGATCCGGTGCCCCTCCTCTCTCCACTTGGTGAGTACTTCGCGCGCGTTCCTGCGCACTTCGGCGTCCGTAAAGGCGACGATCCCGCCGTCTCGGATGAACTCAAGCACATCCTCGGGCGCCCAGTCGTACACCTCCTCGAACTTGTTGGAGAACTCGCTCGCGAGATGAAAGTCGAGGTTTTTGCGCTCGATGTATGCCCCCGCCTTGCCGACGCGGTCTACGATGTTCAAAGTGTCGTCGATATCAACTGCGATTCTCATGATTTTTCCTCTTTCGAATGCTTGTTTTTGCCATATGGGGTCGGGAAATCTGCTGTTTCTTGTCTTTGAGAACGCTCCCGTCTGCGGCCGATAACCCCGAGAGATGCACCATCTTAACCCCTCACGGAATTTTCTTGCCGACAAGAAAATTCGTGAACCTATTTCCTCATTCTCTTTCGTAGCTCGTTGATGGTCTCGCGGATCTCGATGGCCTTTTCGTAATCGAGGGCATTGGCCGCGATGCGCATGAGCGTCTTGAGCTTTTCGATCTCCTCGGGAATGTCCTTCTGCTTGATCTCGTCGCTCTTTTTTGCCTTGCCCGTGATGGCGAGCCCCGACTTGATCTCCTTGACGATGGTCCGCGGGACGATGCCGTGCGCCTCGTTGTAGGCACGCTGCTTTTCGCGGCGGCGTTCGGTCTCGCCGATGGCGCGCTGCATGCTGCCCGTCAGTTCGTCGGCATACATGATGACCCGTCCCTCGGCATTGCGTGCGGCACGGCCGATGGTCTGGATGAGGGCGGTATCGCTGCGGAGGAAGCCCTCCTTGTCGGCGTCGAGGATGGCAACGAGTTTGACTTCGGGGAGGTCGAGCCCCTCGCGGAGCAGGTTGATGCCGCAGAGGACGTCGAATTCGCCCGCCCGAAGGCCGTTGACGATGTCCACGCGCTCCAACGTATCGATGTCCGAGTGCATGTAACGGACCTTGACGCCCGCCTCCTTCAAATAGTCGGTGAGACTCTCGGCCATGCGCTTGGTAAGGGTGGTGATGAGCACGCGTCCCCCACCCATGACCGTGGTCTTGACTTCGGAAAGCAGGTCATCGATCTGGCCGCGCGTCGGTTTGACGGTGACGGGCGGGTCCAGAAGCCCCGTGGGACGGATGAGCTGTTCGACGATGTTCCCCGCGATGCCGAGTTCGTACGGTGCGGGCGTCGCCGACACGCAGATGAGCTGCTGCACGCGGGCGTCGAATTCCTCGAAGGTGAGCGGACGGTTGTCGTAGGCCGACTGCATGCGGAAGCCGTACTCCACGAGGTTGGTCTTTCGCGCACGGTCGCCGTTGTACATGGCGCGGATCTGCGGAATGGTCATGTGGCTCTCGTCGATAAAGACGAGAAAGTCGCCGCGGAAGTAGTCGAGCAGGGTGAAGGAGGGCTCGCCGGGGCTTCTGCCGTCGAAGTAGCGCGAGTAGTTCTCGATGCCCGAACAGTAGCCGATCTCGCGCATCATCTCGATGTCGTGCTCGGTGCGCTGCCGGAGGCGCTGGGCCTCGAGGAGCTTCCCCTCCCGCTCGAAGGCCTTGACTTCACCGTCGAGGTCCTCTTCGATCATGGCAAGGGCCGCGGCGAGACGCTCGCTCCCGACGGCGTAGTGGCTCGCGGGGAAGATGACGGTGTGTTTGAGCGTGGAGACGATCTTGCCCGTCGTCACGTCCTCTTCGCAGATGCGGTCGATCTCGTCGCCGAAAAATTCGACGCGGACGGCCACTTCGGAATTGGAGGCGGGGAAGATCTCTACGACGTCCCCCCGCACGCGGAAGGTGGACCGCTTGAAGTCCATGTCGTTGCGCGCGTACTGAATGTCGACGAGGCGGGCGAGGAGCTCGTTGCGCTCCATCTGCTGCCCCGGACGGAGGGAGATCCCGAGGCGGAAGAACTCTTCGGGGGCACCCAAGCCATAGATACAGCTCACCGAAGCGACGATGATGACGTCGTCGCGCTCCCCGAGCGAGCAGGTCGCGGCGTTGCGGAGCTTGTCGATCTCGTCGTTGACGGACATGTCCTTTTCGATGTAGGTGTCCGTCGAAGGAATGTAGCTCTCGGGCTGATAGTAATCGTAATAGGAGACGAAGTACTCCACGCGGTTCTCGGGAAAGAACTCGCGGAATTCGTTGCACAGCTGGGCGGCGAGCGTCTTGTTGTGCGCGATGACGAGGGCGGGTCTGCCGACGTTTTGAATGACGTTGGCCATGGTAAACGTCTTGCCGCTGCCCGTGACGCCGACAAGGACCTGGGTGCGGACGCCGTCGAGGACGCCCTCCGTGAGTGCGCGGATGGCCTCCGGCTGGTCGCCCGTCGGCTCAAACGGCGCATGAAGTTTGAAAGGAATGTGTTCCATGGCTGTATGGCAATTTCGCGGTTTTTCGCAATATGGGGTGGGAAAAGGCGGGGGATTGGCGCTTGCGTCATCCCGACCCGACCGAGGCAAGCGCCGCGGCTTCTCGCTCTCCTTGTCGCCCCTGCAGGGGAGATGTCACGCAGTGACAGAGGGGTTAAAACCCTTTCGGCGCTACGCGCCACTTTCCCTGCGGGGGACAGCACGGTGTCCTCCTTTCCCCCCGGGACAACACGGGCGCCTCGTTCAAACAAACGTTTACATTATAACGAAACGCCCGAACATTGTCAAGCGTTTGCGGTCGGTTTATGAGAGTATGACCTTGAGAAGCAGCCCCAAGGCGGCAGAGAGCAGGCCGCATATGCCCGCAAAGGCGAGACGGAGCACGACGTCGCGCCGACGCCGGAGGTCCTGCCGACGGAAGGCAAGCCCCGCCGCCCGCATGTGGACGACATAGGTCTTTTCCCCCTTCCGGTCGGAGAGGACGGTCTCGAAATAGCCGTCGAGTTCGAGCGCACGGAGAATGCGGTCGAGCGCGTCCTCGTCGAGCTTTGCCGACGCAGGCAACACGGAGAGCAGTTCCCGCGGAGAGACGAGGAAGCGTTCCTTCCCGCCCGCAAGCGTAAAGACCGCACCCATCACCTCGTTTTCCCGCCTCGTGAGGCGCGGAGAATACATCAAAGCAGCAGCCCCGCCAGCCCCGTCAGAAGGGCCGCAAGGAGACCGCCCGCGAACGCACCCCAAAAGGCGGAAGAGAGCGCCGCGCGGGAGAGGATGCGCCTCTCGGTTTGCTCGCGCAGTCTGCGCTCCGCGTAGTCCCTTCCCTCGGGCATGGTACGCACGCAATACGTCCCGCCCTCCGCATAACGGAGTTCGATCAGGTGCTCTTCCGCAAGACGGAGAAGCGTCGCTTCCGTGTCCGTGCCCGCGGGGAGCAGACGGGCGAGGTCCTCCTCTTCGAGGATCTTAAAACCGCCGCCCGGGCAGGCGTCGTTGACGGCGGCAAGCGCCGCAGCCGAAATTTCGTCCAACATTCCGCCTACCAGTATGCGCAGCACGGCGGAAATTCATGCCGTCAGAAGGAAATGGGGTTGCCGAGGATGAACGCACGGGCGATGGGCGACGAGGCGAGCGCGTTCATGGCGCCGCCCAGCCATTCCTGTGCCTGTTCCACGAACTTGACGGCGTTCTGCGCAAACTCTCCGAACGCTTCGGGATTGCTCTCGGCAAGTTTCTGGAAGAAGTCCGAGACCGCCTTGGCCGCTTCGCCGTTGGAGATCCACGAGATGCCCGCATAGAAGAGGCAAACGGTGACCATGAGCACGGCGAGCGTGAGGACGGCTCCGATGACGCCGTCCACCGTCCCCCAGAAATAATGGAACCGGATGTGCCGCACGAGCTTTACGATGAAATACCCGAGGACGAACACCACGACGAGAAAGACGAGCGAGAGGATGCCTGCGGCCAGTGCGACGCCGATCCCGGCCGCGGCTTCGGCACCCATGCCCGCGAATGCCCCCGCCATCGCCTCCGCAAGGGAAGCAAAGAGCGGCACGCGCAGCACGAGGACGAAGGCCATCGCGACGGAGCCGAACGTCATGGCAAAGAGCAGGATGACGACGATCATGCGGGCGAATCCCACGCGGAATCCCAGCCCGATGACGAGCGCGAAGAGCGAGACGAGCACGAGGTCCATCGCGTGGTCGCGGAGGATCTCCGTCCAGAAGGGATTATTGAAGAAGGGCAGCAGCTGTTCGGCGGGAAGCGCCTCGGGAGGGAGCGCCGCAAAGAAGGGCAGCACCGCCGAAGCGAGCACAAGGACGATCATGGCATAGTCGACGAACGCCGTGACGGCCCCCATCAGACAGTCGAGAAACCGCCATGCGGGGTGCGCCGGCTTGATCTTTTTCAGCATGGCGAGCCGGATGAGTCCGCCCAAGCCGAGGACGAGCGCCGTCGCCGCCGCAACGAGAAGGAAGGTGAGCCAGAACCGTGCGCCCGCCGTCGCCGTTTCGGGAATGAGATAGACAAAGAGGGTGAGCGGAAAGATACACATGATCTCCCACGCCGTCCAGCTCATGCGCGAGAACCTGCGGGTGGCGCCGTAAAGGATGGTCAAAAGCCCGAGCCCGACGCCCACGGCGATGAGAGAGTAGAGAAGGATATTGTTCATAGATACCTCCGTCGGAAGTTTGCATTCCCCCGTTTCCGCAAGCGGGAATGCCCCGTTTTGTTATTTGTTGAAGTTGTCCTTGAGCGATACGATCTCGGAGAGGACGAGCTTGCCGTCCTCGGAAAAGGCACGGAAGTAGCCCGTGCGGAGCAGCTGGTAGCTGCCCTCATGATTTGCAAGATAGGGCTCGGCCTTGGCCGCAAAGAGGTGTTCGCTGTCCGTGCGGATGCGCTCCGAAAAGTCCTGTCCCGCATAGTCCGCATCGCGGAGAAGATGGTCGTAGCGGCGGACTTCGGCGTCGACGCACCGCGCGGCGTTGACCCAATGCAGTACGCCCTTGGCCTTGATGCCGCTCGTGTCGTTTCCGCTGCGGCTCTCGGGGAAGTAGGTACACTTCACCTCGACGACTTCGCCCCGTTCGTCCGTCACGGCCTCGTCGGCGCGCACGATGTAGGCGCCCTTGAGCCGTGCATACCCGCCGATCTTTAACCGGTGGTACTTGGGCGGAGGGTCGAGCGAGAAGTCGGCGCGCTCGATGTACAGCGTCTTGCCGAACACCGTCTTGCGGGTGCCCGCGCTCTCGTCGAGGGGGTTGACGTCGAAGTCGACCTCTTCCTCGCCCTCGTAGTTGGTGACGGTCAGCTTTAAGGGTTCGACGACGGCCATGGCACGCGGCGCATGCGCGTTGAGGTATTCGCGGACGACGGCCTCGAAGTAGCCGATCTCACACTCCGACTGTGCCTTGGCGACGCCGATGCGCGCGCAGAAGTCCTTGACGGCCTCGGCGGGGATGCCCCTTGCCCGAAGTCCCGCAAGGGTGGGCATGCGGGGATCGTCCCATCCGTGCACGGTCCCCTCTTCCACGAGCTTTTTGAGGTACCGCTTGCTCATGACGAGATTGGTCATGTTGAGGCGGGCGAACTCGATCTGGCGGGGCTTGGGGGAGAACCCGAGCGTGATGCCGACCCAATCGTAGAGGGGACGGTGATCCTCGAATTCAAGCGTACACAGCGAATGCGTCACGCCCTGCAAGAAGTCGCAGATGGGGTGCGCATAATCGTACATGGGATAGATGCACCACTTGTCGCCCGTCCGGTGATGGGAGGCGTGCAGAATGCGGTAGATGACGGGGTCCCGCAGGTTGATGTTGGGGGAAGCCATGTCGATCTTGGCGCGCAGGCACTTCTCGCCGTCGGCGTACTTTCCGTCCCGCATCTCGCGGAAGAGACGGAGATTTTCCTCGGGCGTACGGCCGCGGTAAGGGCTCTCCCTGCCGGGTTCGGTCAGCGTCCCCCGCGTCTCGCGGATCTCGTCGGCGGAGAGGTCGCACACGAAGGCCTTGCCCTCCCGGATCAGCCGCTCGGCGTATTCATAGATGGTGTCGAAGAAGTCGGAGGCGTAGACCTCCTTCTCCCAGCGGTAGCCCAGCCACTCGATGTCGCGGCGGATGGCGTCGACGTACTCCGTCTTTTCCTTGGACGGATTGGTGTCGTCGAAGAAGAGGTTGCACTTGCCGCCGTACTTTAAGGCCGTCCCGAAGTTGACGTACATGCTCTTGGCATGGCCGATGTGCAGGTAGCCGTTGGGTTCGGGCGGGAACCGGGTCTGAACGGCCGTCACCCGCCCCTCGGCGAGGTCGCCGTTGATGATGTCTTGAATAAAGTTTTCTGCTTCCATGGTAGATCTCCGATGGGATGCGGCGGACGGGAAGATGCCCCGTTCGGAGGCGATTTTTGCCCGTCTGACACCGTTCCTCTTCAATTATAGCATATTCTTCGGAAAATTGGTAGTTTTTCAGAGGTATTTTTTTGGATTTTGTGGTATAATCAAGACATGGAACAGGCAATTTTACTCTTTTTCGAGAAATTACACACGCCCGCGCTCACTTTCGTCTTCGGCGCCCTCTCCTTTTTGGGGGAAGGACTGACCGTCGGCGTCGTCATCGTGCTCCTCTATTGGCTGATCGGAGGGCGGGTCGGCGAGCAGCTGCTCTTCACCGCGACGAGCTCGGCGGCGTTCAACAGTGCGCTCAAGGGCGCCGTCCACCGTCCGCGGCCCTATACGCAGGGCTTTCTGAAGGACTTCCTTGCCATTGATACGCCCCTCTTTTCGACGACGAACCTCGGCGACAATCTGTCCTTCCCGAGCGGGCATGCGCAGGCGACGACGTCCGCCATCACCGCGGGCGCCTTCCGTCTCTCGGCGGGAAAAAGCAGGCCCAAGCGCGCGCTCATTTGGGCGGGCTCCGTGCTCCTCGTCCTCCTCGTCGCATGCTCCCGTCTCTACTTCGGCGTGCACTATCCGACCGACGTCCTCACGGGCATGGTACTGGGCTTTGCGGTCGGCGGGCTCTGGGAACTCGTCTTTCGCACGTGCTATAAGGGGCGGTACTACTTCCTCATGGGCTTTGCGCTTCTTGCCCTCGCCGTGCTCCCCTTTGCGATGAGCGACGACGGCGTGCGCATGACGGGCATGCTCGCGGGGGCGGCCTTCTTCTTGCCCATCGTCGACCTCTTCCGTCTCGCGCCGCCGCCCAAGGGTCTTCGGCGCCTTCTCCGCATCCCCGTGGGACTCGTCTCGGTGGGCGTGCTGTTCGGCGCGACGTACTTCTTCCCCGACGATGCGGGTTTCTCCCTGCTCAAATGGTTCCTTCTGACGGGCTCGGCAACGCTGCTCGCGCAGGGCCTCTTCAAGGTGCTCAAAATTTAAGGAGCGGGAAAACCGCGCACGCGGAGACCGAATTTTTACAACTTCCCCCAAAATGCTTGACCGACGTTTTTTTCTCGGGTATAATGGTTTGGAAACACATGCAAGGCAGGTTCGATATGGCAAATTCTTCCGTTACGATGGACAAGCTCGTCGCCCTCTCCAAGGCGCGCGGCATCATCTTCCCCGGCAGCGAGATCTACGGCGGCATGGGCAATACGTGGGATTACGGTCCCGTGGGCGTCGAGATCAAGAACAACATCAAGCGCGCATGGTGGAAGCGCTTTGTCACCGAGAGCGAAAATTCCTACGGCGTGGACGCCGCCATTCTCATGAATTCCCGCGTGTGGGAGGCGAGCGGCCACACCACGTCCTTCTCCGATCCCAAGATGGACTGCAAGCGGTGCAAGACGCGTCACCGTGCCGACAATCTCATCGAGGCGCACAGCAAGGGGACGGTGAATCCCGATACCATGTCCAATGAGGAGATGGAAAATTACATCCGTGAGCACCAAGTCCACTGCCCCAACTGCGGCGGCTTCGACTGGACGCCCATCCGCACCTTCAACCTGATGTTCGAGACCTCGCGCGGGGTCACCGACGAGAGCCAGAACAAGATCTATCTCCGTCCCGAGACGGCGCAGGGCGAGTTCGTCAACTTCCTGAATGTCCAGCGCACCACCCGTGCCAAGGTCCCCTTCGGCATCGCGCAGATCGGCAAGGCCTTCCGCAACGAGATCACGCCCGGCAACTTCATCTTCCGCACCATCGAATTCGAACAGATGGAGCACCAGTGGTTCTGTAAGGCGGGCACCGACGAGGAGTTCTACCAAGCGTTCAAGAAGAAGGCGTACGACTTCCTCATCGACCTCGGCTTCAATCCCGAACATCTCCGCTTCCACGACCATGACAAGCTCGCCCACTACGCAAAGGAGGCGTGCGATATCCAATATCTGTACCCCATGGGCTGGCAGGAGCTCAACGGCATCCACAACCGCACGGACTACGACCTCTCGCGCCATCAGGAATATTCGGGCAAGACGCTCACCTATGTCGATCCCGTAAACGGGGAACGGTACATCCCCTACGTCATCGAGTACTCCATCGGCGCCGACCGTCTCATGCTCGCCGTCCTCTCCGAAGCCTATGAGGAGGAGACGCTCGAAAACGGCGAAGTGCGCAACGTCATGCACTTCCATCCCGCCATCGCCGCCTACAAGGCCGCCGTGCTGCCCCTTCAGAAGAATCTCGCCGAACCCGCAAAGGCGCTCGCCGCCCGGCTCAAGAAGCGCTTTGCCGTCACCTATGACGAGGCGGGCTCCATCGGCAAGCGGTACCGCCGTCAGGACGAGATCGGCACGCCCTACTGCATCACGACCGACTTCGACACGCTCGAAACGGGGACGTTCACCGTCCGCGACCGCGATACCATGGAGCAGCAGCGCATGACGGCAGAGGAGATCGCAGCCTTCCTCGCCGAAAAGACGCTCTTCTGAACCACTTGATTTTTATATGATTTGCGGGGAGCGCACAGCGCTCCCCGCTATTTTTTTGTACGAGGGACAGCAAGGGGCAGCCGAGTGGTCGCGGTGAGCCGCGTCATCCTGCCCTGTCCCCGCGTCATCCAGCCCTGTCCCACGCGTCATCCTGAACGGAGTGAAGGATCCCGAAGTACGAAGTCCGCGCGACCCGGAACCCCTATCGGTTCAAGGATCAACGCCGAATAGCGTGTTCGGTGTGATCCCATACAGCTTGCACAGCGTAAGGATCTGTTCATAATTCAACTGAAAGACACCGTTTTCAAATCGGCTGTATTGTTGCTGCGTCATAAGCATTTTTGCGGCAACTTCCTTTTGGGTCAAGCCCATATCCTTCCGTGCCTGTTTGAGGTTTTCCCCCACCGTCTTTGCAAGATTCATATAAAAATTATTACCACAAAGTGATGTAAAATCCTTGACTTACATCTCTTTATGATGTAAAATTAAAACCGATACGATTTTACGGAGGTTTTTATGAAGAAAGGATTCTTGCGCTTTGCGATCACGGCGCTTGCGGCCGCGCTGTGTTTCGGTGCGGCGGGCTGCACGGAACACGAGACCGATCCCGAAGCATTTTCAAGCGAAATCGTGACCGCGGAAGTGTGGGATTTCGCGTTCCGGGACGACAATTTCGAAAACTATCGGATGTATGTCTCCATGCTGCTCGAGGGAGACGACGGCACCAACCAGATCGGGACATGTACAAAAGACGGAAACAAACTGTTCATGGAATGGGTCACTACGGAAACACACACCCACGAAGCCAAGCGGTATTGCGAAAAACTGGAGGACGGCACCGTCTTGTGTTATGAGACTGAGCCCGAATGGGGGTGGGTATGGCAGGAAGCCTACGACTTGGGGTATTATGCGTCATTCCAAAATCCCGCGATCTACTTTCTGGAAACCGTCGAACAGGTGATGGGAGCCGATCTGCGCGAACGGGGATTTGCGCTCTTCTCATATGAGAAAGAGCAAAAAGGATACATTTACACCCGGGAAACTCTTGCCCAAAAGGACACCGTGACGGTGAAGTTTCGGGACGGGAAAGTCGCCGCGATCCTGTGGCATCGGATGGAAGGCGAAACCATGACGGGAAATTATACCTTCACGATCGCATATGACAAGCAAACCGTCACCCGCCCCCAAGTAGGAGAGGCGGCGGAATAAAGAGCGACTCTCCGGCGGACGAGATCGCAGCCTTCCTCGCCGAAAAGACGCTCTTCTGAACCACTTGATTTTTATATGATTTGCGGGGAGCGCACAGCGCTCCCCGCTATTTTTTTGTACGAGGGACAGCAAGGGGCAACCGAGGTGCCCCTCAAGGGTCGCAAAACGCAGTTCTCGCGCATCAGCACAGTGTGCTGTGCGCGGCGTTTTGCGGTGAGTGCCCCGTCCGCATTTCCATTGTGCTACTAAGGACGGCACGAGCCGAAGGCGAAGTAGCGCATTTGTCGCGCGAACGGTGACCGAACGCGGGGCTCTACCCGCGTGAGAAGACTCCGCCCGTAGGGCGGTGAGGGGTTCCCCGCGACCGAGCAGCAAGGGACACGCTCTGCGGCAGGGCGGGTTGTCATAAAAATTTATGACTTATTCGGTTGACAAAGGCGACGGTTTCCGCTATAATAGGAAAAAACCAAGGAGGAAGCTGCGGTGTTCGAATGGCTGATGCTCGGCTACATTGCCTTTTCGGTGCTTGCCGTTCTCTTATATCTGCCCAAACTGATCGGCTTCCGCTATGCCTTTAAGCGCGAACCGCATCTCAAGGCGAGTGCCAAACGCAAGATCTCGGTCATCATTCCCGCCCGCGACGAGAGCAAGGTGATCGGCGACCTCTTTGCCTCCCTCGCACAGCAGACGTACGACCGCGCGTTCTTCACCGTCAACGTCATCGTGAAGGACGCCGACGACCCGACCATTCCCATGGCGACGGCGATGGGAGCGCGCGTCTATGTGGTGCCCTCCCAGACCTGCAAGGGAGACGCGCTCGACGGCTACTTCAAGGCCCTCACCGAGGCGGAGCGGACGGGGTACGACGCCTTTGTCATCGTCGACGCCGACGCCGTGCTCGACCGCAACTACATTGCCGAACTCAACAACGCGCTCGAGGCCGACTTCGACATCTATCTCACCCGCAAGCATTCCAAGAACCTGCTCGGCGGACGGCACGACATCTGGTCGGACTGTTCCACGCTGACATGGCCCATCCTCGACGACCTCGGCAACCGGTTCCGCATGCGTCACGCGATGCCTCTCAACATGTGCGGACAGGGCATGATGGTCCGCCGCCGCCTCATCGAAGATTTGGGCGGATGGCCCTACCGCACCCTCACCGAGGACTACGAGCTCAAGCTCGATTCCCTTCTCAAGGGCTACCGGTCCATGTTCTATCCCTATGCGGAGCTTTACACGGAGGAAGCGCTCGGCCATGCGGAGAACTACACACGGCGCCTGCGCTGGCTCACGGGCTACAAGCAATGCGACAAGAAGTACCATGACCGCATCCGGGAACAGGCCCGCACGCGCGGATACTTCAACGCGGGGGAATTCGAATACTTCTTCGGCATCTTTCCGCTCCTCCTGTTCGCCGTGTCGACGGCCGTCGCCATGGTGGGCGGCATTGCGCTGACCGCCGTCCGTCTGTGCGCGGGGGAATGGCAGCCCGCGGCCATCGCATTCATCTACCTGACCGCCCTGCCCTTCTTCGTCCTATACATCCTGCTCTTTCTGTACAGCGTGCTCGCGATGTTCGCCTGCGGCACGACCTTCCGCGGGATGCGCTTCGGAGACCGCATGCGCATGCTGCTCTACAATCCCTTCTTCCTGCTCGAGTACATTCCCCTGTATCTGCAGAGCGGTTGGGCCGTCTACACCGACCGCCTGCCCGATTGGAAGCACACCGAGCGTATCGATTACGGCGACGGCGACAAGAAAGACAAGGACAAATAAACATACGGAAAGGGGGAGGCCCGCGCCTCCCCTTTTTTGTGCCGATTTTTTTCGGTTTCGGGGACATGGGGTCCCCTTTTTTGTCGTTTGTTTGAATTTCGGGGGCCGTGTGGATCCCCCTTTTTTTGCGTCAATCCCCGTGCTCCGCTTCTTCGCCGCGGCCCTTTCTGCGGTCGGGAAGATATTCGAGCGGACGGCCGTAGGCCTCCTCGTAGCAGCGGCGCCATTCGTCCTCGGCCTTCCTGCGCATGTCGTTGGCGCGTTCCTTGGGCGAAAGGGCCTCGTCGGGATAAACCGCGGGCAGGATATGAATGCGCAGCTTTCGGACATGCCCCCGCTTGTTGCGGTCGAACGTGCAGAAAACGGGCACGACGGGCACCCCGAAGCGGACGGCGTAATGGAAGGCTCCCTCCTTCATGGGACGGGGCTTTTGGTAGTTGCCCCACATGGCCTGTTCGGCATAGAAGTTGATGACGGCGCCCCGGTCGAGACGGCGTTTCATCTCGCGCATGAGGTTCTTGTTGGCGGCGAGATTGGAGCTCAACGGCCACATGCCCGCATGGCGGATGATGTGCCCGCCGAGGCCGCGCTTGTTGTTCCACGGGGCCATGGTGTGGAAGGATCGGAAGTGCCCCACCGCGTCGCGCACGAAGAGGGTGTCGAGGTAGTTGAAGTGGTTGCAGACGGAGATGGCTCCCCCCTTTACGGCGCGGAGATTTTCCCGTCCCACCGTCCGTGTCCCGTACAGAATGCGGATGAAGGGCGGCGCAAGGATGGCCATCATCGTCCGCCAGAAGCCCGTGGCGATACGCTCGTACCACGGCTGACGGTAGCGGTAGTCGCCCTGCGGCACGGTCCAATTGGTTCCGAATGCAATATAATCGTAATCGAAGCGGCGGTATCCCTCGAGGACATCCTGAATGCCCCGCTTCTTCTCTTCCGTCGTACGCTTCATGCCGTCACCGCGCGCAGTACGTCTTGAGAATGGCGTCCACGGACATCCGTTTTGCACCGTACATCTCGGACATGTACCCCATGGACGTGGTGAGAAGCTCCTCCGTGAAGGCTTCGATGAGCCCGTCGGCGAGGACGACGTCGTAGCCGCGGAAATAGGCGTCGGCAGCCGTATGCTGCACGCAGATGTGCGCCTGAATGCCCGCAAGGATGACGGTTTCCGTGCCGAGTTCGCGGAGGAGCGGGTCGAGGCCGGTGTGGAAGAAGGCCGAATAGCGGCGCTTTTCCACCACATAGTCGCCCTCTTCGGGACCGAGCGCGGGCGTGATCTTTGCGCCCTCGGTGCCTGCCATGGCGTGTTCGCCCCACAGCGCAAGCTCATGGTCCACGCCCTTGAGGTGCGCGTCGTTGGTAAAGATGACGGGCACATGGGCCCTTCTCGCGCCCTTGAGAAGGCGGGCCGTTTCGGACACGATGGCCTCCGCCCGTTCGCATTTGAGCGCGCCGCCGATGAAATCGTTGAGCATGTCGATGACGAGGATCGCCGCTTTTTTCTGTTCCATGATCGTCTCCTTTTGAGGGTATTGTACTACATTTGCCGCGGTGTGTCAAGTGTTTGAGGGACCCTGCCGCGGAATCGGACTTTGTGCCTCGGGATAGTTCGCTACGCTACTTCGCCTTCGGCTCGTGCCGACCTTGGACTACAATAGAAACCTCGGTCGGGGCAGGATGACGCAACCCCCTCGGCTGCCCCTTGAGGAGGAGCTGTCGAGGCATAGCCGAGACGGAGGGGGTGTCTCGGCGCCCCTTGCAGGGGAGCTCCGCCCGTAGGGCGGTGAGGGGTTAAACCCTTTCCCCCCTCGCTCTGCTCGGGGTACTTTCCCTAAAAGGGACAGCAAGGGGGTGTTTTGCAACCCTAAAAGGGACGCAAGGGGGTTATCCCTCGGCCCCCCGATCCCCGACAAAAAAAGCGGCTTGACGCTCGGTCAAACCGCTTTGTTTTCATAATGGTTGCACTCCGCAGAGGCCCCGAAGGTTATTTTGCCGCGGGAGTCTTGGCTGCAAGGAAGGGCAGGAGCTTGACGATGTCGCCCCAGAACAGATAGACGAGCGCCGCCGCCGCGATGGTCATGACGATGCCGATGATGATGCCGGCGATGGCAACTTCTCTGCCGCTCTTGTTCTCATACTTCTTGGAGAGCGCAAGGCCGATGATGGACAGGATGAGCCCGATGGGAGGAAGCAAGAAGGAAAGGATGTAACCGATCACGGCACATACATTGACACGGCCCTTCTTCTTGGGCTTCGCTTTGGCTTCGGCCTCGGCATACTCATACGCAGCGGCGGGCGTGCCGTCCTCTTCGACGGCGATGGCCTCTGCCTGCTGTTCGGCGGGCTGCTGCGGATAGGGAAGCGCTGCGGGAGCCGCGGGCATCTGCGCATTGCCGTTCATCGCGTTGATCATCGCAACCGTCATGAGATAGTAGGGCATATACATGCTGTACATATCATAGGGCTGCTGATAATACGGCTGCGGATAGTAAGGCTGGGGCTGGTAGCCGTACTGAGGTTGCGGATAGTAGGGCTGCTGGGGCTGATAACCGTACTGGGGCTGAGGGTAGTAGGGCTGCTGAGGCTGCTGGGGCGCCGCGACGATCCGGGCACCGCAGGTAGGGCAAAAGCCCGCGCCGTTCGGCAACGGTGTGCCGCACTTGGAACAATGTGCCATATTGATTACTCCTTATCGGTTTTTGTGGTTATATATAGAATACACCCAATTCGACGAATTGTCAAGCCTTCTCGGAAAAAAACATGAAAAGATTTTATCATTTCCTTCATTGTTTCCCGAAAAAAGAGCCGGGACGGACTGTCTCGGCTCTCAAAGCATTTCCGATGGCCCCCGAAAGGGACCTGTCTCTTACTTGAGCATGCGGATCTTCCGCTTGATGGGAAAAGCCCAGAAGATGGACACGAGCCACAGAAGCCCATAGCACAGCAGGCTGATCCACGCAAAGGAGGCGAACGCACCGCCCATGCCGGCGATGGCCTTGACGGCGACGCTTGTCATCTCGGCGCCCAATCCGGGCATCACGATGCCGATGAGGTTCCCTCCGAACGCAAACGCGGCGGTCGGGAGCCCCCAGAGGAGCAGTCCGGGCCAGAACGCCCACAGCTTGACGTACCACATCGTAAAGCGCTTGTTCCGCAGGAAGAGGTGCACGAAGGCGAAGATCGCGAGCAGGAACCACAGCCCCGCCTGTACGGCGAGCAGCCACACGGGAACGCCCGAGAGGAGCGCGAAGATGCGGAATACCCCGCTTATGTCGAGGACGCCGTCCTCGCCCAAGGAGGGAATGACGGGAATTTGGATGCCGTTTTGTTCGAGATCGCGGATCGCCTGACTGAACGATTCCGACATCTGTTCGCCGTATTCCTCGAGCAGGGCCTCCACGAGCGTATCATAGGTCGTGTACACGGCCTCGAAGTGCATGTTCCCCTCTTCGTCCGTCTCGCCCCACATCGCGCCGGAGACGTTGACGCAGACCGCGGCCTCGATGGTGAACTTCCCGTTGTTGTGCTTGACGGTCTCGTCATAGAGCGTCTTTATGAGGGTGTTGGTCGTCTTGAACTGTTCGCGCAGCTGCTCCTTCTCTTCGGGACCGAATTCGGGATTCTGTTGGGAGGCGACCTGTTCGACCATGGCAAATACGTCGTCGCAGAGGTCATCGATGATGGCATAGGCCTCCTCCGACGTCTTTGCGTTCTCGATCGAGCGGATGCGCTCCACATACTCTTTTCCGTCGATCTCCAGGCCTTCCAAGCCCGCCATGCCCATGTCGGTCATGGCATCGACGGCGCTGTCGATGACAACGGGCACAATGCTGTCGATGAGGGTATCGGAGATGGAGTCGACCCACGACACGAGCGAGCGCACGAGATCTTCGAACGGGGCGGAGGAGAAGGCGAACGTGGCGATGGTCTGCGTCGAGACGGTGATCTTGATCCCGTCGAGGGCGGGGAGAATGCCCGAGAACGCCGACATCATCTTCTCCGCGTATTCCTCGGGGGAAATCTGCCCGGGCTCCGACGGCTGCTCCGCGGGGTCCTTTTCGGCCTGCTGCTTCTGGATCTCGAGGACGGTATCCATCACTTCGAAAGCGGCGCTCCCCGCCTTTCCGAGGTCGAACTCGACGAGGGGCGCAAACAGGAGGGACAGTCCCGCCGTCAGGGCGATCAGAATGACGACGATGTTGACGGGAATGAGCTTCTTCTGAAGGCGCCGCTCTTCCTTTTCGCGCTGCTCCGCACGTTCTTGCCGTTCCCGGTCGCGGCGCTCGGCTTCCGCCTCCTCTTCGGGCGTTCTGCGGTACTCCGTTCCCCGATATTTGGGTGCGGAACCCGACATGAGGCCCATCTCTTTGAGGAAGATCGCCGAAGCGATGAGCCCGGCAAGGAATACGACAGACAGGACGATGAGGGCATACACGCCCCATCCGATCGCCTTGGAGCCGAGCGTCGCGTCGTTCGTCATGCAGATGAGCAGGGCGACGGCGGCGGCAAGGGCGAAGAGGCAGACGGCCGCCCCGAAGATCACGAACTTCTTGGGAACGCTCTTTCGGGAAACGGCGAGCCCGATGAGGCCCGTGAGCACCGCAACGCCCGCGGCCGCCACGATGAGGCAGGCGAGCACGTTGTAGGGCACATCGGCCTGGAAGAGCGAATAGCCGTTCATGGTGACGAGAATGGCGTTGACGGCGGGTGCGGCGAAGAAGGCAAACAGCAGTCCGCCGAACAGGATCAGGAGGGTGGCGGGCAGGAGGGAGAGCCAATTCAGCGACGGCGTTACGGACATACCTCGCCCGTTTGCGGCCGATTCCCCGTTTGCGCTCTGCATGGGAACGTCGGCTCTGCGCGGTTCGGCATTCTCCCGCGCGGACGGGGCGGGACGGGCCGACGCAGGTCTTTGGGGTGCGCTGTATTGCAGGGCGCCCGACTGCGGGTCCCCGTGCTGGACGGGGTGTTGGACGGGGTGTTGGACGGGGTGTTTTGTCACGATCCGTGCCCCGCACGACGGACAGAACTGCGCGTCATCGCGGAGCGGAGCGCCGCATCTCGAACAGTGTTTCATCCTTGTTTCTCCTCTTCGGTTGGATTCTCTTATATAGGATACACCCGAGCAGGCAGTTTGTCAAGCCCCTTACGCAAAAAAATACAGGCGGGCCGGACAGACCGTCCGACCCGTCCCGAACCCTTTGGACATGGGGGCCGCAAAGCCCGCGAACGGGCGCTTACCGTGCGACCTTGTGGACCGTCGTGTAGAGGTGCGTGTGCTTTGCGAACCACTTGACGGAGTTGTTGGCGAGCCAGAAGGAGTAGATGCCGAGCGTGATGAGGGTGAGGAATCCCCACAGGAGCTGCTTCCCGAACAGTTGGATCCCCTTCCCGTCGAATTCGAGCTCGTAGCCGTCGATATAGGTATGGCGCTTATACCAACGCTTCTTGTGGCATTGGCCCCACCAGACGCCCAACCCGAGGGTGATGAGCGTGACGAGATTGACGGCGCAGTTGACCCCGAAGAGGCCGAACACGCTGCCCGTGAACTTGGACTTGTCCTCGTCCGAGCGGGGCATGTCCGCGAAGTGGGTGTGTTTGGCCGTCCAGCGCTCCATGTTGAGCGGCATGCGGAAGACAAAGTAGATGCCGAGCGTGATGACGGACAGGAAGGTCCAGAGCAGTACTTTTCCGAACAGTTGGCCGCCCTTTCCGTCGAATTCGAGCCGATGGCCGTCGATATAGGTGTGACGGGCCTCCCAACGACGCTGCCAACAGGTCATGGCGGGGTACGCGAGCCCCAGCGTGAGCAAACTGACAAGGGCCGCCGCAAGACCGATGAAGAACCGCGCAAAGGCGCCGCCCGTAAAGCGGCTGTCCGTGACGGGCTCCCCCTTCTTTCCGCGTTCGGAAGGCTGCGCTTGGGCGGATCTCGGGGCGGAGACTTCGGACATGGGGGCCTCATTTACGCTGTAAGGCGCGGCCGCGTCGGGCTCCTTCGCCTGAACCGGGGCCGCGGGAGCGAGTTGCGGCAGGGCCGCGGGAGCCCCCGCATAGACGATGACGGGCGCATTGGACGGCACGGGCTGCGGCATCGGTTGGGGTGCGGGTTGGGGCGCAGGCTGCGGTGCGCTTCCCGCCGACAGGGCACAGCCCGCACAGAAGGCCGTCATCATGGCCACAAAGGGCAGATAGCAGTCATAGGGCGAAGGCGCAAATGCGGGATAGAAAGCGGGCGGCGGGACGGGATTGCTTGCCGTCTGCATCCCGTATGCCGTCACGATCCGTGCCCCGCACGACGGGCAGAACCGCGCTTCCTCGGGGAGCCGTGCGCCGCACCTCGAACAGTGTTTCATAGTACTTCTCCTTTCTATACAGGTCGAACCTGTATTTTCTTTATTATACAGTTTGAAACTGTATAATGTCAAGTGTTTGAAAGGAGAAATTATGAAAGAACTCTACGTTTTGTCCAAAAACCTGAAGATGCTGCGCACCCAATACGGGTATACCATGAAGTACGTTGCCGAAAAGCTCGGCATTGCGTATCAGTCGTACCAATGTTATGAGCACGGGCTGACCGTCCCCACGCTGCAAAACTTTATCAAGCTGGCCCGTCTCTATGACGTCTCCCTCGACGACCTCATCGAGGAGTGACCCCGGGGCGTGCTCCCCTCTTGCTTCCCCTCTTGCTCGCGAAAAAGGGGACAAGGGGATGGTTTTCTGTACGCAAAAAGCCGAGGCAAAATGCCTCGGCTCCGATGCCGGAATGTTCCGATCCGGTTATTTGAACAGTTTCAGGATCCCGTTCCACGCGGTCGTGAAGATGTCCGTGAGCTCCTTCATGTTCATGAAGAAGAGAACGAGAACGGCCGCAAGGATGACGACGCCGATGATGAGACCGGCGATGCCGAGCGCCTTGCCCGCGCCGTTGTACTTCTTGGCTCTTGCGATACCGATGATGCTGAACAGAATGCCGAGAATGTTGATGATGGGGAAGAAGGAGAGCACAAATCCTGCGACGGAGAAGCCGTTGACAGGCTTTGCGACAGTCTCTTCGACGTCTTCGCCGTCGACGCCCTCTTCGGTCCCTTCGGTCATGGCTGCCTCTTCGGCGGTCTCTTCCGTCTCTTCGACGGCCTCGGCCTCTTCGACCTCCGCCTCGGGATCGGGACGCTCACGCTGTTCGGGAGCCTCTTCGTAGCCGTAGCCGAACGTCGTCTGCTGCACGCAGCCGTAAGGCGAGCACCCGTAGGTGTTGACGGTCACCATGGGCGCCTGCTGCATCGGATAGCAGCCGTACTGCGGCATCATGGGAGCCTGCATCATGGGGGCTTGGGGCATCATGGGAGCGGGCTGTTTTTTGCCTGCACCCTGCGAAACGGGTTTCCCGCAGTGAGGGCAGAATTTTTCGCCCTCAAGGATCTCCGTACCGCACTGTTTACAAGTGGTCATGGGAATTATCCTCCTGTATCGTATCATATTCTACTTATAGAATACACCTTCTTGCGCGGATTGTCAATCGTTCCGCCCGAAATTTTCGAAAATTATTTTTCCCGTTCGCACTTTTGTCCCCTTTTTTGCCTTGGCTCGGGGATTGGTCCGTCTCTCCCTTGCGGCGGGCCCTGCCGCCCAAGGCTGTCTTGTCGCCCCTGTAGGGGAGATGTCGCGAAGCGACAGAGGGGTTTTAACCCTTTCGGCGCTGCGCGCCACTTTCTCACTCGGGTAGAACCCCGCGTTACTTCGCCCTGCGGGCTCGTGCCGTGCTTGGAATCATGGATAGAATCTTCGCACGGGACGGTCACCGTTCGCGCGGCAAATGCGTTACTTCGCCTTCGGCTCGTGCCGTCCTTCGCAGTACAATAGTAGTGCGGACGGGGCACTCACCGCAAAACGCCGCGCACAGCACACTGTGCTGATGCGCGAGAACTGCGTTTTGCGACCCTTTCGGGGACAGCAAGGGAGGACAAAATAAAAAATCGGCGCGAGAGCGCCGATTTTTATTGCTTGTCAAAAACTATGCCTTGGCTTTGACCCCAAACAGCTTGAGGATCTCGCCCCAGTAGAAGTAACCGCACACAGCGGCGGCAACCGTAAGGATGATGCCGATGATGATACCGGCGATCGCAAGCTCTTTGCCGCTGCGGCCGACATACTTCTTGGACATCACGAGAGCGATGATGGAAAGGATGAGCCCGATGGGAGGGAGCACGATGGAAAGGATGAAGCCGACGAGCGCAAGCACATTGAAGCCCTTCTTCTTTCCGGTCTCGTCCTCTTCTTCCTCTTCTTCGACATCGACTTCTTCGGATTCGGTCTCCTCAACGGCGTAAGCCTCTTCGGCGGTCTCTTCCGTCTCGGGAGCAGCCTCTTCCTCTTCTACCTCTTCTTCCTCGTCCTCATACTCGTAAGGATAAGGCATTGCGGGGTAGCCGTAGGGCATCATGGGATACATCGGCTGCATCATCTGGGGATACATGGGGTAGCCGTAGGGCATCATGGGATACATCGGCTGCATCATGGGCTGCATGAGATTCACGCCGCCGCCCATCTGAGGATAGGGATACATGCCGGGCATCATGGGATACATCGGCTGCATACCGTAGGGCTGAGGATAAGCGGGCTGATTCGCCTTTTTGCCGTCGGCCGTGGGCTTGCCGCAGTTGGGACAGAATTTTTCATCTTTGTATATCTGCCCGCCGCAATACTGACACTTCGTTGCCATTGGGGTTTTCCTCCTTAAGGAAATGATTTAATCCCTTATAGAATACACCATAATCTTTGAATTGTCAACCCTTCCGGCAAAATTTTTCGAAAAAATTTTTTCCGGGCGGCACGGGGGCGGTTTCGGGCCCCGCGGCGGGGGTGCGGGAACCGAGATCATCCCCTTGCTGTCCCTTGTAGGGTCGCCAAGGGGAGCGAGGGGCGGCAAGGGTCTCGCTCTCGGCTTTCTTCACCCCTGCCCGCTTGCGGGCTCGGGCATGGCATAGATGTCAAACGCCGCGTCCACGTCGAAATCTTCCCCCTCTTCGAAGGCGGCAAGTTTGGAAACGGAGACCTCATACGCGGTCATGGTTACCGTCTCCGTGTCCGAAAGGCGCTTTTGATACTCGCGGCTCTGGATGCGTCCCGACAGGGCGATGCGGTCGCCGACCTTGAGATTCTGCACGAATCGCGCATTCCGGCCCCAGGCAATACAGGGGATGTAGTCGGACTTGTTGTAGGCGCGGTTGACGGCGAGAAGGATGTCGGCGATCTCGCGGTTGAAGGGCGTGGTGCGGTAGACGGGCGGCTTGCAGATGTAGCCCGAGAGCACGATGCCGTTGGGATTCTTGTCGGCGCCGGGCTCCACGAGCTCGCGCACGAACACGGTGAGCATGAGACGGCTTCTCCCGCCCTCGAGCTTGTTGTAGCTGCGGAACTGCCCCACCGCGGAGAGGAAGGCGCCCGGTTTCAGCTCCCCGCCGCGGATCAATCGCTCGGAGACGGTGACGGGCAGAATGTCCGCCTGCCCCGACAGCCGCATGACCTTGACGAAGAACTCATAGAATCCCTCGCCGTACACCTCGTGGGAAAAGGTCGCTTCGGACACGATCTCCCCCATGATGTAGACCTTGTTGTTCTTTTCGGAAATGTGATCCATAAAATGATGTACCTCCGGTATTTCTTTTCCTGAATTTCGGACATGGGCGCCCCGTTTATGCTCTATGCGGCGTTCTCGGGGATCTGGCGGCCCGACGGGTCGATGGAGTAATTCTCGCGGTAGATGAGCTCCCCGATGGGCACGAATTCAAAGCCGTTCGCCCGCAGGGTGTCGATGACGATGGGCAGCGCTTCGGCCGTGTGCAGACCGTTGTTGTGCATGAGGATGATGGACCCGCTCCTGACGCGCGAGACGATGCGTGCGGCGATGTCGGAGGCCGAGAGATTCTTCCAGTCGAGAGAATCGACGTCCCATTGGATGGGATACAGCCCCATGGCGTTCGCCGTGTCGATGAGCAGGTTGTCATAGTCACCGTAGGGCGGGCGGAAGAGCTCCACGTCCTTGCCCGTGACGGCCTCGATGGCCTGCGTCGAGCTCTCGAGTTCGGACTTTATCTCCGTCTCGGAGAGGCGGGACATATAGGAGTGCGTCGCGCTGTGCGTGCCCACCTCGTGGCCGCCGTCCGCGATCTTTTTGAGGTAATCGGGGTACTTCTCCGCCCAGAACTGCACGGTGAAGAAGGTGACGCGCACCTTTTCCCCGGCAAGCGTCGAAAGCAGCGAATCGGTGTATTCGACGCCCCACGCGCAGTCGAAGGAGAGGGCGATCCGGTTGTCGGACCGCTCCACCGAGTAGATGGGCAGCGAACGCGCGCCGCTCCAATAGACTTCGGCGGCACCCGCCGCGTACGCGGTACCCATGCCCGCAAGGAGCAGTACAAAAAGCGCGCCGGCGAGCGCGAGAGATTTGAGACGCACCATCAGAAATTTCATTGACATCACCATGATACTATTCTTTGGACGCAGATTCCCGCATGCTTTTGTCGGAAAAGCACAAGGTTTGTCGAAAGTCCCGTTCTGCGTCCACGGTGTAATGTATGCGCCGTGCGGAAGGATTATGCGCGGGCGGGACAGCAAGGGACAATCTTGACGCTCCGGGTTCCAAACAAAAGCCCCGCCGAGAGGCGGGGCCGTTCTATCCGTTCGTTCTATTCCATTCAATTTATCCATTCATCCCATCCGTTCATTCTGTTTTCTTCGCTTTCCGCGTTCCCCTCTCCTTGTCGGGCGGGGCGGGCGGCTTGCCGAACGGGTACTTGTTCTCGACGCTCGTAAAGGTAAGCGCCTCCACGCTTGCCGCGCCGGCGCCGCGGAGCACGCGCGCGAGTTCGGAGATCGTGGCACCCGTCGTCATGGTGTCGTCCACGATGAGGATACGCTTGCCCTTCACCTCTTTGCGTTGGTGCACATGAAAGCAGCCCTCGAGGTTCTTCTCGCGGTCGAGACGGCCGAGGACGCGCTGATTGTCCGTGTCCCTGCGCTTTTCGACGGGCGTAAGGAAGGTCTTACCCGAAAGTTCGGCAAGGCGGGCGGCGAGAAGCTCGGACTGGTTGTACCCCCGTTTCTTGCGGCTCTTCTCGGTCATGGGTACCCCGATCAGCATCTGCACCGTGGGAAATTCCCGTTCGAGAAGCGGATACATCTCGTCGGCGAGCGTGCGATAGAGGTAGGATTCGCCGCGTTTGAAGCGGATGACGAGGCGGGCCGCTTCGTCCGAGTGCACGCAGACCGAGCGGGCCTTTTCCACGCCGGGCGGTTTGAACTTGCATTCGAGGCAGGCGCCCGGTTCCCTGACCCGCCGCCCGCAGAAGGGACAGACGTGGCCGCGGTTATAGGGAAGGCTGCCCCGGCAGTCCTTGCAGATGCGCTCGCCCGCAAACACTTCGCGGCGGCAGATATCGCAAGTGAAGTTTACCGTATCGTCGTAAGTCTTGCATTTGCGGCGGAAAAAGCCGATCACGTCCATGGCGGTCTCCTCGGGGCAGCGAAAAAAAGCGGGCGGAAAAAACCGCCCGCACGCTTAAAAGTCGTCGTCCTCGCGCTCTTCTTCGTCCTCGTCGTCGTCATCGCCGCCGAGGGTATAGATCTCGTCGCCCGTGACATACTCGAGGTCCTCTTCTTCGGAAGTGTACTCCTCTTCCTCGGGCTCTTCCTCTTCCTCGCCGAATTCCTCGTCAAAGCTCTCGTCGATGCCCGCAAGGCCCTCGTCGAGGTCGTCGGCGTCGTCGAGATACTCGCGCCACTCGTCATCGTCCTCATCGTCGTTGATGTCGGGTTCGTCCTCGTATTCGGACTTCTTGCGGCACTCTTCGCACATGGATTCGCCGGGGCGCATCATGTTCTCGCCGCAGATGGGGCAGAGCTCGGTGGGAGAGAGTTCATCCTCGAGATCCTCGACCTCTTCGAGGCCCGTGGGGATGCCCTTCATCTCCTTTTGGCAGACTTCGCAATACTCGTCTTTTTCCGCGTCGATATAGTTGAGTTCGCAGCGCGGGCACTTGATATACCGTACCATTTTTGTTTGTCCTCCGGTAACGCCTTTTTCTCGGCTAATAAATTATATTAGTATTTATTTTTTTTGTAAACCGTTTTTTTATGCGTTTTGAAAAAAATTTCTGAAATCTCGGATTTTTTTCAAAATTTCCCTTCCGCCGCCCGTGGGGAGGGCGCGTCATCCTGAGGCGAAGCCGAAGGATCCCGAAGTACGAAGTCCGTCTATCGACCAAGGGGATTCCTTCGCGGATACACTTTTACGAACTTCGTATTGCTCGTTCGGCTACTTCGCCTTCAGCTCGTGCCGACCTTGGACTGCAATAGAAGCCTCGGTCGGGGCAGAATGACGCGAAGCCCTCAGCCGAGGGACAGCAAGGGAGCCCACCTGGCGCCCCTTATAGGGGAGCTCCGCCCGTAGGGCGGTGAGGGGTTAAACCCTTTCGTCCTCACTCCGTTCGGCCACTTTCCCTAAAAGGGACAGCAAGGGAAGCCGGCCCGTAAAAAAAGAGCAACGGAGGCCGCTGCTCTTTCTTCGGGATAATCCCATCCCGGGTTCTGTTCAGTTCTGCGGTTCCTCGGGCGCTTCTTCGGGCGTCTCCGCGGCTTCCGCGGCCTCTGCGGGCTCTTCCGCAGGGGCTTCCTCTGCGGCTTCTTCGGACGTTTCTTCGGACGCTTCGGTCTCCGCGGGAGATTCGGCTTCGGCGGGCTCCGTCTCGGGATGCTTCGCATAGACGTCGAGGTCGCGGTTGTCCTCGGTGACGACCTTGAGCTTTTCCTGCTTGGGCGCTTCCGCCTTCTTGCCGCGCTTCTTGAGGAACACGACCGTCACGCATGCTGCGGCAGCCGCGACGATCGCGATCGCCAGCGCGATCAGGAGCCATGCCCACCAAGCGAGGCCGCCCTCGTTCTCGGTCGTCTCGGGCGTGTAGACTTGCAGGACCTTGGTCTTCCAATAGGTCTCGTAGCTCTCTTCGGCGCTCTCTTCGAGCTTGCCGATGCGGGTACGGAAGTAATCGTAAGTACGGTAGGAGCGGGAGCCGTCGGAATAGTCGCCCTCGGCGAACAGTTCGCGGGCCGTCTCGCCCTCGCTCTCGAGGGTGTAGCCCTTGTTGCCGTAGAAGGCGGCAAAGGCGGCGCGTTCCTGCGCGGTGTAGAGGAGATCCTCTTCGTCGGGCTCATACGATTCCGCCTCCTTGATGTTCTCGTCAAAGAGCGCGTGCTCGCCCGTGTAGAAGTAATATTTGAACGCGTTCATGAGGTCGGTGTCCTCGAACACGTCGGAGAGCTTTGCGAAGAGGCCCTTTTCCTTGTCCGTCTCGTCGGTGACCGACTCGAACTTCTCGTTGAGGTCCGTGAGCTCAAGGTTGTCCATGAGCGAACCGTCCTCGTTCTCGATGTTCACGAAGCTCACGGTGCCGTAGGACGTGCCGTCGAAAGTCTCCGCATCCGAATAGAACACGTTGCCGTCGAGGATCTCCGCAGGGTACCAACCGCTGACATGCTGTACGTCGAGCAGCTTGACGGAGCGGTAGGCCTTGTTGTCCTTGCCCTCATAGGAGAGGTCCTTGTAGTCCTCTTCGGTGCCGTTGTAGACGGCGCGCTCGACGGAGAGCCCGTCCCCGCTCGAACGGGAGAAGTACACATAGCGGTACTCGCTGTCGGACGTGGCGTCGATGCCGAGGAAGGTGGGAGCGCCGATGTCATAGGCGATCTCGAGTTCGGTGCCCGCCGCAACGTCCACGCGGTAGAGGTTGGAGTTGGTCGAGTAGAGGTAGTAGTGGTTGAGGGTGCCGTCCTTCTCTTCGGTGTAGTAGAAGGCCGAAGCCGTCGCCTTGGACGCGGTGTCCGTGGCGTCTGCGATGCGGGTGAGCGAGTCGTTGCCCTTGATCGAATCCCACGAGGCCGCGGCCGTGCCCTCATCCCCGAGGTAGTAGAGCGACGCGTCGACGGGGCCGTCGATCTGCTTGCGGGTGAAGTAGAGGCCGCCGTTCGCGTGCGAGCGGAGCGTGTAGCTGTACCCGATGGGCGTCGAGGGCTTGGTCTCGCTGTGGTTGAACTGCGACTTGGAGTCGTTGGCGCTCATTCCGTCGAGGACGATCGTCCCGAGGTTGGTGTAGGGCGGCTCGTTGTCGTTCTCTTTGAGCCAGTCCTCGTCCCACTTGTACTCGTAGGGCGCGGTCTCTTCGGTGACGTTCGCCGCCGCGCGGTAGATCTGGTTATAGGCGTACGTCGTGGCGAGGTCCTCGGTGTCCGCACGGTCGACGACGTTCATCGTGTAGTAGACGTTGGGATTGGTCTTGTCGCTGCTGTCAAAGACATAGCTCGTGGCGTTCTTGACGATGACGGTGTCCTTGCCCGTAGCGGTGTTGAGGGAGTGGATGGTCGCCGACGTCGAGGAGCCCTCGACATAGAGAAGGTACACGGTGCCCTCTGCCTCGACATACCGATAGACCATGGAGTTGTTGGACTCCTTGGTGCGGTAGACGTCGCGGACGTCCGTCCCGTCGAGCTTGGCGCTCTTGAAGTCGAGGTAGCCGCTCTCGATGGTGCCCGTCATGTTGCGGACTGCCGTCGGGGTGGCGTAGTAGACGCGCTCGCCGTAGATGAAGATGCCCGCGGTGTAGTCGCCTGCCGCAAGGATGGAGGGCACGACGATCTGGCTCGTGTTCTGACCCTTTGCGGCGTCGGACTTCTTGATGCGCATGAGCGAGCCCTTGACGGGCAGCCCGTACGTGTTGTTGGCGGTGTAGTCGGCCATTCCGTTGATGAAATAGTAGTAGCCGGTCGCCTCATCTCCCACGGAGACGACGAATCCGCCGTTGGACGTCACATCGCCCGTAGGCACCCCCTTGGGCGGGACGAAGGGCACGGTGCACCCCGCGAGGGAGAGCGCGCCCGCAGTGAGCGCTGCGGCCACGGAGACCGCAAGAATTTTCTTGATGAATTTACGCATGATATCTTTTCCTTCCGTCTTTCGGAATTTTAAGGTTCTAACGATACGTTTTTTATTATAAACTAAATCAAGGTTTTTGGCAATCAAAAACCCGCGAAACTTCGACTTTTCTTTTGGAAATTTTGTGTTTTGTTTGTGAATTCGGGGTCTTGCGCCCGTTTGGGCCGCAAAATTCATCCCCGCGGAGGCTGTTTCTGATGGAAAATCCCGATCTCTTTACCCTGCTCGACGCCCTTGCGGCGCTCACCGACGCACAGGACGCGGCCGCATCCGAGGTCCGTCCGGGGGGGCCGGACGGCGCACGGAGCCCCTTCGGAGTTCCCGATCCGAGCGGCTTTCATCCGGCAAGGGAGAAGTCCGCTCCGCAAGGAAAGGACACGGGCGGACGGCGCTCGCCCGACGCGGCCTTTGCCGTTCCCCGCTATGATGGCCTCGCCAAGCGCGCTTCTCCGGACGGCATCGGGACCGAGGGCACGGGGCACGCAAGCGAACGCGATGCGGGACCCGGCAACGGGGCCGGGAGCGTAAATCATGGAAAAGGGAGCGAAAACGGGGCAGGCATGTCCGAAGGAGACGCTCCCGATCGGCCGTCCAGCGCCGCACTCGATGCCTTTCTTTCCCGTCATGACGCCGCCGCCCGCAAGGCCCGCGGCAAGTGACAAGGGCGGTCTGCCGCCCAAGGCAATCTCGGCGGCTTCTCGCCCCCCTTGTCGCCCCTGCAGGGGAGATGTCACGCAGTGACAGAGGGGTTAAAACCCTTTCGACCTCACTTCGTTCGGCCACTTTCTCACGCGGGTAGAACCCCGCGTTACTTCGCCCTGCGGGCTCGTGCCGTGCTTGGAATCATAAATAGAATCTTCGCACGGGACGGTCACCGTTCGCGCGGCAAATGCGTTACTTCGCCTTCGGCTCGTGCCGTCCTTCGCAGTACAATAGTAGTGCGGACGGGGCACTCACCGCAAAACGCCGCGCACAGCACACTGTGCTGATGCGCGAGAACTGCGTTTGCGACCCTTTCGGGGACAGCAAGGGAGCGATCTCGGCGCCCCTCATGGGCGAGCGCGCCCGCAGGGCGGTGAGGGGTTCCCCGCACCCCCGCAAAAAAAAGACGTCCGAAACGGACGTCTTTTCGTTTGTCATCTCTTGGAGAACTGAGGAGCTCTGCGGGCCTTTTTGAGACCGTACTTCTTTCTCTCCTTGACGCGGGGATCTCTCGTGAGGAATCCCGCCTTTTTGAGTTGGGGACGAACTTCGGGCTCGGCCTCGAGAAGCGCTCTCGCAATGCCGAGACGGATGGCGCCTGCCTGACCCGTATACCCGCCGCCGATCACGTTGACGAACACGTCGTACTTCCCTTCGGCGCCGATCTCGACGAGGGGCTGTTTGACCACGAACTGCGTGGTGCCCTGAGGGAAATAGTCCTCGAGCGCGCGCTCGTTGATGACGATGGCGCCGCTGCCGGACGGGATGAGACGGACGCGGGCGATCGCCTTCTTCCTTCTTCCCGTTCCCCAGAACTGCAATTTTTTCTTGATAGTCGCCTTGGCCATATCTTATTCCCTCACCTTAAAATAATTTCAGCGTCTCGGGCTTCTGTGCCGCGTGGTTGTGCTCCGCACCCTTGTAAACTCTCAGCTTTTTGATCATCTGTCTGCCGAGAGAATTTTTGGGAAGCATTCCGCGCACCGCCTCATAGACCGCGAGGTCGCTGCGTTCCGCCATCATCTTCTGATAGGAGATCTCCTTGAGGCCGCCGATGTAGCCCGTATGATAGCGGTAAAACTTGTTCTCGAGCTTTTTGCCCGTGAGAACGACTTTGTCGCTGTTGACGATGATCACGAAATCGCCCGTATCTGCGTTGGGAGTGAAGGTGGGCTTGTTCTTGCCGCGGAGAATGGACGCGACTTTGGACGCGAGCCGACCGAGAGGGATCCCGGTGGCGTCGACGACATACCACTTTCTCTCAACCGTTTGAGCGTTTGCCATGTAGGTTTTCATATCCGTACTCCTTGTAATGTTCGAAGGCAGTAACTTTCGGTCGGCTGTTGTTTCCTTGGGTACGCCCGGGGCGAGCGGTTCCTGCCTCATTCCTGCCGACTACCCCTTTATTATAGGACCTCAAAAAAGTTCCGTCAAGCTGTTTTGCCTCGCAAAGGCAAGATTTTTTTCGGAAAACGCAAATAAAATTTTTTCCCGCGGGAAAAGCGCTTTCCCCGTGCCGTCCCCCGCTCGCGGGGAACCCCTCACCGCCCTATGGGCGGAGCTCGCCTACAAGGGGCGCCGGGATCGCTCCCTTGCTGTCCCCGAAAGGGTCGCAAACGCAGTTCTCGCGCATCAGCACAGTGTGCTGTGCGCGGCGTTTTGCGGTGAGTGCCCCGTCCGCACTACTATTGTACTGCGAAGGACGGCACGAGCCGAAGGCGAAGTAACGCATTTGCCGCGCGAACGGTGACCGTCCCGTGCGAAGATTCTATTTATGATTCCAAGCACGGCACGAGCCCGCAGGGCAAAGTAACGCGGGGTTCTACCCGCGTGAGAAAGTGGCCGAACAAAGTGAGGCCGAAAGGGTTTAACCCCTCTGTCACTGCGTGACATCTCCCCTGCAGGGGCGACAAGGGGGGCGAGAGAGCCATGGCGCTCGCCTTGGCCGGCCAAGCCCCGCGCAAAACAAAAAGGCTCCGCGGATGCAGAGCCCCTCTTTTCGATTTAATTCCGCTACACCTGCGGAAGGCGTCCCCCGAAGAAACTTTCCCCGTGCTCTTTCCGCGCACGGCCGCCATGCCCGTCAGAGCTCGTCGTCCCCGTCCACCCCGAGCAGTGTCTCGAGCGATTCGTCATACAGCCGCGCAAGCGCAATGAGGTTTTCATATTCGGGACGGGAGACATTGTTCTCCCAATCGCTTACGTTGGATTGTCGGATGCCCAATTTCTCTGCGATCTGCTGCTGCGTATATCCGTTCAATATCCGATACTTTCTGAAGTTTTTCCCGAATTCCATAAAAAAAGTATAACAAAAACGGTGCAAAACGCTTGACAATTATGTGTAATGCACATATAATGGAATCATCTTAATCTTTGGAGGTATCAACGATGTATTGCAACAATTGCGGGAAGCCGGTCGAGGACGGGATCGCCTATTGCCCGCACTGCGGACAGCCGACGGGCAAGGCCCCGGCCAACCGCGGAAACGGAGCCCTTTCGTCCGGACAGGCGTCGAGCAACGCGCAGACGATCGTCACCGTGGGCACGCCGCAGTCGTACAGCAACGGACTGGCCACGGCGGGATTCGTGCTCTCCCTCATCGGGTTCTTCTTTTCCTTCTCCTTTATCTTCCAGGTGCTGGGGCTCATCTTCAGCATCGCCGGCATCGTGCGGGCGGGCAAGGTAAACGGCACGGGGAGAGGGCTTGCGATCGCGGGGCTCGTTCTGGGTCTGCTCGCGTTTGTGCCCGGGATCCTGTTCATCATGCTCTTTACGGGTTCGCTGCTCGCATAGCGGCGTCTCCGAAGAGATAGTTTCTTCCTCACGGACAAAAAATTCGCGGATCTCTCCGCGAATTTTTTGTTTCCGCCCTTTGGGGACGGCCGATGCTGTTTGCTTCACTCGAGGACGGCCTTGATGCGCCGTACGCCCGCCGACGAGGACTGCTCCTTTTGGATCTTGAAGTGTCCCAAAACGCCCGTGCTTTGGACATGGGGGCCTCCGCACATCTCCTTGGAGAACTCGCCGATGGAGTACGTCTTGACGACGTCGCCGTACTTGGAGTCGAACACGCCGACGAAGTGCTCCTTTCTCGCCTCCTCGAGGCTCATCTCCCGGTACACGACGGGGATATCCTCTTGGATCTTCTCGTTGACGAGATCCTCCACGGCCTTGATCTCTTCGGGCGTCATGGCGCGTTCGAAGTTGAAGTCGAAACGCATGCGCTCGTCGGTGATGTTGCTGCCCTTCTGGTTACAGTCGGGGGAGAGGATCTGCTTTAAGGCGGCGTTCAGAAGGTGCGTCGCCGTGTGGTACTTTGTCGCCTGCTCGGAGTGCGATTCGAGACCGCCTTTGGCCGTCCCCTTCTCGAGCACGCGGCTCTTTTCCTGATGTTCCTTGAAGGCCGCGGCAAAGCCCGCCTCGTCCACGGTCATGCCCCGCTCCGCCGCGAGTTCCATCGTGAGTTCGAGGGGGAAGCCGAAGGTATCGTACAGGCGGAAGGCCTGCTTGCCGCCGATGACCGTCTCGGGAACGTATCCGGGGTTCTGCTTTGCCATGAACTCGTTCTTGCGGAGGACGCCCTGAATGCACTTTTCGAACTCCTTCATGCCCGTGACGAGCATGACTTCGAAGCGGTCGGCCTCCTTCTTGATCTCGTCGAGGATGTACGCCTCGCGCTCGATGAGGAGCGGATAGGCCTCGCCGTACACTTCGCGGATGAACACCTTGGCAACCTCGGAGACGGCCTCCGCACCCACGCCGAGCTGACGGCAGTAGCGGATGGCGCGCCGCATGATGCGGCGGAGGATGTACCCCGCCCCCACGTTGGAGGGAAGGATCCCGTTGCGGTCGCCGATGAGGTGGAGCGTCGTGCGGGTGTGGTCGGCGATGATGCGCATGGCGCGCTGCATCTCCCCGCCGTCGTCGTACTTCTTGCCCGAGAGTTCCTCGAGCTTTGCGATCGCCCCCGCAAAGAGGTCGGTCTTGTAGCCGTCCGAGAGGCCGTTCAGAAAGAGCAGCATGCGGTCAAAACCGAATCCCGTGTCCACATTTCCGCGGCCGAGAGGCTCGTAGCCCGTCTCCGTCTTGCGGTACTGCATGTAGACGTCGTTGCCGATCTCCACATAGTCGTCGGGGAAGA
>CANQUL010000005.1 GCA_947627015.1 uncultured Clostridia bacterium | reverse complement strand
CTCCTCAACGGGAGCTTCTTCGACGACTTCCTCGGTCGTCTCCTCAACGGGAGCCTCTTCGGCGACTTCCTCGGTGGTCGCCTCAACAGGAGCTTCTTCAGTCACTTCCTCGACGGGAGCCTCTTCGGCGACTTCCTCGGTCGCTTCCTCGACAGGAGCTTCCTCGGTCACTTCTTCGGTCGCTTCCTCGGCGGGAACTTCTTCGACAACTTCCTCGACGGTCTCCTCAACGGGAGCTTCTTCAGTCACTTCCTCGGTCGTCTCCTCAACGGGAGCCTCTTCGGCGACTTCCTCGGTCGTCTCCTCAACGGGAGCCTCTTCGGCGACTTCCTCGGTCGCTTCCTCGACGGGGGCGACATAGTTCTTCCGAACGAACTTGAAGAGCTTATAGCGCTTTTCGGTCTGCGCTTCGTTTACGCCGAGCGCATACGGGGTCGCCTCTTCTTCGGGCACGGATGCCTCCTCCTCAACGGCTGCGGTCTCCGATTCGGCTGTCTGGGTCTCTGCGGCCTGAGCCTTGTTGCGACGGATCTTGAACACGATCATCTCGTCTGTCTTCTCGGGCTGTTCAACCGTTTCTTGGTTCTGTAACTCTTCCATAATTATCCTCCGTGTCGATATCAAGGTGCTTATAACCATTATACTATGAAATGAACGAAAAAACAAGTGTTTCGGCAAAAATTTTTCCCGACATTTTAATAGTTTTTGGATTTTTTGGTCGGTTGGGTCAAGGATGGGGCCGATTTTTGAGGAAAGAACGCGCGCTGTGTGCCGCAACGCAGCCTTCGCCGGCCGCTTTTGCGTACTGATAGGGCGTTCCCGTCACGTCCCCCGCGGCAAAGATGCCCGCAAGATTGGTCGAAAGATCGCGCGCAACGACAATGTGCGGACCGTCCGTTCGGAGGCCGCGGACCAGAAGTCCGGGCGGGACCGTTCCTCCGAGAAGAAAGACGCCGTCCGTCTCGAATGTGCCCTCCGTATGAAGGAGGCGGGAGACACGCTTGTCCCCTTCGACGGCGAGCGGAGTCCCCCTGACGGGGACGCAGTGCGGCGGAAGCTCTCTGCAGGGGCCGAACACGCCGACGGTATCCGCATAGGAGGCGAGAAGCGTGAGCTCGTCCTCAAAGCCCTCGTCATAGAGGACCGCGGCGACCCGTTTGCCCCGATAGAGCGCGGCATCGCACACGGCGCAGTAGCTGACGCCCTTCCCGAGGAACTCCTCCGCGCCCTTCAGCGCGGCTCTCCGTTCGACGCCTGTGGCAAGGATGACCGTCCTCGAGCGGAAAGCTTGTTCTCCGGCGGTCGTGAGATATGCACCCTCCGCGGGATAGACGCCGTCGACACGGCAGGAAAGGAAGCGGATGTCCTCCGCCTCCCTCTGGGCATCGAGTGCACGGGCGAAATCCCGTCCGCTGCCCATGACGGAGGGAAAGTCGGTGACGCGTTCGGCAAGGCGCAGATTGCGGCCGAACACACCGTCGGCGAGCCAGAGGCTGTCGAGTTTCAGATTTTTGGCGGTCAGGGCTGCCGTATAGCCCGCAAGCCCGCCGCCCACGATCACGGTATCATAGAGTTGCATTGTTCGAGTATCCCCCTTGTGCGATACCATCATACCACAACGGGGCGGAAAAGTCAATGGGATTCGCGCGGTGCGGACTCCGACAACCGTTTCAGCCGCTGTTCGTGACGGCGGGAGGATTCGAGCGCGGCGGAAAGAACGCGGGCATGGGGTGCGGAAACGGCCGCGGCGGCCTGTTCGAGACGGGCGGAGAGAGCGGCCTCGAGCCGAAGGTCGGCAGCGAGCATTGCGGGGTAGCTCTTGGCGTAATCGACCGATGCGGCCGAATGGTAGGAGACGGGGTAAGGCGGGCAGGCGGTGAATACGGGATCGACGCCAGACGATCCGAGAAGCGTGCCGATCCGCTCGAAATCGCACAGCTTTTCGCCCGCGATGGCCTCGAGCTCCTTCCCCTCTTCGGTCATTCCCGAGCCGCCGAGCACGACGGCTTGGTAGACGTATTGCAGCACGGCGGTCAGCATGCCGCATTTCCCCGCGTACAGGGGGAACAGCACCTTTGCCGACCCCGCGTCCTGTCTTTGTTCCATGATACAACTGCTCTGCATAGTCCCTCCGGATGAACATTTTTTATCATCGTATGCAAAGCCCGAAAAAAGCGTTCCGACGGATTTTCGGAGCTCGTCCTTCGGACATGCCCCCTATCTTTTCCATGAAAAAAGAAGAGGCCGCATCGGCCTCTTCTCTTCGTCTTTGTCAGGACTCCGATTCGTAATGACAGCCGGAATACTGCGTGGGCGGCATGGTTTCGCCTTCGCCGACATAGATGGTATTCACGACGTTCCCGTCCTTGTCGATCACCCTGTAGGCGCCCGTCTTGGGGCAGACATCTCCCGAATTCAATCGCATACTGGTACCTCCGATGGTCGCAGTATGCGCGGAAAAACGGGGTTTATGCGGAACTGATTACAGGACGCCCGCGACGTTGAGCCACAGGCCCGTGAGCGCAAGGAGCAGAAGATACAGGGAGAACCACTTGTAGTTCGTCTTTTTCACGAGGGCGGACATGAGGCGCAGAGACAGCAGTCCCGTGACGGCCGCAGCCGCAATGCCGAGAAGGATGCCGACCGCGCTCCCCCAATCCATGCCCGCGGAAGCACCGCCGGAAACGACGTCTTTGAGGCCGAGGACAAGGCTTCCGAGGATGATGGGGATGCTCATCAGAAAGGAAAAGCGCGAGACCTCCTCCGTCTTGCCCCCCGCAATGACGCCCGTGGCGATCGTGGAACCGCTGCGGGAGATCCCGGGCAGGATGGCGACGGCCTGCATGAGGGCCATGGGGACCGTATGCTTCCAGCCGAGGGACTTCCCCTCCCGTTTGCCTGCGACGAGCTCACAGACGAGCAGCATCGCGGCGGTGACGCCGAACAGGATGCAGACAAGCAGCACGCCCCATTGTCCGGAGAAGAGCGCGTCGACGGGGCCCTCGAGAAAGAGCCCCGCAAGGCCCGCGGGAATGGTTGCGACAAAGAGCATGCCGAGCGTCTTGAAGGGCGGACGGAAGAGCGCGAGGATGTCCTTCCGGAAATAGACGATGACGGCGAGAAGCGTTCCCGCATGCAGCATGATGTTGACAAAGGTCATGCTTCCCCCCTCGAGGGAATAGCCGAGGAGGCGCTGAAGCAGCATTAAATGTCCGCTTGAAGAAACGGGCAGGAACTCCGTGAGTCCCTGCACCGTTCCGAGAAGAATTGATTTCCAGATGGTTTCCCAAACACTCATTTCGAATTCTCAGTCGAGATTCAACAGGTCGGCAAAGCGCTCTTCATACACGGTGGAGCATGCTTCGAGGAAGGGAATGATGGCCTCCGTCTGCATGTTCGACGCGAAGTTCGCGACCGTGGTGGATTTGAGCGACTCGTAGTACCGATAAGAGAAGGTGCCCTCCTTTTCGATGTCGTCCCACACGAAGTCGTAGGGAGAATCCTTGCCCGCGGAATCCGCAAACGAGAAGGTGCAGTAGATGATGTGCCAGCCGTAATCGGAGGGGACGACCGTATAGGTGCCCGCACCGCCGCGCACAGCAAGCTGCGCCGCATACTCGAACTCGGAGACGAAGCTCGTCTTGAAGGGCGAGACCATGTACCCGAGATAGGTATTGAGACCCGCTGTATCCGTATTATACGCAAAGGAGAGCTCGTTTATGACGGAGAGCGCGGTGTTTTCGGCCGAATCCTTGAGGAAGAGCTCGTTCGCGTTGTAGGGAGCGGCCTCACCGAACACGGCATCTCCCTTGAAGGAAGTGATCTTGCCCATCTCATAGACGAACTTGCCGTAATCCACTTCGCCCTTCTTGTGTGCGGTGCCGTCCTCGTCGGTGACGTCCTCGGTGTAATAGTAGGAATCTTCGTTGAAGTAAGCCTGCTTGTACGCTTCGGTGTATTTGTCCCCCACCGTAACGCCGAGCCCCGCATGGTCGAGGTAGCCGTGCATCTCCTCGAGGAATCCGTCGATGGAGATCTTGTTGGGCGTGATCTCGTATCCGTCGCCGTCCTCATCCTTAACGGCTACTCCGTTGAAGGTGTAGTCGCCGTAGTAGTTCGCAAGGCGCTCGTACTGTCCGTTCTCGTCCTCGGGGAAGCTGTTTTCGAAGAACAGCTTGGTGCGATCCGCGTTGCCGCCGTTATAGGCGGTCTTGGCATCGGCGTCAAACGAGTAATCGGTATGGCCCGTGAACCATGTGCCGCGCTGGTCGGTGGCGAGCACCTCTTTGAGGAGCTGGGCACGCGCCGCGAACTTGTTGCCCTTGGCGTCGCCGAAGTCGTTGGAGGCCTCGGTCAGGAGCGCAGACTGGCGCGTGGAGAAGGGAAGCAGGATATTGATGACGTAGCCGTAGTTGGCGTCGTAGGGCGTCAGGACGAAGGTCGAATCGGAGAGTGCGTCGAAGGCGGTCTCGAAGGCGCTCTTGTCCTTCCCGTAGCTCACCTTCTGGTCGGCGAGGTTGTCGGCGTATTCCTTGGTCGCCCATGCCTCGGTGATCTCTTGGGTGGCCTTCTGCTCGAACTTGTCGGTCAGTTTTTCGAGCACGGCCGTCTCGTATCTCGAGAGGAGCTGCGTCTTGTAATAGGAGAGCGACGCAAAGTTCGTCGTGTCCTCACCCTTGGTCAGAAGCCCGTTGCTCATGAGGCTCGACAGGAAGCGGTTGTAGGCCTTTTTGCGCGTCGTCCGGGTGGAGCCGTCCACCATCTCGTAGGTGCCGAGCTGGGCATCGCTCTCGCGGCCCGTGTAGATGTTGTATTCCTCGTCGTAGAACTCATCGTTCTCCGTCTCGGCGCCCGTGGGGGTCGTGCGGACTTCGGAGTCGGGCGTATGGTCATGCTCGTCCTCTTCGAAATCGATGATGGATTCCTCGATGGAGTCGATGGAGCCGTTGATGAACGACTTGAGGTCGTATTCGGCCTTTTTCGCCTTCTCGTCGGTCCCGTCGTTGGCGGTGAGGAAGTATTTGAGCCCGGCAAGCCGTTTATCGGTATCGGTAGCATCGGCACCCGCGGCCGTCACGGCGGCCGTATACCCCTGCACGGTGTACTTGTTGCCGTCGGCGTCGCCGTCCTCGGAGGAGACGAGACAGACCATGGCATACTGCACGGCCACCTGACGGTTGACGAGGTACTCCACAAGGGTGTTGAAGGTGTCGGTATAGCTCATCCCGTTCTGCTGCTGGAGGGTATATCCGCTCGTGTAGTAGAGGGCGATGAGGTCCCGCTTGCTGATCTCGGCAGGCGAGACGAGATCCTTGTAGGCATAGAACGATCCGTTCTCCTTGAATTCATCCGCCTTGGTGAGATCGACCTCCGCGATGACCTGCGCATAGTTTTTGGTGCTGTTCACCGTGGTGAGCGCATCGCATCCGGCAAGCGTTCCGCAAGCCATGAGCGCGGCAAGCGCAACTGCCGCAACCTTCTTTTTTCTGTTCATACAAAAGCTCCTGCGTGGATGTTTTTCTGTTTGACACGCACCGGCGCGCATAGCGTCCGCGCACCCATGCGTTTTCTATTATAGTGCATTTCCGAAAAATGTGCAAGCCATTCTCGCCGAATTTCAGTGAAAAGTTGATGCAAATTTCAAAAATCTCGTCATGAGGACCATGGTTTTGCCGCCGTCGCCCATGTTCCGGAAGCGAAGAACGGGCGCGGTGGTCATGTCAAGGCTCAGCGCGGGGGCGTATTTCTGCATGGCCGCGGCGATCCGGTCGTCCGAGAGCGCGTTAAGTTCGGTGAACTCGAAGGCCCCGCCCTTGGGCCCCACCGAGATCTTTTTGACAAACAGCCGCGAGGCGTAACTCTTCATGAGAGCGATGATGAGAAGGTTGAGCGCGGAGGGCGGAAGGCGGCCGTACTGCTCCTCCATGGAGGAACAGACGCGCTTGTAATCTTCGGCGTTCGCGATCTCGGCGATCTGCTTGTAGCAGTCCATGCGGCCGGCGTTGGATTCGATATAGCTCTCCGGGAGGAAGGCCGTGGTGCGGATGTCGAGGTCGACGCTCTCCGTGTGCTCGCCCGTGAGTTCTTCCTTGAGGATCTTGGAATAGAGCTCATAGCCGACTTTATCCATGTGGCCGTGCTGCTCGGCGCCGAGGACGTTGCCCGCGCCGCGGATCTCGAGGTCGCGCATGGCGATGCGGAAACCCGATCCGAGTTCGGTGAACTGCATGATCGCCTTGAGCCGTTCGGCCGCCGCCGACGTCATGACGCGCTCCGGTTTGTAGGTGAAATAGGCATGGGCAAGGCGGGTGCCCCGCCCCACCCGTCCGCGCAGCTGGTAGAGCTGGGAGATGCCGAGACGGTCGGCGTCGATGACGATGAGCGTGTTGGCGTTGGGGAGATCGATCCCGTTCTCGATGATGGTCGTCGTGACGAGGAGATCGGATTCGCCCCGATAGAAGCCGAATACGTTGCGCTCGAGGGCGGCGTGCTCCATTCTGCCGTGAGCGACGGTGACGCGCGCTTCGGGCACGATCTCGGCGATGCGCGCCGCAAAGCTGCCGATCGTCTCCACGCGGTTGTAGAGAAGAAAGATCTGCCCCTTCCGCGCGATCTCCCGGATACAGGCGTCGCGGATGAGCGTCTCCGACTCTTCGGCAACATAGGTCTGCACGGGCAGGCGGGCATACGGCGGCGTCTGGATGGTGGAAATATCGCGGATGCCCGAGAGCGAGAGATGCAGCGTTCTCGGAATGGGTGTCGCGGTCATGGTTAGGCAGTCGACGTTCCGCTTGACGTTTTTGATCTTCTCCTTATGCTCCACGCCGAAGCGCTGTTCCTCGTCGAGAAGCAGCAGTCCGAGGTCATGAAAGACCACGTCGTCGGAGAGGAGACGGTGCGTCCCCACCACGAGGTCGATGTCCCCATTCTTGAGGGCGGCAAGCGTGGCGGAGACTTCCCTGTCGGTGCGGAACCGGTTGAGCGCAGCGACACGCACGCCGAAGGGGCCCATCCGCTCGACAGCCGTCCGGTAGTGCTGTTCCGAGAGAACGGTGCCCGGGCAGAGCAGGGCGGCCTGCCGCCCCGCAAGGATACAGAGATAGGCGGCACGGAGGGCGACTTCCGTCTTACCGAACCCCACGTCGCCGCAGAGGAGACGGTCCATCACCTTGTCCGAACACATGTCCGCCTTGACTTCCGCGATCGATTGCAGCTGGTCGGGAGTCTCTTCGAACGGGAAGGCCGATTCGAATTCCTCCATCTCCGTCTCGTAGGCGGGAAAGACATAGCCCCGCCGTTCGCTCCGCTCGGCATACAGCTTTTTGAGGTCGAAGGCCATCTTTTTGAGAGAGGCCCGCACCCGTGCCTTGACGCGCTCGAATTCTGCCCCGCCGATGCGGGAGAGCGCGGGCGAATCGCCGCCCATGTACTTGGACAGCACGTCCATCTGTTCGACGGGCACATAGAGGGTGTCGCCGTCGCGGTAGGCGAGCTCGATGTATTCCTTGATCCCGTCCGAGGTCTCGATGCGCTTTACGCCCGTGACACGGCCGATGCCGTGCGTCTCGTGGACGGCATAATCCCCCACTTCGGGGGCAAAAAAGAGGTCGCCGCGCTTCCGCCGGATCCTGCGGTCGGCCGCCGCCCGCGTGAAGAGATCGGACGTCCCGATGACCGCGAGTTTGCAGGAGTGGAGCAGAAATCCGTGTTCGAGCGTCTCGGCGATCGGAGCGACACCATGAAAGGATGAGAGCGAATCGGGGGGTACCGTGTACGAGATCCCCCCGTCGGAAAGCACCTCTTTGATCTTGTCGACGCGTTCCGCGCTCCCGCAGAAGAGCAGCACGCGGTAGCCCGTCTTTTCCCATGCGCCGAGGTCGGTCAGAAGGTCGGGCAGGGAGTTGAGATAGCGCCGTGCGGGCGTCGAGGAAAAGGTGTACGAGCGCATCGGGCGGAAGAATCCGACGTTCCCGAGAAAGGCTTGCAGTGCGACGCAGCGGCGGCCGTTCAGGTCGAACGCTTCGCGGGGGATGTACTGCCCCTCCGAAAAGCGCATGGTCTCCCCGCCTCCGAGCAGAAGTTTATACCGCTCGCGGTGTTCGGAATACAGTCCGTCGAGCTTGTCGGAAATGAGCTTGCACTCGTCGAAAAAGAGCACGGCATCCGAAGGGACGAGAGAAAACACGGAGGCGGAATTTGCGCACAGGGGCAGAATAAAATCGGAGCGGCATCCGTTTGCGAGGATGTCCTCCGAAACCGTCTGCATGCGCGAGTAGGCCTCGGCCGAACCGGCCGCACGGATCTCCTCTTTCAGCCGTTCCGCGATCGCTTCGGCCTCCCCGGGGGCAAGCACGACGTCGGTCGCGGCGATGAGGTCGACGGAGGCGATCTGCTTGTACCGCTCGCCCGTCACTTCGTCATAGGGTTTGACGGCCTCCACCTCGTCGCCGAAGAAATCGATGCGCACCGGGTGATCCCTTCCGACCGGCCAGATGTCGAGAATGTCCCCCCGCACCGAAAAGGCGCCGCGGCCGTCCACCGTGTATTCGCGGGAATACCCCGCCTCGACGAGGGCTTCCACGAGGCCGCGCATATCGCATGCCGAACCCACTTCGAGATGAAAGACGGGCACCTTGCGGGGAGCAAGCTGGACGAGCGCTTCGACATCGGCAACGAGCACATCCGCCCCCGCCGCCCATTCGGAGAGCGCAAAAAGACGGGCATGGAGCGCATCCTTGCTGCCCGCCTTCCGGTAGGTGAGGACCTCGTCCTTGGCGCAGAGGAGCGCGACCCGCTTTTCGGAGAGGGCGCGGATGCTTTCCGCCGCCCGACGGGCCGTGATGGCGTCTGCCGTGACATAGAGTGCACGCCCCGGCGTGAGGGCGCAGACGAGGTATTTGTGGACGTCGGAGAGGCCGTGCGCCTCAACGGGGACCCCGCGGGCGATGTCCTCGCCGAGCGCGGGAAAGTCGCCGCCGATCTCCCCGAACGTAAAGAAGTTCTTCATCCGTTGTACCTCGTCATCACGAGGTCGGTCTTTTCCCCCGCCGCGAGCGATACGGCGGCCTGTGCGGCGCGCTTGCACGCCGAAGAGAAGAGTTCGTAGTCCTCCTTGCGGATGTCGGAGAGGACGTAATCGATGAGCGAGACGGCGTCCCCTTCCGGGCGGATGCCGATACGGATACGTGCGAAATCGGTGATCCCCGTTTCGGCGATGACCGAGCGCATTCCGTTGTGCGTTCCCGCGCTTCCGGAGGGCCGAACGCGGACATGCCCCTTGGGAAGATCGTAATCGTCATAGATCACGAGCAGTTCGGAAGGCAGCAGCTTGTACTTTTTCATGAGCTGTTTTACGGCCCGTCCCGAGGCATTCATGTACGTCAAAGGGCGGGCGATGATGACCTTTTCGCCCGCGACATAGGCCTCGGCGACGCTTGCCTCGCACTCCCGCTTTTTGAACTTGGTATGAAGGGCCTCCGCGACGTCGCCCGCCGCGAGAAAGCCCAAATTGTGATACGTCTTTGCGTACCGTTCCTCGGGATTTCCGAGTCCAACGATCAAAAACATACACTACCTGCCGATTGAAAAACCGCCGCTCACCGCGGCGGCTTGCGATTTTATCTCAATTTTATGCGTTAGGCGGAATTCACTTCCGCCGTGCGCGGCTCAATTTGCCGAGCCCTTTTCGCTTATTGTCTTTGAGGACAGACATGGGTGTGGGCGACGGGGCTTTGAGATGCACTTTCTCAACCTCTCACAAAATTTGTTTTGCGCCCTTGCGAAACAAATTTTATGAACGCATTCTCTCAGTCGTAAATTTTGCTCATCGGTTTGTCGAGGTAGACGTTCTCGATGGCCGAGGCAAAGATATCCGCAACCGTCAGGATCTTCATCTTGGGAAGAAGTTTTTCGGGCGGAAGCTGGATGGTGTCGAGCATGACGAGTTCGTCGATGGGCGAATTTTCGAGACGTTCGACCGCGGGACCGGAGAGCACCGCGTGCGTGCAGCAGGCCTTGATCTCCACGGCGCCCGCGTCCTTGAGCGCCTGCGCGCCCTGCACGATCGTCCCCGCCGTATCGATCATGTCGTCGACCATGAGGCACTTTTTGCCGTCGACGCTGCCGATGATGTTCATGACTTCCATGACGTTGGCACGGGGGCGGCGCTTATCGATGATGGCCATGGGACAGCCGAGCCGTTCGGCCACCTTGCGGGCGCGGTTGACGCTGCCGACGTCGGGAGATACGACGACGTAATCGTCGTCCATCTTGCTTGCGAAATAATTGTAGAGCGTGGGGCCGCCAAGCAGATTATCGACGGGGATGTTGAAGAATCCCTGGATCTGGGCGGCATGCAGATCCATCGTGAGCACGCGGTCCGCGCCGGCGCTCGTCAGAAGGTCTGCGACGAGTTTTGCCGTGATGGGATCGCGCGAACGGGCCTTTCTGTCCTGCCGTGCATACCCGAAGTAGGGCATGACGGCGGTCACTCTTCCCACCGAGGCGCGCTTGGCGGCGTCGATCAGGATGAGCAGTTCCATGAGATTGTCGTTGACGGGCGTCGAAGTGGATTGAATGATGAAGAGGTCCCGGCCGCGGACCGTCTCGCCGATGTGGACGGACGTCTCGCCGTCGGAGAATTTGGTGACCTCCACCTCTCCGAGACTCGTGTTGAGCTTTGCCGCGATTTTCCGCGCCAAAGGCAAGTTGGAGTTGCCGGCAAACAATTTGATTTCGTTTCCGTGCGTGATCAAGGTATCATCCTCCGTAAAATTTTGTGTGCGCTTTCCCGCGCGACTCTATTGTACCTTTTTTCGGGACATTCGTCAACCGTTTCTCAAAAAGTTTTGGAAATACTTTGTTCAGATCCTTGCAACGCCCGTCTCTCTCGCCGCCTCGGAGACGGCCGCGGCAACGGCCTTGTGCGCCGCGAGGTCATAGGCATAGGGAAGGATGTAGTCGGCCGCAAGTTCGCTCTCTTTGACGCAGGAGGCGATCGCACGGGAGGCGGCATACATCATCTCGAAGTTGACGGTCTTTGCCCGCACATCGAGCGCACCGCGGAAGAGCCCGGGGAACACGAGCACGTTGTTGATCTGGTTGGGCTTTTCGGAAGAGCCCGTTCCCACGACCGCAGCGCCCGCGGAAAGGGCGTCCTCGCGCGAAATTTCGGGCGTCGGGTTGGCGCAGGCAAAGACGATGGCGTCCTTCTTCATCGAGGAGACCATCTCCTTGGTGACACAGTTGGGGCCCGAGACGCCGATAAAGACGTCCGAATGCCGCATGGCGTCGGCGAGCGAGCCTGTCCGGAGGTCACGGTTGGTGAGGCGCGCGATCTCCGCCTTGGCGTCCGAGAGCTCTCCGTCGCCCGCGCAGAGGATTCCCCGGCGGTCGCAGAGGATGATGTCCCCCACCTTCATTTTGAGCAGATATTTGGCGATGGCGATGCCCGCCGCCCCGGCGCCGTTGATGACGACACGGATGTCCTCGATCTTCTTCCCCACGAGTTTTAGGGCATTGAGAAGGGCCGCCGCCGTGACGACCGCGGTGCCGTGCTGGTCGTCGTGAAAGACGGGGATATCGAGGTCCTCGATGAGCCGGCGCTCGATCTCGAAACAGCGGGGCGCGGCGATGTCCTCGAGGTTGATGCCGCCGAAGGAGCCCGCGAGAAGTTCGACCGTGCGGACGATCTCGTCGGGGTCCTTGGAGCGGATGCAGAGCGGGAAGGCGTCGACGCCGCCGAAGGCCTTGAAGAGCGCGCACTTGCCCTCCATGACGGGCATGCCTGCCTCGGGACCGATGTCTCCGAGGCCGAGGACGGCGGTACCGTCGGTGATGACGGGCACGGTATTCCAGCGGCGGGTGAGTTCGAAGCTCTTTTCGGGATCCTTTTGGATGGCGAGGCAGGGTTCCGCAACGCCGGGCGTATAGGCAAGGGAGAGCTTTTCGCGGGTGTCCACTTCGACGCGGGGCACGACCTCGATCTTGCCCCTCCACTCTCCGTGTTTTTTGAGCGATTCTTCTCTGTAATTCATGGTTCCTCCGATGGGTTGAAATCTGCTCCATTATACCCGAAGCGGGGCCCTTTCGTCAAGCGATTCAAACCGCTTCGCAAAAAAATGCTTCCCTCTCGGGAAGCAAGATCATTTTCGTTTGAGAAAGAGCACGAGCGCGGCGATCGCACAGCCCACGCCGAGGAGGAGAAAGAGGTAAAAGACGGTAGTATTCGTAAAGATGACGAGCGAGGAGGCGACCTCGCGCGCGGGGATCACGCCCGTCGCACACAGGATGAGCCCCACGGCCGCGATCACGGCAAAGACGGCGGCGGCAATGAGCGGGACCGCCCACTTCGGGAGCCCCGTACTCCGCGCGCCTTCCCCCTTTTCTCTGTCCGAGGAGGAAGGAAGGGCGAGCATCTCGTCTGCGCTGACGCCGAGCGCCTTGCACAGGAGCCCGAGCTTGACCGCATCCGGCGTCGCCTTGTCGTTCTCCCAATTGGAGATGGTCTGCCGCGATACGTCGAGGGCTTCGGCAAGCTGCTCTTGCGAGAGGCCCTTTGCCTCACGTGCTCTCCAAATCTTTTCTCCGAGCGTCATGTGTTCTCCTCATTCTCTCCTCGGGCACTCTCTTTTTCCATGCGGCTCCCCTCTGCGGTGCGGTGTCTCTTGCAAAGCAGACAAATCGACAGGATGAGGAGCATGAGCGCGATCGCGGCAAAGAAAGGGATCAGAATGCAGCAGACCGTCATGGTATCGATGGATCCACCCGATGCGATCGCAACAATGAGGACGGTGAGCAGCCCGGCGAAGGCGGTCAAAAGGGCGAGGATCCCGCAGATGCGGACGGCGAAGCCGAGCCCTCGGGCGCCGCGCTGCCGCTCACGCAGGCAAAGCCACACCGCACAGAGAAGGCAGAGGGCGAGTGCATACGGCACGAAGAGCAGGAGTTCCACCTCGGGCGGGAAACTCGTCGAAAAGGGCTTTGCCTGCTGACGGACGACTTCGAGCAGGTAAGCGATCCCCGTGTGCAACAGTCCCGCCGCGAGCACGGCGGAGCCGAAGATGAGAAGCATTCTGTCGAGACGGCTGCATTTCTTCATGGAAAACTCCTTTTGCTTTGATTTCTCTTTGATTTTCTCATATCAAGGGCCGAAAATCAAGAAAAGAAGTTTTGCAATTGCGCAAAAATGTTTGTCACTTCCGCAAAAATTTTTCGAGCCGCACGGCAAGCATCGCCGCAACGGCGAATTTGACGGCGTCGGGAAGCAGATAGGGAAGGACGCACAGGGAGATCGCATACTCGAACGAACAGCGGTACATCAGCATGAACCAAACCGTTCCGAACGCATAGCAGACAACTTCCCCCACTACCATGCCCGAGAAGAAGGCTCCGGTCCGAGCCCATGCGCGGCGCAGAGGAAGGTGCTTTGCGAGCGCGGGGAAGAGCAAAAGAAAGAAGAAGCCGAGGATATATCCGCCCGTGGGTCCGAACAGGACGGCGGCGCCTGCACGGAAGGATGAAAAGACGGGGAGGCCGACGAGGCCCATGAGCACATAGACGGCGACCGCGACGAGCCCCTTGCGCACGCCGAGGAGCGCGCCGACGAGGGCAACGGCAAAGGTCTGGAGGGTGATGGGGATCTGCGCGACGGGAATGCTGATCCACGCGCAGACGGTGATGAGGGCGACGGAGAGACCGATCTCTGCGATGTCGCGCGCAGGGCTTTTGTGCTTTGCTTGGTTCATCTGTTTATACCTCTTCCGAAAATCGGTCGAATATCATAGTGAAATGGGATATGGGGTCGGGTTTTCGGCTTACAGATACTTTTTGAGCGCCTCGGCGCGGTCGGTCTTTTCCCACGGGAATTCGGGGAACCCGAAGTGGCCGTATGCCGCCGTCTTGGAATAGATGGGCGTGCGGAGATTGAGCGTCTCGATGATAGCGGCAGGGCGGAGGTCGAACTCCTTCTTCACGATGTCCGCGATGACGTCGTCGGGCAGCTTGCCGCTGCCGAAGGTGTCGATGAACACGGAGACGGGACGCGCAACGCCGATGGCATAGGCGATCTCGAGTTCCACTTCGTCCGCGATGCCCGCGGCAACGAGGTTTTTGCAGACATAGCGGGCCATATACGCCGCACTGCGGTCCACCTTGGTGGGATCCTTGCCCGAAAAGGCCCCGCCGCCGTGCGCGCATCTGCCGCCGTACGTGTCGACGACGATCTTTCTGCCCGTGAGGCCTGCGTCCCCTTCCGGTCCGCCGATGGTAAAGCGGCCCGTGGGATTGATGTAATATCTCGTATTCTCGTCGAGAAATTCGGGCGGGATCACGCTCTTTACGACGAGCTCTTTGACGTCACGATGGATGCGCTCCTGCGAGACGCTGTCCGCATGCTGGGTGGAGACGACCACGGTATCGACGCGGACGGGCGTCCTGCCCTCGTATTCCACGGTGACCTGCGTCTTGCCGTCGGGACGAAGGTAAGAGAGCTCGCCCGATTTTCTGAGATCGGTGAGCCGCTTTGCGAGCTTGTGCGCAAGGACGACGGGGAGCGGCATGTACTGCTTGGTCTCGCGGCAGGCGTAACCGAACATCATGCCCTGATCGCCCGCACCGAGAAGGTCGAATGCGTCCCCGCCCGCCTTCTTCTCCATGGAGGCATCGACGCCCATGGCGATGTCGGCGGATTGCCCGTGCACCTTTTGGAGGATGTTGCAGCGGTCCGCGGCGAAGGTGCCCTCTTCGTAGCCGATCTCACGGATGACGCGGCGTGCGACTTCCGCATAGTCGACGGAGGCATTGGCACGCACTTCTCCCGTGATGAAGAGCGTATCGTAGGCGGCGCAGCACTCGATGGCCGAACGGGCATTGGGGTCCTGTTTCAAGAGTTCGTCGAGGATGCCGTCGGAAATTTTGTCGCACACTTTGTCGGGATGACCTTCCGTCACGCTTTCGCTTGTAAAGAATCTTTTCATGGGTAAAAAACCTCTTGCTGTTGACAATCCTAATTATAAACAACCCGCGCCGAAAAGTCAACCGATTCGGGTTGCATTTCGCGCGCGTTCGTGATATAATTTGCTTATGAAGTGTACGCTTTGTCCCGTGGAATGCGGGACCGACAGAGAAACGCGTCCCGGCCGCTGCGGCGTCCGCGGTCTGACCGTCGGAAAATACGATCTTCATCCGTATGAGGAGCCCCCTTTTTCACACACGAACGGCGCGGGAGCCGTCTTTTTCGGCGGCTGTTCGCTCCGCTGCGTCTTTTGCCAGAACTACACCCTCTCGCGGGCCGAACACGGAAAGGAGATCTCTCCCAAGGAACTTGCGGCGATCTTTGAGGAGCTCGAAGCACGCGGTGCGGACTGCATAGACCTCGTTACCCCCGACCATGTCTCGGACCTCGTTGCAGAAGCGCTGTCCTATCATCGGGTCGGGGTCCCCGTCGTCTATAACTCGGGCGGGTACTGCAAGGTGGACGCCCTCGAGCGGATCGACCCCTATATCGACGTGTGGATGCCCGATCTGAAATTCGTATCGGGAGAGCTCTCCGCACGGTATACGGGCCGCGCGGACTACTTTTCGTATGCCTCCGAAGCCATCCGCTATATGGCAAAAAAGCCCCTCGTGCGGGGACCGAGGGGCGAACTCTTGTCCGGCATTCTCGTGCGGCATATGGTGATGCCGGGCTGTACGTCCGATTCCGCCGCAGTGCTCTCCTTCCTTCGGGAAGTGCTTCCGCCGGAGGCTCCCGTCTCCCTTCTGCGGCAGTACACCCCCATGGGCGACATTGCGGCACTTCCCGAACTCGCCCGCCGCGTGACCGACCGCGAATACCGCCGCGTGACCGACTGTGCGGAAGCGCTCGGCTTTCCGGAAATTTACACGCAGGGACGGAAAAGTGCGGACCGGACATTCATCCCCGTGTGGGATTTTTAGCGTTCACGGCTCGTTGATCCATGCGTCCTTGAGCTTTACCAGCTTTTTTGCGAGTCTGCCCGCTTGGACGGGCGAAGCCGCTTTCAGACGCATCTCGAGCGCGCGCACCCGCAGGAGCTTTTTGTCTCTCTTCATGCCGACAGTTTCTGCCGCGAGGAAATTATTATGCTTGCAAGTTTTGAAAATGTGACATTCGGATACGACGGCGTGCCCACGGTGGAGAACGCCACCTTTGAGCTGAACGAGGGAGAGCGCACGGGCTTTGTCGGGGGCAACGGCGAGGGAAAGACGACCGTTCTCCGTCTCCTTTTGGGGCAGCTCTCTCCCGACAGCGGGAAGATCTTCGTCAAGAACGGCATCCGCATCGGCTACCTCGAACAGACGGGCGGATTTACAAGCGATTCGACCGTATACGGTGCGATGAAGGAGGTCTTTGCGGAGGACGAGGAGCTCATTTCGCGCCTCGGGGAAGCCCAGTCCGCTCTCGGCCGCGCGTCCGAATCGGAATTTCCCGCCCTCTCGGGACGCATCGAGGCGCTCACAAAGCGCATCGCCGCACGGGACAGCTATCACTATGAGGTGCGCATCAAAACCGTGCTCGGCGGAATGGGCTTTGAGGGCGTTTACGACCAAAAGGTGGATACCATGTCCGGGGGAGAGCGTACAAAATTGAAACTCTGCCGCCTTCTTCTCGAAGAGCCGGACCTGCTTATCCTCGACGAGCCGACCAACCATCTCGACCTGAAAACGCTCTTCTGGCTCGAGGAATATCTCGGCTCGTATAAGGGTGCGCTGCTCATCGTATCGCACGACCGATACTTCCTCGACCGCCTCACTTCCCGCACGCTCGAGCTCGAACGCGGAAGGCTCTCCTCGTACAAGGGGAGCTATTCCCGTTACAAGGTCCTGAAGGAGGAGCGCTACCGTGACGCCGTGCGCGCCTACGAAAGACAGCAGGAGGAGATCGGGAAGCTGCAGACCTATGTGGACAGGAACATCGTGCGGGCCACGACCGCAAAGAGTGCGCTCTCGCGCGTCAACCGTCTCGAACGGATGACTCTGCTCGAAAAGCCCCTTCCGCCGCCCAAGCCGCCGCGCTTTGTATTCGAGACGGAGGAAACGCCCTATGAGCGCGTCCTCGAGGCCAAGAACTTCGATCTTACCGCCGACGGGAAGGTGCTCATCCGCGATGCGTCGCTCACGATCCTGCGCGGGGAACGGGTCGCGCTCGTCGGCGACAACGGGACGGGCAAGAGCACGCTCCTCAAATTCCTCCTCTCAAGGGACAGACATGTGGTGTTCGGCCGCATGGCGAAGCCCGCATACTACGATCAGGAGAACGCCGACCTCGACCCCGAGGCCCGCACGCTCGATGCGTTTTGGGAGGATTTCCCCCTTCTCTCGCAGACGGACGCCCGCAAACTTCTGGCGCAGGCCGGTCTCTTTGCCGAGGACATGGAAAAGCGCGTCAAAGAGCTCTCGGGCGGCATGCGTGCCAAGCTCGAACTTGCCCGTCTCGAAGCGCAGAAGGGAAATATCCTCATTCTCGACGAGCCGACCAACCACCTCGACCTTCCCGCCCGCGAAGCGCTCGAAGAGGCCCTTTCCGCATACGAAGGGACGCTCCTCTTTGTCTCCCATGACAGAAGGTTCATCGAACGGCTTGCGACCGCAGTGCTTGCGATCGAGAACGGACGGCTCGTCCGCTTTGACGGGAGCTATCCCGCCTACCTTGCCGCCAAGAAGCTCGTCGCCGCACCACCCGTGCAGGTGGAACGGGAGAAAAAGACGGACGGGTACCGTTCCAAGGAGGACCGTGCCCGCGAGGCACGCCGCCGCACGCGGACAAGGGAGATCGAGATGCGCATGGAGGCCCTCGACGCCGAAGAGGAGGCAATCAACGTCTCACTCATGAATACGGCCGATTACCGCGAGGCACAGGCGCTCACGACGCGCATCGGGGAGATCCAGACCGAGCGCGAGACGCTCTATGCGGAATACGAGGAGCTCATTTAAGTCGGAACTTCCCGAAAAGTATTCTTTTTGAACGAAGAGCGAGGCACCTCCGCCTCGCTCTCTTTTTGTCCCGGGAATTTCCCCGAAGTTTATTCCTTCCGGATGCCGGAAGCGGCCTTGTCCGTCGGCTCAATTCGCGGCGGTCTTTTTCTGCGCGAACAGCCAATCGAGAAGGGCGGGATTTTTGCTGTCCCCCTTGAACTGGATGGCGTCGTTCCAGATGTTGTGACTCTTGCCGGCGTACTCGACATAGTGGAGGAGTCCCTTGCCCTCCGCTTTGATCTTGTCCACCATCTCTCGCGTTCCGGCGACGGGCACCGTGGTATCTTTGTCCCCGTGGAAGGTGAAGATGGGGATCTCGGCAAGGGCAGCCGCGCAGGAGGGATCTCCCCCGCCGCACATGGGAACGCCCGCGGCAAACGTTTCGCCGTGACGGGCAAGCAGGTCCCATGTCCCGAATCCGCCCATCGAGAGACCGATGACATAGATACGGGACGCATCGACGAGCTCCGTGTCGGCTGCATAGCTCTGCACGAGCCGATAGACGAGGGCGAGTTCGTTCGTTTCCGCGATTTCCGCAGTGCTGTAATTGCCGTTCGCCCACGGCCAGTTGACCCATTGCGAAGAAGCGGGACACTGCGGCGCGATCACCGTGGCGTCGTACATGGGACTCTTGAAGGAGAGGAAGGTCTTGAGAATGGCATTTTTGAGCTGTAAATCGTTGTCGTTTCCGCGCTCGCCCGCACCGTGCAAAAAGAGAACAAGCGGACGGGGAACGTCGTCATTGTCGGGCTTGCGGATGCGGTACGCAATGGACTTTCCGTCCTCGGTGAATGTGAGAGGTGCAAAGTCCGATTTGATCGCAGTCTCGTTTGTGAGATCCGACCCGACGCTGATCTTCCGCGTGGCCGTCATTTCGCCGTAGGAGACGGTGAGTTCCGTGTTCGCCGTCCCGAGCCTGCCTTCGGGCGCCACCGTGTATTCGCCGCGGACAAGCGTGCGGCTCGTCCCGTCCGAGAAGTTCGCCGTGACCAGCATGCCCGCGGTGTTGAGCGAATCTCCGACCAGATAGCGCGTCTCAAACTGTCCGCCGACGGAGATCGACACGAGTTCGGGCTTGGGCCCGGAGCACGCCGCAAGGGCCATGCCGACGACGAACACCGCGGAGCACGCGGCAACGACGGAAAGGGTTCTGTGTTTTGTCCGATTCATAATAATTCCTCCGGAATTTCCCCGAAAAAGAGTTTTGTCGTTTGGTTTGTTCAACTGAACGTGTAATTATTATAACATAAATTCTCATTGATGTCAATTGAATTTCAGGAAAAAATGAACAAAAATGTTAATTTTTCTCTCAATCTTTTCATTATGACGTTTGGCAGAGTTTTCTTACTGTCCCGTTTGGGGTCGCAAAAATTGTCTCGGGCGGCAGAGACCGCCGCGAGGTACCCTTGGTCGATGCCGGAAGGCGGACTTCGTACTTCGGGATCCTTCCCTGCAGTCAGGATGACGCGGGGCAAGGCAGGATGACGCGGGGGCAAGGCAAGATGACGCGGGGAACCACCGGAGGGCGCTCCTCATCGGCGGGAAAGAAAAAGACGCCCGAGGGCGCCTTGAAATGCCTGAAATGCCATATGGGGTCGGATTTTTTATGAATTTTCCTTTTTGGCACGCTCACGGGCGCGCATTTCGGAAAAAAAGGAAGTCAGAACTTCGGCACATTCGGTCTCCATCACGCCGCCCGTGACCTCGACCGTGTGGTTGAGCAGATTCGCACGCGCAAGCTCCGCGGTGAGGCTCCTCCCCTTTTGCTCATAGGCTCCGAAGTACACCCGTTCGATGCGTGAATTGAGCACTGCGCCCATGCACATGGGGCAGGGCTCAAGGGTCACATACAGCTCGGCGCCCTCGAGACGCCATGAGCCGATCTTTTTGCAGGCCCTGTCGATGGCGCGCACTTCGGCATGCTGCGTCGCCATCTGCAGCTTGGTGCGGAGATTGTAGCCGCGGCCGATGATCTTATCGTCCAAGACCACGACGGCACCGATGGGCACTTCCCCCGCCGCCTTGGCTTTTTTGGCAAGACGAAGCGCCTCGCGCATGAATCGGAGTTGCATATTCACCTCATTTTCCGAATCGGACTGCGGCACGCACGAGGTCACAGAGGGCGTCGAGCGTGCGGGGAAGGAGAGCGGGCAGTGCCTCCTCCGTCAGGGGATGGGACAGGCGGTCGGCTCCCGCTTCCACCGTGAAGGCGGGGATCCCGAGCGCGGAAATGCACCAATCCTTGTACCCGCCGGCCGAATTTCTTACACGCTTCAGGGGATAGCCCGTGCTCTTGGATAGGGCGGAAGCGAGCCGTCTGTCTCTTGGACGGGCGGCAAGGGGCTGATGAAATTCCCAGTAGATCTCCTCTCCCTTGGTGTGCCAACTGACCGTAAAGTCGGGGCGGATGCGCTCCGTAAAGGCGATAAGGGCACGCGTTTCGGGCTCCGACCGGGGTGTGGGACCGATATAATTCTCGGGCGCGGGCGTTCGGACGTTCCGGGCGCCCGTCCCCCACCGCGCATCGAAGTTAACGTTGAGATCGACCGCGCGGGCATTGGCCTTCCAGAGCGAAAAATCCGTGCCGCCGTTGACGTCTGTCAAAAAGTTCCGCCGTTCGCGGGAGACGCTCCCCGCGCCCTCAAGGGACAGCATGGCGCCGTCGGGGTTGGAAAGCGGAAGGATCCATATTCCGCCGCAAGGCACCCCTCTTTGGACATGGTATAGCCCGATGAGGCCTGTTGCCCACTCGCGGCCGTGGATCGCGTATTGCGAAATGCCCTGCGGGCCCGCAAGACTTCCGATGTGCATGGCGAAGAGCGGACGGCCTTCCGCGCTCGTACCGTAGACGGTCTTTTCTCCGCGGTGCCGCCGATATTCCTCTTGTACCCGTTCATAGAGATCCATTCTCCATTTTATGACAAAGGCGGAGGCGGGCGTTCCTTTTTACTTGTGGTATTCGGCGCCCGCACGGATCATGAAGGCGCGGTAGAGCTGTTCGAGCAGCATGACGCGGAAGAGCTGATGGGGAAAGGTGAGCGCCGAAAAGGAAAGAAGGAAGTCTGCCCGTGCCTTGATGCGGTCGTCGAGCCCGCACGAGGACCCGATGACGAGCGTAATTTCCGCACCCATGTCGCAAAATTCACCGATCTTTGCCGCAAATTCCTCGGAGGAAAGGCACTTCCCCTCCACGGCAAGGACAATGCACTTCCCGCGGATATGCTTCCCGATGTCCTCGGCTTCGAGGGCGAGAGAAGCGCGCTCGGGGAGTTCGAGGATCTCGAGGTCGCAGAACCGTGTGAGGCGCTTGCAATACTCGGCACAGGCCTCGCGGAGATAGCTCTCCTTGAGCTTTCCGACGGCGAGAATACGGACGCGTATCATGCGGAGAACCCCACGACGAGCATGCCGACCCATTCGACGAGACAGACGACGATGCCGACGGCCGCCGCACCGAAGAATTGCAGTTTATTTCGTGCCGTACCCCTCACGTTCTTTTTGCGTTCGAAGAAGATGAGCCACACGAGGACGCCCGCAAGCACGGCGCCCGCCGTGGCATAGAGATAGGGCTTTGCGGCCACAGGGAAATCGGGAAGTCCCGCAGAGAGCAGGATGAGCACGACGGCGTTGTTGAGAAAGTGTGCAAGCATTGTGGGCAGGACGCTCTCGCTCCGGACGGCGAGGAGGCCGTACGTTACGCCGCAGACGAACTGGTAGAGCGTCTGTTCCGGGTTTCCGTGGAAGAGCGCAAAGAGCAGTCCGGACAGGAATACCGACGCGGCAGTGCCCCATCCTTCCTCCTTCAACGCATGCAATTGGATCCCGCGGAATATCGTCTCTTCGAACACGGCGGGCAGCAGGGCGATGATGAGCAGCGCGGGCAAGAGATACCACCCTCCCACTTCGGGGATACGGGAATCCATGCTCGCATGATAGCCGAGCTTTCCGAGCAGTTCGAGGAAGAGGCTGTTGAGCCCCGAGAGCGAAAAGAGTCCGAAGGCAAGAAGGGCGGCGAGGACGAAGTACCGGGGCTTTGCGAGACGGTAGACCGCGCGGAAGGGCGTCTTGCTCCGCCGGAAAAAGAGGAGCGCCGCGACCGCAAAGCAGAGCTGCGGGATGAGGTAAGCGGCATAGAGATAGGCGTTCGACGAAGCGTAATCCTCCCCGAAGATCGCCCGGAATGCGGACACGACGAGGACGGAGAGGAGGACGGGAAGGACGGCCGCCAGCGAATAATTCAATCCCGCTTCAAAGGAAAGCGGCATGCGTTTTTGGGTGCGTTGGTTCTGCATACCGCTATTATACAGGATTTTTCGGAAAAGTTCAAACAAATGACTTGCTTTTTTGCAAATTTGTTTTTATAATGAAAAAAAGAACTTTTACGGGAGTCTCCATGCGAACTGTCTGCACCAAGGAAATCGAAGAATGCGTTTACCGTCTGGCACGGCGGGCGGGCGTCCGTCTCACGGACCGCTGCCGCGCGCTCCTGAAGGACGCCGAAGCACGGGAAGAGGGCGCGGCGAAATATGCCCTCTCCACGCTCCTCGAAAACGAGGAGATCGCGATCCGGGAAGCGATGCCCGTCTGCCAGGACACGGGAATGAGTTGCGTCCTCATCGAGCTCGGAAATGAAGTGTTCCTCTCGGGCATGCCCCTTGCGGACGCGGTCAACTGCGGCGTAAGGAGAGCCTACGCGGACGGAAATTTCCGAAAGAGCGTGTGCGATCCCCTGACCCGAAAAAACACGGGGGACAATACGCCTGCCCATCTGCACGTCGACATCGGAAAGGGCGATTCGGTCACGGTCACCTTCCTCCCAAAGGGATTCGGGAGCGAAAACATGTCCCTCCTTCGTATGCTGACGCCCGCGGAGGGCCGGGAAGGCATTCTCCGGACCGTCGAAGAGGCCGTACGGATCGCGGGGTCGCGGCCCTGCCCGCCCGTCGTCGTGGGCGTGGGTATCGGCGGGACCTTTGACGGGTGTGCCCTGCTCGCAAAGAAGGCGCTTACCCGCGAGGTCGGGAGCCGTCATCCGCGCGCCGACGTTGCGGCCATCGAAGAGGAAGCCCTCGCCCGCATCAACGCCATCGGCATCGGACCGCAGGGCTTCGGCGGAAAGACGACCGCGCTCGCCGTGATGGCCGAGATCGCGCCCACTCACATTGCGGGGCTCCCCGTCGCCGTCAACATGCAGTGCCACTGCGTCCGCTGTGAAAAGGAGGTGCTCTGATGAAACGCCTGATGCTTCCCCTCTCCGAACAGGAAGTCCTCTCCCTGCATGCGGGCGATCCCGTCCTTCTCTCGGGCACCCTCTATACGGCGCGCGATTGTGCGCATAAACGCTTTTTTGAGCTGCTCGACGCGGGCATGCCCCTCCCGTTTCCGATCAAAGGCGCCTTTCTCTACTATGCGGGACCGTGCCCTGCGCCTGCGGGAAAGGCCGTCGGAAGCTGCGGACCCACGACTTCGGCGCGCATGAACGTCTTTGCGCCCCGTCTCCTCTCGCTCGGCCTCGGAGGCATGATCGGCAAGGGCGAGATGAGCGAAGAAGTCCGCCGCGCCCTCACGGAAAACAGGGCGGTCTACTTTGCGGCCATCGGCGGTGCGGGCGCCTTTTACGGGAACAGCATAAAAAAGAGCGAACTCGTCGCCTTTCCCGACCTTTTGAGCGAAGCGGTGTATCGGTTCGAAGTGGAGGACTTCCCTCTCGTCGTCGCCATGGACGCGCACGGGGCCTCCGTCTATGACCGCTGAACGGCTTTCGGCCGAACTTCACCCAAGCAAAAAGCGCGGACCCATGTCCGCGCTCTCTTTGTCCTTTTGGAAAATTCAGGGATAGAGAAACCGCTTTTCCGCAAGGGCTTCCCGATAGCGTGCGATGTAGTACTTCGCCGTGGAAAGGTTCTGCTCGGCATAGTTGCCGCACTCCGCGGGCGTCGCGCCCGGGATGTCCCCTTCATATCCGAGGATAAAGTCGCACAAGTTGCAGACGAGAGGATAGACATCGGGAGACTCGAGCCGTCCGAACATCACGAGATAGAAGCCCGTCCGGCAGCCCATCGGCCCGAAGTACACGATGTCCGAAGAGGCGCTCCTGAGATAGGTCGCGCCGAGGTGCTCGATGGTGTGCACGGCCGGCATGTCCATGGGCGGCTCGCGGTTGGGCGCGGTCATGCGGAGGTCGAAGGTCGTGACGGCCGTCAGAAACCGCTTGTCCCGCCGCGAGACGTAGAGCCCGGGCAGCAGGCGGGTATGGTCGATACGGAAGCTCTCAATTTTTTCCATGGTTCTCGCGCTCCCTCTCTTCCTGTTCCCGTTCCTGCCGGAGCGTTCCCTCCCGCAGGACCCCGTTTTCGTCGAGATAGCGCCGTTCCTCGGGAAGAAGGAAATCGACACCGTCCGAATGGAAGCCGTTGCCGCGCACTTCGGAGACCTCGGAGATGGTCATGAACGCCGCGGGGTCGATCTTTTGCACTTCGGCCTTCAAGGCCACGAGTTCGCGGTGGGACACGACGGTCAGGAGCACATGGCAGTCCTCTTTGAGATAGCCCGTCTGGCCGTAGAGGACGGTCACGCCGCGGCTTATCTTGGTGAGGATCATGTCGCGGATCTCGGGGTAGTGCGCGCTGATGATCTTGACCTGTGTCCGCCGCATGCCGATGGGCGAGACCTTTTGGAGCACGATGGACGAGATGAGCGAGATGATGATGCCGTAGAGCACTTCGTTGACGCCGACGTTGGGCAGCGTGAATTGGAGAAGGATGATACAGCCGTCGATGCACCACAGCGACACGGACACGGGGAAGTCGAAGAACTTTTTGAGAATGAGGGGCGGGATATCCGTTCCGCCCGTGGAGGCCCCCACCCGGATGACGATCCCGATGCCGAGGCCGAAGATGAGTGCGCCGCAGACCGCCGTAAAGAGCGGACTGCCGAGTTCCCCTCCCATGCCGATGGGCACCCCGCCGTGCGCATGCAGATACAGGTCGTTGAGATAGGTGAAGAGCGTGACAAAGCTCGGATAGAGGAGCGTGCCCGCGAGCGTGCCCGCGGCGAATTTTTTGCCGAGGAGCGCCACGCCGAGCAGAAAGAGCATGATGTTCGCGGCATAGACCGTCATGGAGACGGCGTATTCCCTCCATGCGACGGATTCGGCGATGAGGTTCCGGACAAAGATGCCGAGACCCGTCGTCCCGCCCATGACAAATCCGTTGGGAATAATGAAGAACGCGGCGCCCGACGCCGTGATGGCGTTGCCCACCACGATGATCAGGCTGTTCAGAATGAACTTTGCCACCTGCCGCCGGGTCGGACGCTTGAAATGAAATTTTTCCTTGCGTACTGTTTTCATACGAAATCCTCGCAGGATATTATACCACGCCCGCGGACAATTTAGCAAGGATTTTGAAAGACATTCGGAAGAGATTTTTTGTGAAAAATTCCGATGAAAAAGGCGCCGCAGCGCGGCGCCTTTCCCGATTCGCTCAGCCGTTGCACCCGCAGCCCGACGAGACCGGGTAGAGCGCATACTGGCGCGCATAATACGCATCCCCCGAACATCCGCAGCCCGGATTGTTCCCGCAGCCGCAGCCTTGGTTGTTCCCGAGGGCGCTGACGGTGTTGATGCCTGTCACAAAGCCGTCCTCGAAGCTGTTCCCGAAATAGGGGCAGGTGGAAAAGATATTTGCAATGCCGTTGAGAAGGTTGCCGAACCCGTTGTTTCCGCAGCCCGAACAACCGCACGATCCGTTACAAGCCATTACGTTTGCCTCCAATGTAGCGTTCGGCGTTCCGCCGACACCCCATTGTATGCCGAAGGGGACGCGCATTGCCCCCCATTTTCCCCACCGCATGAAAAACGGGTCCCCGCGGGGACCCGTTTCCGGAATGATGCCTTATTTTGCGTATTCCACACTGCGGAATTCGCGGATGACGTTGACCTTAATCTGGCCCGGATATTCGAGCTCGCTCTCGATCTTTTTGGCGATGTCCTTGGCGAGGAACATGGCCTTGGCGTCGTCGATCTGATCGGGCTTGACGATGACGCGGACCTCTCTGCCTGCCTGAATGGCATAGCTCTTTTCCACGCCCTTGAAGCCGCTTGCGATCTCTTCGAGCTTTTCGAGCCGCTTGACGTAGTTGGTGCCCGTCTCCCTGCGCGCACCGGGACGCGCGCCCGAGATGGCGTCCGCCGCCTGTACGAGGACGGCCTCGATGGTCTTGGGCTCCACATCGCCGTGGTGCGCCATGATGGCGTTGACGATCATCGGGTTTTCCTTGTACTTTTTGGCAAGATCGGCGCCGAGCTGGATATGGGTGCCCTCCTGCTCGTGGTCGACGGCCTTGCCGATGTCGTGCAGAAGCCCCGCACGCTTGGCGAAGTTGACGTCGAGCCCGAGTTCCTGCGCCATGAGACCGGCGAGCTGCGCGACCTCAATGGAGTGACGGTAGACGTTCTGCCCGTAGCTGGTGCGGAATTTGAGCCGTCCGATGAGCTTGATGATCTCGGAATGCAGACCGAAGATGCCGACTTCGAACATGGCGTTCTCGCCCGCGGCCTTGATCTGCTGGTCGAGTTCCTTTGTGACCTTTTCCACCGTCTCCTCGATGCGGGCGGGATGGATGCGGCCGTCGGCGATGAGCCGCTCGAGCGTGAGCCGTGCGATCTCTCTGCGGACGGGGTCGAAGCCCGAAAGGATGACGACTTCGGGCGTGTCGTCGATGATGAATTCGATGCCCGTGGCGTTCTCGATGGCGCGGATGTTCCTGCCCTCGCGGCCGATGATGCGGGCCTTCATGTCGTCGTTGGGAAGAGGCACGACGGAGACGGTCGATTCCGAAGCGTGATCGGCGGCACAGCGCTGGATGGCAAGCGAGATGATGTTCTTGGCGTTGAGCTCCGCCTCGTCCTTTGCCTGCTGTTCGAGATTGCGCACTTCGATGGCGAGGTCGTGCCGCGTCTCATCGAGGATCTCCTCGGTGAGCTGTTTTTTGGCCTCTTCCTTGGTGAGCTGGGCGACGCGCTCGAGCTCGGCCAGCATGAGCTCCTGCTGATGGGAGACCTGCTCCTGCGTCTTCTGGAGTTCCTGCGTCTTTTTGTCGAGGTTCTTTTTTTGATCCTCGAGGGATTGTTCCTTGCGGGAAATTTCCGTCTCGCGCTTTTCGAGCAAGTCCTCCTGCCGTACGAGACGGGCCTCGGTGCGCGACTGCTCGGCACGCTTTTCTTTCATTTCCTGTTCGAATTCGTTTCTTCGCTTTAAGTCCTGTTCCTTCGACTCTAAAATTGCTTCCTTCTTTAACTGCTTACACTCGGCCTCGGCGGTTTTGAGCATTTCGTCCACCCGCTTTGAGGTTTCGTCGAGCTTTTGCTCCGATCTTTTTTTGGAAACCTGTTTCAGAACCAGCCAGACCGCGACGCCGCCGATCGCGAGCCCCGCAAGGGGGAGCACCACGAAGAGCGCAACGGCAAGGCCGGTATTCACGTCAAGGAGCAGGCCGATCGCATGGGTCATGGTTACAGCCTCCTGATTGAATGAGATTTTTTCGACCTGAAGTCCGATTTCCGCCCCCGATCGGGCATAGTCGGACATTGTCATGATAATTATACAGGTTTCGCCGCAATTTGTCAAGTGCTTGGCGTCCTTTGGGACAAATTCCCGCAAAAAGTTTTTGAACGATCGGATGCCTCGGATCCATGCAAAAAAATTTAACTTTTTCGGGGTATTTTTTGGGGGATGCCCTTGACAAATCCTGTGAAAAGTTGTAAAATAAAAACAGTACCGGGCGAGAGAGCGGGACACGCCTCCCCCCGGCGCAAAAATCAAAAGAACAGGTGTTGCGATGATCAGTATCAAGGACGTGAAAAAACGGTACAAAACGGGCAGCAAGAGCTTTTATGCCCTCGACGGCGTGTCGCTCGACATCAAAAAGGGAGAATTCGTCGCCATCACGGGGAAATCGGGAAGCGGGAAGTCGACGCTCCTCAACATGATCGGCACCCTTGACACCGTAACTTCGGGAAAGATCTTTGTCGACGGGAAGGACCTCTCGGAATTCTCCGGCAAGCAGATCGCCGCATACCGCAACAAGACGGTGGGATTTGTCTTTCAGAGCTTTTATCTCGAGCCGAGCTACACCGTTTTCGACAATGTAGAGCTCCCCCTCGTCCTTGCGGGAAAGACGGGCAAGCAGAACAGGCAACCCGTCGAGGAAGCGCTCGAACTCGTCAAACTGTCCAAAAAGATCAAGGAGAAGGCCATGAGCCTCTCGGGCGGCGAACAGCAGCGCGTGGCCATTGCGCGCGCCATCGTCAACAACCCCTCTTACATCCTCGCCGACGAGCCGTGCGGCAACCTCGACACGGCCAACAGCGAGAACATCATGCGCATTCTTGCGGGTCTGCATGCACAGGGAAAGACCATCATCATGGTCACGCACGATCCCGAGGACGCCCAGAAGGCCGACCGCATCGTGACCATGTCGGACGGGAAGATCGTCTCCGACGAAACCGTACATAACGCCCATAAGACGAGACTGCGCGCTGCACTCTGAGGCGGATATGCGCAACATGCTCCGCCTCATGCGGAGGCCGGTCAAGGACTATCTCAATGCGGAGGTCGACCTTTGAAAAAAATCTTTAAGCTCATTCTGCTCGAATCGTGGTTCCTGAAACGGACGATCTTCTTTATGGGGCTCATCCTCATTGCGTTCGTCGCGGCCCTCCTCTCCGTCGTCTCCGTGCTCCTCGACGTGCCCGACGGCATGTACGAAGGGATCAACGAGTACACCAACGTCTTTACGCTCACGGTAAAGGGCGTGGACGAGAGCTTTGAGGCGGGCGGCAAGCCCCTCTACGGCTCGATCGACGGACTCACGCGGTACGCAACGCTCAACGGCGTACTGAACACCACGCCGCATACGGCGGTCACCGTGCCCGAACCCGAGGACGAGCAGGTCTCGCAGGTCACGCTCACGGTGCGCGGCTACGCCGTGCTCGAAGAGGCCGCCCAAGCGCTCTTTACCCCCATCGGAGGGACCTCCGCCACCTATGTCTTCCCCTCCAAGCCCGGCGAGATCTCCATCAACAAGGATATTGCAAAGCTCGCGGGCGTCAAACCGGGCGACACCGTGCGCATCACACCCGACAATTTCTTCGAAAAGAGGGAGGGCGTCTCGTTCGAAGAGGACGCGGACAACGTGTACAAGATCGTGGGATATGTGAATACCACCGCCATCTCGACGTATGCCTCCAAACATGCCCTCGAGGAGGTCGTCGTCCCCTCCGCGCACTTCTACTTTATTCCCAACGAAAAAACGACGACGTTTTCCGAACTCGTCTATTCCTTCCCCGATGCGCGGTCGCTGCATGCGGCCCAGCTCGATCTCCAACACCGCGGGATCGAATGCAAAATGAACTCCGTCCTCAACGGACAGGTGGAGAACATCGCCACGGCTCAGGCCTTTTTCGGGGCCGTGTCCGTCGTCCTCGGCCTGATGGTGCTCTTCATTCTCTATACGCTCATCGCCATCTTCTTCCGCCAGCGGCACGCGCAGATCTGCCGTCTCAAACTGCTCGGCGCGCGCAACCGGACGATCGCGGGCGTGTACTGTGCCATTGCTGTATTTCTCGTGTTGGTCGCCGTCGTGCTCGGGACCCTCTTCTCGATGGCCTTCAACGTCTATTTCATCGGGCTGTGCGGCGATCTGTTCGATAAGTTCAGCTCCAACTTTGTATCGCACTTCCGTCCCATCATCCCGACGATCGTGCTCATCGGAATGATCCTCTTTTCGTTCTTCCTCTTCTACCGTGCCGACCGCAAGGTAAGAAGCGCCGCCATCGCACAGGAGATCCGTCATGACTAAAAAGTATCTTCTCCGTATCAACGGACGGAAGATCCGCGTTGTCGGAGACCGTCCTTCGGACATGGGTGCCGCATCTTCGGCCGTCCCGGCGGATCCGGACTCTCCCGTCCCGGAGACGTTCGTCGACCCCGTCGAGGCATTCGGTGCGGAAGTGCAGGACGAACTCGAAAAGAGTTTCAGCCTGTTTGCGCTCGCGGGCAAGAATCTCGTGACGTACTTCTGGATGAACGCAAAGATGATCTTTGTCTTTGCGTGCCTTGCCTTTCTCATCTGTCTCTTTACGGTCTACAATGCCGCCATCAACGAACGGAAGGAGATGTACACGCGGGCGTCCGCCTCGGCCAATTATCTCATCACCAACTCCGCCGCCAAGGTCAAAAGTTTTAAGGAACTCGGACCGGACATCACATATGAGGACTACTTCCGTGCGCATATGTACAGCACGCTCATCTACAATTCCTACGGTGTGGGCGGCGTATGGCATGCCTCGAGCGCATACTTCAACCTCGGCATCGAGGGCGAGGTCTATCAGGCTTACGGCGGGACGGTCAGCTTTTGCAGTGTCGCCCATCCCGAAAACGCCTTCTTTACCCAAGCGGACTACGTTGAGCTCAAAGAGAGCTACGGGTACGATTCCTTCTTCTCGGCGGGACACTATCCCGCCGCACCCGACGAGATCGCCGTCAACGAGAATGTGCTCGCCGCCTACCGGCTCCTCCCCGAGGACGTGCTCGGGAAAGAGATCTCCTTCCTCTTCAAGCCCAAGACGGGCGAGGCGAAACTGCAATTCAAGGCAACGGTCTGCGGCATTCTCCGGAAGGAGCTCCTCTCGCTCACGGGACACAAGGCCAACTGCACCAACCCGTCCTTCCTCTTCCATTGGGATAACGCCTTCTTCCAATCGTCCACCGACGTCCGTTACCGCTGCTATCTCAACGGCTGGCCCGACTATGCGACCGCGGACATGTGGAAGGAGCAGTTCACCTCGCAGACGACCAACACGAGCTATGTCGGGTCGGGGCTCCTCGAACGCATCGACATGCTCGAAAAAATCCAGACGCTCGCCGCCAATCTCTATGTCATCATCGGTTCGGCGCTCGTCGTGGGGCTCATCCTGACCATCTTCCTCATGATCGACAAGTACATGCGCGTTCTCTCGCGAACAGGCGGCATCCTGATGACGTTCGGCATGCGCAGGAGCCATCTCTATGCCCTGCTTGCCATCCAGCTGCTCCTGATGTGCCTCATCGCCTTTCCGCTCGCCGTGGGGCTCACCTCGTGCGGGTACTATGTGATCAACTTCCTCATCCACTGGGTGACGGGCATCAACCTTGCCCTCTCCTTCCTCCGCGTCCTTGTCATGCTGCTGATCGGCATCGGCTGCGTCGTGGCCATTGCGATCGTGTTCTACATCTATGGCGCGTTCCGGCTGCGGCATCACACCATCAAACAATTCCTCTCTACCGAAGTGAAATGACATGAAGCACATTCTCCGCCTGATTGGCCTCGAAGCCGCCTTTCTCAAAAAGACCATCCTGCTCATCGGCGTGATCCTGACCGCATTCGTCGCGGCCCTTCTCTCCGTCGTATCCGTTCTCATGGACGTTCCCGACGGCATGTACAAGGGGCTCGACGACTACCTCACATACTTCATGTGCTCGGTCGGGGACGTCGGGACGGATTTTTCCACACGCGCGGGCGGGACGCCCCTCTACGGAGAACGGGAGGGGCTCACCGACCATGTCGTACTGACGGGGTCGCGCGCGTCCCTTGCGACCGATCCCTCGGACGACGGGGAAAACGCGGTGCATCTGGTCCGTACGGGGCTCGCCGCCGACTTCTCCGCAAGAGAGACGCTCTTTTCGCCCTATGACGGCACGCTGGATGGAGAAAGCCGCTGGCCCGAAGCCCCGGACGAGATCGCACTCGACGCGGACGTCGCCCTCTACATCGGGGCCTCCGTGGGGGATGAAATTACGATAACGGAGGACATCGGGACGGGGCATGTCGGGAATACGGCCTCCGAAACCGTGCGGACGTACACGGTCACGGCACTCTATAAACGGAGCTTACTCGAGGCGGTCAAAAAACTCGATCCGCTCGGCTGTCCCCTCCCTGCCGTCTACTTTTATCTTTCGCTCGAAAAAGATGTTCCCATGGATTCGCTCACCTTTTTCTATTCCGATTCGGCGACGCTGCACGCAAGATACCGCGATCTCGTGCATGCGGGGTACTCCGTGGAGCTCGAATATTGGGCGGATCACCAATTCGGCAACATTGCGCTCGCCCAGGCCTTTTTCGGGGCCGTGTCGGGGGTACTCGGCGCGATGGTGCTCTTTATCGTCTACTCCCTCATCGCCATCTTTTACCGCCAGCGGAAGGGGCAGATCTGCCGCCTCAAATTGCTCGGTGCGACAAGCGGAACGGTCGCATGGGTGTACTGCGCACTCGCCGTCCTTCTCGTCACGGTCGCCGTCCTCTTGGGCGCTGCGCTCTCCGTGCTCTTCAATGTCTACTTTATGGGACTGTGCGGGCAGCTGTTCGAGCGGTTCAGCTCCAATTTTGTCACGCATTTCCGACCCCATATCCCCATTTTGCTCTATTTGGTCCTGACTGTCTTTACCCTCGTGCTCTTCTTCCGCGTCAACCGGAAGATCAAAAATACCACCGTTGCACAGGAGGTGCGTCATGAGTAACCGCACGATGCGCCCCAAACAGCTCATGTCACTGGCGTGGAAGAACGTCAAGACGTACGCGTGGATGAACGTCAAGATGTGCTTCACCTTTGCCTGTCTTGCCTTCCTCATCTGCCTCTTTACCGTGTACAACGTCGCACTCAATGAACGGCGCGAGGAGCTGATCCGCGGCACCGTGTCCGCGAACTACGCCTATTCCGGCGAGGAGATCGGCGCCGAACTCGAAGAAAAGGGCGCGGCCGTCGGGGAAGAAAAGGACCTTCTCGTCTATGACTATTCCGAAGTCACCAAGGCGTTTTACGGCACGGGGTTCGAGACCGTGACCGCGGAGCTGGTCCTCATTGAGACGGAAGAAAAATCGTATACGGCCCTGAAGGACGAGACGCTCGCTGCATTTGCGGCCCCGGACGGCGCGTTCTTCCACGAGAACGACTATGTGGAGCTCAAAGAGCGGTTTGGACACACTTCGATGCTCTCCGCGGGTACCATGCCCGAAAGAGACGATGAAATTTTGATTTCCTCGGCCGTGCTCGGCGCCTATGGCCTGACCGGGGACGAAGTGCTCGGAGAGACGGTCCGCCTCTCTCTCCGCAGTCCCCTCCCCATCCTCTCTCCCGCGCCGCTCTTCGAAGCGCGTGTTGCGGGCATTCTCTCCGAGGAGTACTGCTCGCTCATGGGACACCGAGCGGAGGGACTTGCGACGCTCCGCCCCGCCTTCCTCTTCCGGGAGGACAACCCCTTCTTCCAAAAGAACGCCCAAACGCTGCACCTCTACTACATGAGCGAATGGCCCACCTTTGAGCAGGCGACCGACTGGGGCAAGAGCTTTCTCGGGTTCGGCTATGCGGGATACGAGCTTGTCGACTGGATCGATTCGCTCAACAACGTGCAGATTCTTGCCTCCAATCTCTACATCATCATCGGCTCCGCCCTGCTCGTCGGATTGGTCCTCACCATCTTTCTGATGGTCGACAAGTATCTCAAGGTCTTTTCGCGGATGGGCGGCATTCTGCTCACCCACGGCATGCAAAAGCGGGATCTGTACAAATTGCTGCTCCTGCAACTCATGATGCTCTGCCTGCTCGCCATTCCCGTCTCGGTCGTTCTGACCGCCGCGGGGTACTCCGTCATCAACTTCCTCGTCGAATGGGCCACCGAAGTCAGCATGGGGCTGTCCGCCGCCCGCATCGTCGCCATGCTCGGCGTGGGGATCGTCTCCGTCATTGCGATGTCCCTCCTCTTCTTTGCCTATGCCGCCGTATTCCGTCTGCGCAGACAGTCCGTGAAGGAATTCCTGACCATGACCGTCGATTAAAACAGGAAAAGCATGGGAATCGGGAAAAACATGCGGCCCGCCGAAATGATTCGGCGGGCCGCTTTCTTATGTCCGGTCCTATCACAGCATGAGGAGCATCAGCGCGAAGGGAAGCGTAAAGAGCGAGAGCAGCGTCACGGTCGAGAAGGCCGCGGCGGTAAACCGCTTTTCGCTGTCGTACTTTTCGGCAAAGGCCACGACGGTAGACGCAGGCGGCATGCTCATGGCGATCGCGGGGGCGTAGAGCACATACGGATGGTCCGCGAACGTGCCGCACAGCTTGAAGGGAAGGATCAGAAGGTACGTCAGCGCAAACGAGATGACGAGGCGCATGAGCGCGGCGAGATAGATCTCCGGATCCCCAAAGAGCTCCCGCGGCGTAAGTTCACCCAGCCGCACGCCGACGATGAGCATGGAGAGCGGCGCGGTCATGTTGCCGACCGTCGTCACGATCTGTTGGAGTTCCTTCACTTCCTCCATCGCAAAGAAATTGATCTGCGGGACGAGGAAGAATAAGAGGCCGATCGCACTCCCTACCGTGGAGGGATTGAGAAGCGCGCGGCGGACGGAGATCTGCTTTCTGTCCTGCGTGATGAGGTAGGCGCCGAGCGTCCACAGCAGGATGTTGAACACCACGCCGAATACGATGAGGTACATCATGGCCTCGGAATCCCCGTCCGTGAACATGTCGATAAAGGGAAGTCCGAGGAAGGTGCAGTTGGAAAACGTCCCGAGAAAGACGAGGACATCCCGCTTTTTCCGAAGGTCCGCGCCCTTCATGTGCGCAAAGACGAGCTTGCTCGCCGCAAAGGAGAGAAGGACGGCTCCCACGGCGAACAGGGCGACGATGCCGAAGCTCAAAAGCGTCTCCCCCGTCGGCGGAATGGGATCGACGGCGAAGGCCTTGACGGACAGCATGGGCTGGCAGAAGTAGAGCAGGATGTTCGCAAGCGAGAGAAGGCTCTCGGGCCGTACAAGATTGGCCTTCCGGAGAAAAAATCCGCCCGCGCCAAAGACGATAAGCACGGCGATGATCAGACAAACTTTGATCAGAACCTCGGACATGGTAGCCTCCTTTTTGCTCTGTTTAGGGAAATTGCGAAGTTCATACCCTGTCCGTCTCCTCTTCGTCATCCACAAATTCGACGCGTTGGTTCATGCTCTGTTCGATGTTGCGGGATTCGCGGCGGAGGCGCGGACGCTCGAGGAGCAGGGCGTCGGCGGCCTCCCACAGGGAGAAGGAACCCACGATCGAGAGGATCTCCGACATGAACACGTTCTTCCCCGTGATGGCAAGGTACAGGTAGACGGCCAGAACGGCGCCGCCGAATGCGGCAAGGAGCACCATCTTGCGAAGGTTTGCCATGCGGTCCCACGAGAGGTCGAGCGACTTCATGACATAGTGCCGCTGCATGATGCGACGGATCTCCTCCCCTTCCGACGGGGAAACCTTGCCGTGGAACCGCACGCGGAGGGGAATGTTCGCGGGGATGATATTGGTCTGCGCCTCGATGTACGCATAGATGTCGCCGGACAGATCCTTTTCGCCCTTTACGCTGAGCGGGTCATAGAGCGTGACGCCCTCCCCGATGCCGACGTCCACCACGGCATAGCCGTCCTTGTCGCGGATGCGCTCGATATAGCGCAATAATTCCTCTTTTTCCGTCTTTCTCTTCATAGAAGCCTCCGATCGTGTCTTATTATAGCAAATTCCCGTGAAATAATCAAGGGACTGTTCGCACGGCGCAAATTTTAAGAAAATGTTCGTTCGGCACTTGATTTTTGTCGAAAAAAACGCTATAATTAAAATAACGGACGAAAAATCGGGCCGCGGCGGCAAACGGATCTTGCCGCAGGGGGGACCATGATCAACATTGCCATCATCGAGGACGAGGCGGCGGCGACGGAAAAGCTCATCGGCTACCTCGGAGAACTGTCGGAAAAGTGCGGAGAGGAGTTCCACACGGTCACGTTCGAGAATCCCCTCCTCTTTCTCGCGGGCTATAAACCCAACTACGATCTCGTGCTCATGGACATCGAGCTCCCCGGGATCGACGGGATGAAGGCCTCGCGCAAGCTGCGGGAACTCGACAAGGACGTTGCCCTCATCTTTGTGACCAACATGTCGCAATATGCGGTGGAAGGCTATCAGGTGGACGCATGGGACTACATCGTCAAGCCCGTCCTCTACTACGACTTTGCCTTAAAGCTCGAGCGCGCCATCGAACGCATCAAGAGCCGCCGCGACTGCCGCATCCAAATCTCCGTGGACGACGCCACCAAGGTGATCTCCACGCGCGATCTGCTGTTCGTCGAGGTTGCCAATCACAGCCTCATCTATCACACGACGCAGGGAGACTTCCGGTCGACGGGCACCCTCAAATCCATCGAGAAAAAGCTGCCCGCCGAATTTGCAAAGTGCAACAACTGCTATCTCGTCAATCTCCGCTATGTGACGGGCTTTAAGGGATATACCGTGACCGTGGGCGAACACGAGCTGCAGATCTCGCACCCCAAGCGCAAAGAGTTTATCCGCGCGCTCAACAATTACCTCGGAGAGATGAGCTCATGACCCAATTCGAATTTTACAAGTCGGTGCAGTTCGTTCTCGAACTCCTGATCGCCGAAGGCCTCTTTCTGTGGCGGCTCAAACGCAAGAATCTCTTTCCGCTCCGTCTCATTGCCGCGGTGGCGGCGGTCTTTCTCTTTGCATGGTTGCTTCCCGTCCCCGTTCAGAATGCCTTTTACACCTCCTTTGTCTTTCTCGTCATCTTCGGATTTACGCTGCTCGCCGCCAAGCTCCTCTTCCGCGAGTCGTGGGTCAAACTCCTCTTCTGCTGTCTGGCGGGGTACACCGTCCAGCACCTTGCCTATGAGCTCTACAATCTCGCCCTGCTCGTCATGAATGTGAGCGTGGGGACTTCGGGCCTCTACGGCAGTCACGAAGTCCAGCCCTTCCCCAATGCCTTTATCGCCATCGTCTACTTTTTCCTCTACATCGTAATCTATTTCTTTGCGGAATTCCTCTTCGGGAAACGCATCGAGGGCGACGAACCGCTCCGGCTCAGGAACGGCACCATCGTGGGATTCTGTGCGCTCCTCCTCGTCATCGACGTCATTCTGAATGCCGTCGTCATGTACAACCTTGCGGACGGCGCGGGGAACATGTACCTCATCGTGGTGGCCGTCTACAACATCATCTGCTGCGCCATCGTTCTCTTTTTGCAGTTCGAAGTTGCGCTCCGCCGCCGCCTCGAAGATACTCTCCGCACGGTGGAACATCTGCGCCATCAGGAAAAGGAACAGTACGAGACTTCCAAAGAGAACATCGCGCTCATCAACATGAAGTGCCACGACCTCAAGCACCAGATCCGCACCATCGGCGGAAGGAGCCTTTTGAGCGAGGACGAGCTGCACGAGATGGAAGAGCTCATCAATATCTATGATTCGACCGTCCGCACGGGAAACGAAGCGCTCGACGTCATCCTCACCGAAAAGAGTCTGCTCTGTACCAAAAATCACATCCGGTTCAGTCTCATCGTGGACGGCAAACAGCTCGACTTTATGCGCGCGGCGGACATCTACTCCCTGTTCGGCAATCTCGTGGACAATGCCATCGAAGCGGCCATGTCCCTCGAGGAGGGCAAGCGCGTGATCGGTCTCCGGGTCAAGGCCGTGGGCAATATGATCTCCGTGAACATGCACAACTACTACGATAAGGAATTGCGCTTCGAGAACGGCGTGCCCTCCACCACCAAGGCCGAAAAGGAATATCACGGCTACGGCCTCAAGAGCGTGCGCTATCTCTGCGAACGCTACCACGGCGATCTGTCGATCACAACCGACAACCACGTCTTTGTCATCAATATCCTCTTCCCGCTCAAAGAAATCGAAGATGAGGACGAATGATCCTCCCGTTTTGTGACCGTAGCGGTCCGCAGACGGCAAAATCTCCCCGAAAATCTATCCGTAAAAAATCGTCGCGTTTGCGGCGATTTTTCCGTATTTCGGGGATACTGATGAAAGGTTACGCTTCCAAAAGTTAAAACTACGAATTTTTTGTTGCAAGGGTTCGGACAATACGATATAATTCAGATACCGTTCAAACGGAAACTATGCGGAAGAACCGCAAAAAAGGAGGAACTTATGAACAATTTTGCCAAACGGATGCTTGCGGCGATCCTGACGCTCGCCATGCTCATCCCGCTTTTCTGCACAACGCTCGCGGCCTGTGTAGGAGAACCCACCCCCCCCGCCGAACCGACGCTTGAATCGATCGAGCTCGACACTTCGGGGGCCAAGCTCGAATTCGCCTTCGGCGAAACATTCAGTGCGGACGGGCTCAAAGTGACTGCCGTGATGAGCGACGGGACCAAGACCGACGTGGCCCTCTCCTCGTGCAGGATCTCTTCGCCCGTGATGACCCAGCCCGGCACCCGCGTCGTCAACGTCACCTACCAGGGCAAGAGCGCACGCTACAACATCACTGTCAAGGAACGCGAACTGCCTCCGATCTCCAAGACGCCCGTGTTTGAGATCACGGAGGGCGGACAGGGCACGTATTCCGTGGAAGCGGAAGAGATCGACCTCACCGTATCAGGCGTGAAGGCCGCCGCGGGCAAACAGCTCATCGGGCAGACGACCGATCCCACCGACGGAAGCGAAATCGGCTATCTCGGCAACTACGGCGTGGAAGGCAACTACTTCGGATTTACCTTCACGTCGGACAAGACCTATGAGAACGCAATCATCGGCTTCCATGTGGCCAATCCCTCCAAGACGGATACCTTCGGTCTCGGCGAACGCATGAACGCCTACCTCAACTACAAGAGCGTTGCCGAAACGGGCGATCTCTCGCTGAGCGGCCTCACCACGCTCGAACATCTCTCCGTAAGCTACGCGGAAGACGACACCGAGCAGGTGACCCCCATCTACGGCGAAGAAACCTGGTGGTACCGCATTCTCCGCGGCGTAACCATTCCCGCAGGGACCAACACGCTCACCTTTGACGTGACCGCGACCGGCGAAGTGATCGACATCGACCGTATCGACATCTGCGTGGACGGCCTCTATGCTCACCTTTCGAGCATCACCCTCGACGATTCCAAGGGCAACGAACCCTTCATTCAGGACTTTGAAGACTTTAACCTTGCCAATGTGGTCACCCGTGAGGACTTCTTTAACGCCAACCACATGAAGAAGGGACAGGTCTGGCTTGAAAACTGCGTCACCGACGCGGGCGGCAGAAATACCAGCCTTGCGGCCATCGTTGCGCCCAGTGAATTCACCACCCGCATCAACCTTGCCAAAGATGCGACCATCGAACCCATGTTCGTTGCCGCTTCCATCGACCAACATGTTCATCTGAAAGATGCGATCGACTTCTATATCGATGGGAACCTGCTCACCGATGTGGAGGACAAGGACATTCAGGACGGAACGCCCCGTCCCGACGGTCAGCCCGGCTACTGGAACTGGAAGGACACCAGCCTCGGCCTGATCAACCTCACGGCCGGCTCGCACGAATTCCGTTTTGTCTTAAAGGGCAACGCCGGAAACATCGACGCCATGAAGTACTATGTGCGCAAGTGGGGCGGATTCGAAGCCGAACTCACGGGCATCACCGTGAAAGAACAGCCCACCACGCTCATCTATGAAGCGGGTCAGCTCTTCGATCCCGCCGGGCTCGTGCTCGAAGCGCACTATTCCGACAACAGCACGACGGAAGTGACCTCCGGCTACACGTGGGCGCCCAACGGCAAGCTCACCCCCGAGGATACCACCGTCACCGTGAGCTGGCGCGGCAAGTCCGCAGACATCACCATCACCGTGAACGAACCCACAGAAGACCCCTACGACGTCAAGATCGAGGAGGACGGTGAATTTACCGTAGAGGCCGAAGATCTCGACATGACGGGCAACCAATATCAACACGGCAAGGATACCTTTGTGGAATCCGTGAACCCGGCCGAACTTGCAAGCGACGGCGCATGCCTTGCTGCGTTCGGCGTGGCCGGGAACAAGGTCAAAGTCACCTTCCGTCTCGAAAAGAAAGCGACGGTCGCCATTACGGCCATGATGGCAAAGTACGAAGCTACCTTCGACTTCACGGGTAACGTCAACTTCAAGCTCGATGAAGAGCTCCTCACTAATCCCGGCGAGGTCTCCTTCGGCACAGCACCCGGCAACGATTGGTACAACTGGAAGCCCGTCGAACTCGGTTCGTATGACCTCGAGGCCGGTTACCATACGCTCGTCCTCGAGATCGTAGGCGGCTGCCCCAACATCGACTGCTTTAAGTTCAATGTCTCCGATTACGGCGTAACGTACGATGCAGTGCTCGACCATAACGGCGAGATCGTTGCGGAAGCAGAAAATCTCGACACGACCGAATGGAAGATGCGGGCCGACCAGACGTCCTTCACCGAACCTTGCGTGGGAAGCAACAACCAATGCGCCAAGGGCTACGACGTGGGTACCGTGTTCACGGTCAACGTTTCGCTCAAAGCCAAGGCGACCGTAAAACTCGACGTGCTCCTCGCTTCGTGGGAAGGCAAGACCTTCAACGGCAGCGAATGGACGGTCACCTTTGCCGATCAGACCATCGACATGGCCGGCAAGTCCATTCCCGCAGGACAGCCGACGGGCAACTTCCACCTTTGGGAGACCATTGACCTCGGCACCTACACGCTTGAGGCCGGGAGATATGAGCTCAAGATCGTTGTAAACGATGGCGGCGCAGCCATGAACATCGACTGCTTCAAGTTCACCGTGTCCGAATACAGCGGAGCCGCGGAAGAACCTGAAGAGCCCGAACAACCCACTGCCGACGCGACCGTCGACAAGGACGGCGAAATTATCATCGAAGCTGAGAGTCTCGACACGAGCGAATGGAAGATGCGGAACGACCAGACGTCCTTCACCGAATCTTGCAATGCAAGCGGCGGTTCGTGCGCAAAGGCGCATGACATCGGTTCCGTCATCACCGTCAAGATCTCCCTGAAAGACAAGGCGACCGTAAAGCTCGACATGGTCGTCGCCTCCTACGAGGGAAAGACCTTCGGCGAAGGCGATTGGACGGTCACATTTGCGGACAAAACCATCGATATGAACGAAAAGTCCGTGGAAGCGGGCAATCCCGACTTCTTCGCATGGCGTACCGTTGAACTCGGCAGTTTCGAGCTCGAAGCGGGCGATTACGAACTCAAGATCGTGATCAACACGCAAAACGGAACAAGCCTCAACTTCGACTGCTTCAAGCTCACGGTCTCGGGCTACGGCGCATAAGGAGGGACTATGGCAAAGAAGAAGATTATCGTACGGTCGGTTTGCCTTTCCCTGATGGCCGCCCTGCTTGTGGCACTCATGATCGGCAATATCGTCTGCTATAATTACAAGAACATCATCACCCAATACCTCTGCGGCTTTGGGCTCGATGAAAACTCCACCGAAACGATGGCGGCGCGTGCCTCGGGCAACGCGCTCGCCGCGGAGGTAACGCAAGAGGGCGCCGTGCTCCTCAAAAACAACGGAGCCCTTCCCCTCGAAAAGAATGCCAAAGTCAACGTGTTCGGCTGGGCGGGATCGGACGACGGATTTATTCCGCAGGGCACCGGCTCGGGCACGGGCTCCCGCAACGACCTCGTGACCTTCCTCGGCGGACTCAAAGAGGCGGGGATCGAGTATAACCCCGAGCTTGCGAAGGCTTACGACGACCTCAATTACAGCCACATCAAGAGCGGCAACTACGTCATCGAGGCCTACACCGACGACCTCTACCGCGAATACTACGGCGTGATCGAGGCGGACAGCTCCTTCTACACGGCCGAGCGCATCGCACAGGCGAAGTCCTACTCCGATACGGCGATCGTCGTCCTGGGACGGCTTCTCGGCGAAGGAAACGACTACTCCAAGATCCAGTATATCCAAAACGGGTCGAACGACACGAGCCGCAAACTCCAGTCCATCTCCGCACGCGAAGAGGCCATGCTCGAGACCGTCTGCGACAACTTCGACAAGGTCATCGTCGTGTTCAACACCTCCAACCCGATGGAAGCGGGCTTCCTCGAAAACGACAAGATCGACGCCGCCCTCTTTATGGGGCTCCCGGGAACGCGCGGCACCATCGGCCTTGCAAACCTGCTCGTCGGCAATGCCTCCCCTTCCGGCCACCTCACCGATACGTGGGCGTATGACATCTCCACGGCGGCTTCCTATGCGACCTCCGGACGCGAGGGCGTGGGCTCCTATCTCGACATCAGCACGGATACCTCGCTCGGAACGCGCATCAACAAATATTCCGACTACCTCGAGGACATCTACGTCGGCTACAAGTGGTATGAGACGGCAGACGCGGAAAGGTTCTGGGATACCGACTTCGCCAAGGAGCACTGGGGGCTCGTGAACGGGTATAAGGACGTCGTCCAATATCCCTTCGGGTTCGGCCTCTCCTACACCGACTTCGAGTGGAAGATCATCACCTGCAACTACTCGGACGGTGAAGTGCTCCCCAAGGACGGCACCATCGAGATCCTCATGACCGTCGAGAACACGGGCGAGGTCAGCGGCAAGGATGTCGTCCAGGTCTACTATACCCCTCCTTACACGAAGGGCGGGATCGAGAAGAGCGCGGTGAATCTCGTGGCCTTCGCAAAGACCGGCCTTCTGAAACCCGGCGACGTCGAGCAGATCACGCTCAAGATCCCCGTCGAGGACATGAAGTCCTACGACTGCTACGACCGCAACAACAACGGCTTTATGGGCTATGAGCTCGAAGGCGGCAGCTATACGCTCTCCTTCCGCACCGACGCCCATACCCTTGCCGAGACGGCCAATTCGGACGGCAAGAACTCCTACACCTTCACCGTTCCCGCGGCCGGCTATCGCTACGAGACGGACAGCGTGACGGGAAATCCAGTGAAGAACCGCTTCACGACCTACACCAACACGACCTCGGGCGCATCGAGCACCATCTACGAGCCCGCCGTCAAGAAGGCGCACTCCATCGACGGCAGCGAAGAGCCGACCAAGCTCGAGTACATGACCCGTGCCGACTTTGTGACGACCTTCCCCGCCGAAAAGGCCGCAAACCGCAACATGGGGCAGACGCTCAAAAACGACGTGCACTTTGTGACGCAGACGCCGACGACGATGGAAGAAGCGGTCGAGCCGAAATTCGACTCCAAGGAAACGTCGTGGATGATCGACGACCTCTCCGGCCTCGGCTATGACGACCCGATGTGGGACGAACTCGTGAGCCAGCTATCCATCTCGGAGATGGGCGAACTCATCGTACGGGCCGGATTCGGGACGATGGAGATCGCACGGATCAACAAGCCCAAGACCGTTGACTCCGACGGCCCTACCGGCTTCAACAACAACGTCACGGGGCAGGGCAACCTGAAGGCCGTCTGCTATCCGAGCTCCACCATTCTCGCCTCGACGTGGGACTATTACACGGCCTATCAGGTGGGAAGGGCCATCGGCATCGAAGCCGCGGCGCTCGGGATCAGCGGCTGGTACGGCCCCGGCGCGAACCTGCACCGCAGCGTGATGGGCGGCCGCAACTTTGAGTATTACAGCGAAGATGCCCGCCTCTCCGGCGTCATGTGTGCATACCATGTCTATGGTGCGAAGGAACAGGGGCTCACGGCTTACGTCAAACACGTCGCCGTCAACGACAGCGAATCGGGCAGAAACGGTGCCTACAAGTGGCTCACCGAACAGAACCTCCGCGAGAATTATCTTCTCCCCTTCGAGATCCTCGTAAAGGTCGGCAAGGGCAACGCGATGATGAGCTCGGTCGATCGTGTCGGCAACGTGCGCGCCTCCTCGAGCTATGCCATGCTCACCTCCGTCATCCGTGAGGAGTGGGGCTTCCGCGGGACGGTCATCACCGACTACTACCAGTGTGCGGGAAACAGCAAGGCCGACCAGACCATCCACGACGTGGACGAGTGCGTGCGCGCGGGGAACAGTCAGATCCTCTTCACCGAGGGCAGCCTCGCCTGGTTCGACGATAAGACTTCCACCACCGCAAAATGGGGCATCTTCAAATCGGCGAAGGACATCCTCTACTCCTATCTCGACACCAAGAGCTTTGCCGAGACGGCACAGGGTCTCGAAAAGGGCTCGCTCATCGGAAAGAGCGTCGAAGTGTTCCCGTGGTGGATCCCCGTGCTCATCGCGATCGACGTGCTTGCGGTCGGGCTCTGCGCATTCTGGACCTTCCTGCTCTTCCGCAAGAAGAAAGATCATAACTGACCCTCTCTCCTGCGGCGAAGGGATCCCTCCTCCCTTTCGCCCATATCGAAACGAAGGCCCCGGCTTGTCCGGGGTCTTTCTTTGGCCGAGGGAAGGATACAATCCGGTGCAGCGGGTGAGAGGGAGAAGGTTACAAAGACCGTTCGGTCGGCCTCGCGCGAACCTCCGGGGAATTCCGCATCCCGAGCGGCCTCTTCTCTGCGCCACGAAAAAAAGGCGCCTCAAGGGCGCCTTTCGTGGCGTTTTAATTTTATGAAGAGGATTTTCTGCGGCTGCGCCTCGAAAGCTTCGGTCGCCCGAAATCACCGCGAGAAAGAAATCGGCGCTCCGTTCGGTCAGCCTCGCGCGAACCTCCGGGGAATTCCGCATCCCGAGCGGCCTCTTCTCTGCGCCACGAAAAAAAGGCGCCCCACGGGCGCCTTTCGTGGCGCGCCAAGAGCAATCGCGTTTGAACCAAGCGGAGAATGTATTGAAGTATAAATTGTCCCCGACAGCGTGTGAACCAAACGCCGTCGGGGAGATATGAAAGGTATGAAAAAAGCCCGCCAAACAG